>JBBRFD010000111.1:0-15042 GCA_038224985.1 Reyranellales bacterium
CCAAGGCGTCTACCGCCGCGGCCTCGCCGGCAATTCATCCAATCCAGAATCGATAAAAATGAGCAAGTCGGCGCGCGAACGTGCCGAACTGGCCTGGAGCCTTGTTTCTTAGGAGGAAATGTCATGATCACCCGTCGTTCGACCCTCGCGCTCACAGGCGCAGCAGTCGCCGCTCCCTTCACCTCCGTGCGCGCCCAGCAGACCGGCCTACCCGACAAGCAGCTCAAGATCCTGGTCGGCTTCCCGGCCGGCGGCGGCACCGACGTCATGGCGCGCTTCATCGCCGAATCCTTGAAGCAGCGCACCGGCCGCAATGTCATCATCGACAACAAATCAGGCGCCTCCGGCACCATCGCCGTCGAGGCGCTGAAGAACAGCCCGCCCGACGGCACGACGATCGCCTATGTGCCCTCCGCCACCATCGTGCAGAAGCTCACCATGGCCTCGGTGCCCTTCGATCCCATGACCGATATCGTGCCGGTAACGCTGGCTGGCACCGTGCAGACCGCCTACTGCGTCTCGCCGACGCTCGCCGTCAACACGCTGGCCGAGTACATCGAGTGGCTGAAGAAGAACCCGACGCGCGCCTCCTTCGGCACGACGGCGTTGGGCTCCTTCACGCATTTCTTCGGCGTCATGGCCGGGCGCGAGATCGGCACTCCGCTGGAGCCGGTACCCTATCGCGGCGCGGCGCCTCTGGTCGCCGACTTGCAGGGCGGCCACATCGCCGCTGGTTGCGGCGGCATCACCGACTTCCTCGAGCACCACCGCGCCGGCAAGGTGAAAGTGATCTTCACCTCGGGCGTGAAACCCACCACCTCGGCACCGGAAATCCCCACGGCCACCCAGCTCGGCTATCCCAAGCTCAACATTCTGGGCTGGTACGTCTTCTTCGCGCCGACCAAGACGGCGGCGCCGCTAATGGACGCCTGGGCGCGGGAACTGAAAGCCGTCCTGGCCTTGCCCGAAATCACCCGGAAACTGGTCGAACTCGGCCTCGACGTGGAGACCTCGACCTCGGCCGAGTTCAGCCAGCGCATGACCACCGATCTCGCGCGCTGGAAGACGATCATCGATTCGATCGGCTATAAACCCGCCGGTTGATCATTTGCGGAGTCCCGCCATGCCGATGCTGGAGCGTCCCGATGCCGAGATTTACTACGAGGTCCATGGCAAGGGCTTCCCGATCCTGCTCTACGCGCCGGGTGGCCTGAGATCGAACATCGAGTTCTGGGGGCCGAACGAGAAAGGCGAGCCGCGCATCTGGATGGATCCGCGCGTGGCGCTGGCCGACAAGTACACGGTGGTGTCGATGGACCAGCGCAATGCCGGCAAGTCGATTGCCGGCGTCACGCCGGACTACGGCTGGCACACTTTTGCCGCCGATCACTTCGCGCTGATGGACCATCTCGGCTTCGGCAAGTTTCATGTCATGGGCGGCTGCATCGGCGGCAGCTACTGCTTCGAGGCGATCGAGCAGAATCCAGAACGCATCGCCTCCGCAGTGCTGCAAAATCCGATCGGTTTGTGGGAAAATCGCGACCAGTGGGATGCCGCGGTAAAGACCTACGGCGAGACGGTGCACGCACGCGATCCCGCCGTGCCGCAAAGCGCCATCGACGGCTTCGGCAAGAACATGTTCGGGCGGGACTTCGTCTTCTCGGTCACCCGCGACTTTGTAAAGGCCTGCAAGACGCCGCTCTTCCTGCAGCCAGGCACGGACAAGCCGCATCCCGCCCATACCAGCGACGAGATCATCGCCTTGGCCCCCAACCTCGAGGTCCAGAAGGACTGGCGCGGGCCGGAATTCTTGCAGGAATCGATCAAGCGCGTGCGTGCCTTCCTGGACAAGAACACGCCGAAGTGACGGCCTAGACCGGCAGCTTGATGTTGACGAAGGTTGCGATCGGTCCGGCCAGAACCGGCGCCAGAAGTGCTGCCACTCGCATCAGGTCGGCGAAGGCGAGGCCTTCCGGCTTGACCTCGGGCGCCGGCGTTGGCCCGGCCTTCACGGCGCCGCTCCGGGCGTGGCGAATACGGCCACGGGCCCGTTCGAGCAGCAAGGCCGATGGCAGGAAGATCGAGACCAGCACGCCCACAAAGCACACGCTTTCCAAGGACACGAAGCCGTTGATCATCGCAGCATAGGCGGTGCGCATCTCTTCGGCAATGAATGGCACGGGGAGCGCCGTCCACTGCTTGGTGTCGATGACGCCGGCCACGAGCAGCAGCGCCGCCGTCATCAGCATAAGATCGAGCTGATTCTTGAGCTCCACCGCCGCTGGCCCATCGTCGGCGGCGCCGAGCCGTGTCGCCCGGATGGCAATGAATGCGCTGCTCACCGCAACGCCGATGGCCGCCAGCGCCACGGCATGATTGGCAATGACGAGTTGCCCCTTGAGCAAGGAGAGAGCGCCACTGCCGACCATACCGCCGATCGCGCGATCGAAGACATTGGTACCCAGGAACCGATAGACTTGGTCCGAATGTTCGGCAGGCGGGGTTAGCCAGCCTAATTTTTCGAACACCCAATTGCCGTCCAGTGCGTAGAGCACGATCAAGAGCACGGCAGCACTGAGGAACCAGACCACCCAGCGATCGAGCCGTGTCTTCGGGCCGCGCCACACCGACCGCCAACCGTAAGCACCCACGCCGATGGATACGAACACCAACAACGCCGTCGAGGCCACGGAGTAAAGGCGATTGGCCGCAGCGCCCACCAGGGCCGTGGTTTTCGCCTTCGCGGTGGTGGCTTCCGCCGTCTCGCTGGGCTTCATCGCGGTTCCTGGCTCGTCGATCAGCGTGACTTTCAGCGGTGCAAAAATGCCCCAGGCGACGCCGTGGTCGCTGGTCATTTTCGACCAGAGCACGAAGCAAAGAACTGGCAGGATGACCAGCACCACGAGCCAGCGTCCCTCACCCAAAAGGCTCTCTGTCCGCGCCCTCGTGACCCTCTTCATGCGCTTCCCCCGAAGACGACGTGCCAGAGTATACGCTCTTGCTACTCAAGCGCGAGCCCCGTGTTCAGGCTTGCGCAACAATTTGGCCTATCGGGCGTTAGCCTCCCTCAACCACGCCTCGGGAGCGAGCCATGCTCGGTACGATACTTCTAATGGTTCTTGTCCTGATTCTGGTCGGCGCTCTGCCGCATTGGCCCTACAGCTCCGGTTGGGGCTACTACCCCTCAGGCGGCGCCGGCCTCGTGCTGGTCATTGTCGTCATCCTTCTCCTGATGGGACGAATATAGCCCATCGGCAGACCGCTCCGTATCAGTAACGGAAGGTAACGCTCACCGAACCAAATTGTTCGAGACGGTCGCGCTCGTAGAACTCCGACGTGCGCAGGACATGGCTGAACGTCACGCGCACGCCCTCGAAGACGAGCGCCAGACCGGCCTGTGCTTCGGCGACGAACGGACGACGCGTGATACCGGTGCGATACCCATCGAGATTGCCGTCGATGAACATGTTGCGTGCCCAGACCTGGGCGTCGCCGCCGGCGAACAGATACCAGGCGAAGCCACTGCCGGCATAACCATCCGATCCCGGCAGCGAGGGCCGCGGCCGTGCCGCGCCAAAATCGATGCTGAGATCGTTGCCCATGCGGAACTGGCCGCCGACGCTGCCATAGGTCGCGACATTGCCCAGCGCGGCGCCCAGGCGTGGTACGAAGTCGAGTTGCAGCCCCGGCTTCTCGAAAATTTCCGTGACTCCGGTCCGCCAACGCCGTTCGAAGGTGAGGCCGAGCGTCGGCTCGTTGTGCAGCTGGTTGGCCCAGCCATTGACGCGGTCGACGTGAACGATGCGATGGAAGTTGTTTTGCGTGAACTCCCCCAGGGCCGCCGGCCCGACGATGCCGACATCGAGCTGCAGCGTATCCTGGCGCGTCGGCACTTCGGCGCCCTTGTCGTTCTTTTTGTAGAAAGTGTTCTGCAGCGATCCGCCGACATAGAGCCAGCCGGCATAAGGCCGGTCGTTGGCGATGAAAGCGGACGTCGTCGTGTTCTCCGGCGTGTAGAGATTCTGTCCCAGGGACAGGCCCCAGCGGCGGTCGATACGCGTCGGCTGCGGCTCGCCGAAGAAGGCCGGGAAGGTCGTGGCAGAAGAGAGCCACGGCGGAATGCTGGAGGTCGGTCCCGACATCCAGCCGATGCGCAGACCGCTGGTATAGTCGCGGTCGCTCGGCCCGAGGCGATTAAAGACGTCGTTTTCGACCTGGATGGTGAAGGACCCATTCGTCGCATCGGCGTCGCCCTTGGGGGCATCCGGAGCGGCTTGGGCGAACGCGGCGGTCGAGCCACACAGGAAAAGGGCGGCCAGCGCCAATATTTTGATGGTCACGCGTATGCAACGCCACGGCGCCCGGATGGTTCCTGCGAAAATCTTGATCCCGAGGCTTCCGTAAGCCACCTGAAAGCTGCAGCCTCTAAACGTCCGCGCGACCATCGGAGTAGTGTGTGAATTATCTCGGCGCCGTCATTGGCATCGCCATCGCCGTTGGGCTGGGCGCCTGGTTCTGGCGCAGCAAGAAGCCTGTAACGCCGCGCGGTCGCACCCTTCAGGCGTTGATCGTGCTGATGGCGACGGCGGCTGGCGTGGCCGGGGCGCATTATGGACTGGAGATGCTGGAGGATGGGCCGAACGGCCCGCTGTCCGTCGACCGGACTCTGGAGGAGTTGAAGCAGGCGCCGCTGATCCGGCTGGTGCTGGCCGACGTCCCGGGAGCCGAGGCGCGTATCCGCAAGGCGTTGGAGGAGGACCGCCAGCAGCCGGTCGCGCGCGGCACCACTCGCGCCTTCATCGTCATGAGCGAACTCCGCGCGGGCTACATCGTGCCGGCGCTCAAGGCGGCGGACGACAAGACGGCGCTAGCCGCCGTCGCTGCGCGCACGGCGGTGCTGCGGCAACTGCAATCGACCAGCCTGGCGCTGTGCCGCGAGTTCGCGGTGACCGGCATCCGCCGCGTCGATACGCTCGACGCCAAATCGCAGGAGCTGTTCCGCGCCACGCTGGCGGCGCTGGAGGAAGCCTATCGCAGCGGCCGCAACACCGGCGGCGCTGCGCCTTCCATCCCAACCGACCGGCAAACCACGGCCCTGCTGACCGAGGCGGGCTTCCAGCCGCTCGACTTCGAAAACATCCAGAAGCTGGATGCCTTGCCCGATGCCGAGGCCTGCGCACTGGCCGCCCGCATCAACGGCGCACCGACCCAGGTCGCCGCCGACAAGGGCGGCGGCCTTGCAAGGTATCTGCTCAGCAACCAGTAACGACTGCGGCTAGCTCAGCACCGCGACCTTCTTGCGCTCGATCAGCTTGAAGTCGATGGCGGCGCCGAGGCCAGGGCCGTTGGGGACATGGACCAAGCCGTCCTTGCCGACGACGATGTCCTGCTCCAGTCCGTATTTCTGCGCACCATCGGGCAGCAACACCTCGAAGAACTCGGTGTTGCGGATCGAGGCGATGACATGGAGGTTGGCGACGTTGTTCAGCGAGTTGCCGCCGTGGTGGACTTCGTAATTCATGCGGAAGGCCTCGGCGAGATGCGCCGTCTTCACCAGCGTGGTGATGCCGCCCTTCACCGCCACATCGCCGCGCAGGAAGTCGGTGGCCTGCAGCATGATCCAGGGTTGATAGCTGTCGAGGCCGCTGATCGGATACTCGGTCGCGAGGATGGGAATGCGCAGCTTCTGCTTCAGCTTCACATAATTGTAGATGTCCTGGTCGGCCAGCGGGTCTTCGTACCAGTAGAAGCCCATCTCCTCGATGGCATGGCCGACACGGACGGCGGCGGGAAAATCGTAGCTCCAGGTCGAGTCGAGCATGATGGTGTAGTCGCCGACCGCCTTGCGCACCGCCTCGCAGACCGCGATGTCTTCCTTCCAGCGCGTCGGCGGATGGATCTTGTAGGCGGCCCACCCGCCTTCCTTGAACTTCATTGCCTCCTCGGCATAGGCCGCTGGCGACGGCAGCACTGCCGAGCTGGCATAGGCCGGCACGCTCTCGCGATAGGTGCCGAGCAGGCGGTGGATCGGCTGGCCCATATATTTGCCCAGCAGGTCCCAAAGTGCCACGTCGACGGCGCCGATGGCACGCACGCCGGCCGAGCGCTGGCGCTTCCATATCTCCTGGTTGAGCGCCTCGCGGTGCAGCGGGTCGCGGCCCATCAGCACCGGCTTGATATGGGTGATCAGCCCTTGGCCGTCCGTCGTCGCCGGATTCATCGCCGAACCGAGAAAGGCGTGCCCTTCGAGGCCCTGGTCGGTGATGATGCGCAGCAAGCCGATCTGGCTCTTGCCGGAGAAGCGGCCGGTATGGGCGCCGTAGGTCGTGGGCGGGATGTCGTCCCAGGCGAACAGCGTCAGCGTGACGTCGGTGATTTTCATAAGGGCGCCCTCCAATTCTTTGCCGGAAGACTAGCAGGCCCGGTTGACGGCACGAACAGCATCGTCGAGGGATCAGGGAAAAGCGCCGGGGAGCGAACATGATCATCGATTGCCACGCCCATGTGTTCACGCACTGGATCGGCGCCTGCGGACATCCGACACGCGAGATCCACAAGCGCTACCTGCAGCGCATCGTCACCCGCACGGCCGCGCCGACCTTCCGTCTGCGCGACGGCAAGCGCTGCGATACCAAGGCGCTGTTCCGGGCGGGCGACGAGGGCTGGAGCGGCCTCGCCGACGTCGATTTCCGCGTCGGCCGTTTCGGCCAGCTCGAATTCACCCGTGAGGGCGAAGACTACGCCATCCAGTACATGCCCGTGGGCATGCAGGAACTGACGGCGCCGCCCGAGTTGATGCTGGCCCAGATGATGAACGCCGGCGTCGATCATTGCGTATTGCAGGCCGGCGGCGGCTACGGCGCGATGACCGAGATGAATGCCTTTGCCGGGCGGCAGTATCCTGGACGGATGACCGGGCTGATGCATGTCGTCGAGGCGACGGCAGGACAACCCGAGCAGCTGGCGGAGATCGACCATGCCTTCGACCTGCTGAAGCTCCGCGGCCTCTACTTCAACGTCGACTCGCTCAGCCGGCATGGCTTCCCCTGGCCGCTCGACGCGCCCGAGATGGAGGCGTTCTGGGACAAGCTCGCGCGATTGGGGATCGTGCTCTGCATCGAGTTCAGCTCGGGGCCGAGCTACGACCTGGCCGGCTATATGGCGCATATCGCAGCCTTCGGCCGCGTGCTCGCGCGCTATCCGGCCTTGCGCGTGCATATCGCCATGAGCCCGCCCGCAGCCTTCCTGGCGCCCAACGGCCGCTATGAATTCCCCGAGGCGGCGCTCCGCGTTTACCGCCACGAGTCCGTGGTGCTGGAGGTGGTATTTCCCATCAGCTACGGCGGCATCTGGGATTACCCCTACCCGGAGGCGCAGACGCTGATTGCCGATATGCGCGACCAGCTGGGCGCGGACCGGCTCATGTGGGGCTCCGACATGCCGAACGTCGAACGGTTCTGCACCTACAAGCAGTCGCTCGACTACGTCAGGCGCTACTGCCCGTTCCTCACGGCGCGCGAAAAGGACCTGATCCTGGGTGAGACCTGCGCGGCCTTCTACGGGATCGGCTAGTTGCCCTTCAGGATCTTCGCCGCGGCATCGGTGAAGACCTGACAGCCCAGCACGATATCGCCATCGTTGGTATTCTCGGTGAAGTGATGCGAGATGCCGCCGATCGAGGGCACGAACAGCATGGCTGAGGGCATGCGCCGCGCCAGAAGCTGCGCATCGTGGCCGGCACCCGAGGGCATGCGCACGAACTGGCCGGCTGCATGTCTGCCGGCGGCCTCCTCGATTGCGTCCTGGAAGCGCTCATCCATCGGCGCCGGCATGGTGCGCGAAAGATTCACCATCTCGACCTTGCACGGTCCCTTGGCATTGGCCTCGGCGACCAACTTGATGGCGGCGGCCTCGAGCCGCTCCAGCACCTTCATGTCGACGTCGCGGAACTGCAGGATCATCTCGGCCTTGCCGGGAATGATCGCTGGCGCCCCCGGCTCCACGGTCATCTTGCCGATGGTCCAGACGCTGCGCTCGGCCACCAGCGCGGGGAAAGTATCGTGGATCGCGGTCGCCAGCCGCACCATGGCGACGCCGGCATCCTTGCGGATCGGCATCGGCGTCGTGCCGGCGTGATTCTGGATGCCGCTGAAGGTGATGCGGAACTGCATGATGCCGACGATGCCGGTGACGATGCCGATGCGCTTGTCGGAAGCCTCGAGCAGCCCGCCCTGCTCGATATGCGCCTCCAGATAGCCGCGGTAGCGCCCGTCCTCGCACTGCTCGCGCGGCACGCCTTCGAGGCCGGCCTTCTTCAGTGCGTCGCGGAACGGCGTGCCCTCGTCGCGGTGGCGCGACTTGTCGATGTCTTCTTCGCTCAGGATGCCGATGAAAGAACGGCTGCCCGTCATCTGGCCCCAGTGACCCTCTTCATCGGCCCAGGACGCGACATCGACGGCGAGATGCGCCGTTTCGGGGTCCTCGGCCAGCGCGCGGGCCACTTCGAGGCCGTAGATCACGCCCATGACGCCATCGAGCCAGCCACCGCGCGGCTGGGTGTCGGAATGCGAGCCGATCAGGAGGCGCGGACCGGTCTTGAGGCTGCGGCCGATCACGGTGCCGACGCCGTCCATCACCGGATCGAGGCCGGCCTCTTTCATGCGGCCCATCAGCCAGTGGCGGCTTTCGACGTCCTGCGGCGACATATGCGGACGATGGACGCCTGACTCGTAGCGGCCGAAATCGGCGATGCGGCGGAGGTCGCCGAGGAGACGTTCACCATTGATCTTCGGCATGTGTTCAGTCCAATCGCGCCGCCACCCAGGCGGCAAGGGAGAAGAGTTTGTCGTCGCCATAGCGCGGGCCGACGAGCTGGATGCCGAGCGGCATGCCCTCGTCGCCGGTGCCGGCGGGCAGCGTGACGCAGGGCGTGCCGGCGAGCGTCCATAGCGAGTTGAAGCGCGGATCGCCGGTGAATTCGACGCCGGCCGGCGCTTCGCCGGGGGCGCTGGGCACCAGAAGGAGGTCGACGCTGTCGAACAGCGAGTCGATATGGGCGCGGTAGGCGACGGCCTTGCGCTGGGCGGCGACGTACTGGTCGAGCGTGACTTCGAGGCCCTTCTTCATCGCGCCGCCCATGAGGGCCGCGCTGATCTTGTCGGGATTGCGCAGGCGCTCGTCGGCGTAGTTGCGGGCGCCTTCGAAGGTGGTGATGTCGGTCTGGTGGTCGAGGATGTCGGCGAATGTCGGGTTGACGGGGATGGTGAGGGCATCGAGGCGTTTCGCTGTGCGGTCCAGGAGGGACTGGGTGTCGGGGTCGGCTTCGTCCCAAATGGGGGTGCGGTAGAAGCCGATGCGGGGGGTGGCGATGTCGCGCTCGAGGGCGACGGGCGGGAGGGCCAGGACGACGGCGCGGAAGAGCGCGATGTCGTCGAGGGTGCGGGCCATCAGGCCGAGCGTGTCCTGCGAATGCGACTGCATCTTGATGCCGACGCGCGAGAAATCACCGAAGGTCGGCTTGTAGCCGATGACGCCGCAATAGGCGGCGGGACGAATGACCGAACCGCCGGTCTGCGTGCCGAAAGCCAGCGGCACATGACCGTCGGCCACGGCGGCGGCCGAGCCGGAGGACGAACCGCCGGGCGTGCGCCTCTTGCCCGACTTGTCGCGATGGGGATTCACCGTCGGCCCGGGATGGCGGTTGGCGAATTCCGTCGTCACCGTCTTGCCCAGGATCACCGCATTGGCCTTGCGCGACAGTGCCACGCAGGCGGCATCGCCGAACGGCACCTTGCCCTCGAAGATCGGCGAGTTGTGACCCGTCGGCATGTCGTAGGTGTCGATGATGTCCTTCACGCCGATCGGCACGCCGCGCAGCAGCCCGCCGCTCGCCTTGTCGGCCGCCCGCGCCTGCGCCAGAGCGAGCTCGGGATCGAGGAAGGCCCAGGCATGCACCTCGGGCTCGCGCCCGGCGATGCGCTCGAGGCAGGACTGCACCAATTTCTCGGACGTGAGCGTGCCCGCCTCGATCGCGGCAGCGGCTTCAACGGCGCTCAGCGCTTTCATGTCAAAACACTCCGCGCCCAGGCGGCCAGGTCGAGCAGCCGCGCATCCTCATGCTGGCGGCCGACCAGCTGGACGCCGACCGGCAACCCCGTCGGCCCCTTGCCCATCGGCAGAGTCACACAGGGCATCCAGAGATAGGTCCAGAGCAGATTGAAGGTGGCCGAGCCGGTGCGCTGCAACCCCAGCGGCGCCTCGCCCGGCGCCGGTGCCGTCAGAATGACGTCGATCTTGTCGAACAGCGCATCGACGGCGGCGCGGCCCTGCTCGCCCAGCTTCCGCGCGGCAGCCCAGGTCGCGTAATCGATCTTCGCACCGGCGGCGATCTTGTCGACCTGGAAACTGGGCGACAGCAGATCGTAATGACGCCGCGCCTCGTCGGCGGCGGCGCGCGGCCCCTCGAAAGCCGAAAGCGTCTTCTGCCCCTCGGTCATCGACACGACCATCGCCGGCAGATCCATCTCGCGCACCTCGGCGCCGGCCTGGCGCAACACAAGTGCTGCATTCTCGACCGCCGACACCGCCTCCATCGACAGCTCGGCGCGATGATGCGTCCAGCACAGCGCGATGCGCGGCGGCGTCTCGATCTTCTTCACGGGCACATAGGGGATCGCCATGGCGGCGGCGCGGAACAGCGCGATGTCCTCGACCGAGCGGGCGTAGCAGCCGATGGTGTCGAGCCATTCGGTATTGGCCTTCATGCCGGCCGGCGGAAAGTGACCGTAGCTCGGCTTGAAACCGACGATGCCGCAAAACGCCGCCGGCCGAATGACCGAACCGCCGGTCTGCGTCCCGGTCGCCAGCGTCACCTGGAAGTCGGCGACGGCGGCGGCCGAACCGGAGGACGAACCGCCCGGCGTATGCGCCGGATTGTGCGGGTTCTTGGTCGGCCCCGGCGTGCGGTTGGCGAATTCCGTCGTCACCGTCTTGCCGAGCAGAATGGCGCCCGCCGCGCGCGGCAGCGCCACGGTCGCGGCATCGGCCAGCGGCTGGTTGTCCCTGTAGATCGGCGAGCCGTAACGGCTCGGCTGGTCGTAACTGTCGATGATGTCCTTCACGCCGAAGGGAATGCCGTGCAGCAGGCCCTGGCGCGGCCCCTTGTCGAGCGCCTTGGCCCGTTCGAGGGCAGCGTCGCGGGCAAGATGCGTCCAGGCGAGCACGTCTTTATCGCGCAGGTCGATGCGTTCGAGATGGGAACGGACGATGGCCTCGGCGGTGAGCGCTCCGGCATCGATCTTCTGGGCCAGCTCGGTGGCCGTCATCGTATTGGGTTCGGACATTCTACAGGATCAGGCAGCAAGTTTTGTGCCGGGTCCAGCGTTTCCGGTGCTGGCGCGCTTCATGCTTCGCAGAGCGGGAACTCCAGGAGGTCTCGCATGCTGTCACGTCGTGCCGCTCTACTCGCCGGTGCCGCTCTCCCTCTCGCCGGGTCCTTCGCCGCCGGCACCACGTCCGCCCAGGCGCAAACGCCGTCCACCCTGCGTATCGCCATGACGCTGGCCGATATCCCGGTGACCGACGGCGCGCCCGACCAGGGCACCGAGGGCATCCGCTTCATGGGCTACACGCTCTACGACCCGCTGGTGATGTGGGACCTGTCCTCGGCGACGGAGCCGGCCAGGCTGATCCCCGGCCTCGCCACCAAATGGGCGCAGGACCCCACCGATCCGACGAAATGGGTCTTCGAATTGCGCCAGGGCGTGAAGTTCCACGACGGCACGCCCTTCACCGCCGACGACGTGATCTTCAGCCTGGAGCGCACGCTGAACGACAAGTCGCCGGCCTTCGACCGCCTCGGCCGCGCGGTGCTGATCGCCGCCGTCTGGCCGCTGGTCTCCTACAGGAAACTCGACACCTACAAGGTCGAGCTGCAGACCAACGGCATCGACACGGTGATGCCCTCGCTGCTCAACCGCTTCTCGATCGCCAGCGCGGCCAATTTCGAGAAGGTCGGCCGCGACTGGCAGGCCTATCGCAAATCTCCGGTCGGCACCGGCCCGTGGAAGATGAAGTCCTGGACGCCGCGCGAGCGCGCCGAACTGGAGCGCAACACCGACTACTGGAACAAGGACCGCATCCCCAAGACCGAGCGCATGGTACTGCTGCCCATCCCCGACGTCTCGACGCGCACGGCGGCCTTGCTCTCGGGCCGCGTCGACTGGATCGAGGCCCCGGCGCCCGACTCGCTGGAGAAGCTCAAGGCGGCCGGCGTCAAGATCGAGACCAACGCTATCCCGCATATGTGGCCCTACACACTCTCCCTGCTGCCGGGCGCTCCCACCGCCGATATCCGCGTGCGCAAGGCGATGAACCTCGCCATCGACCGCGACGCCATCGTCAAGGTGCTGAACGGCCTCGCCGCCCCCGCCGTCGGCTGCGTGCCCACCGATCACCCGTGGTTCGGCACGCCCTCGTTCAAGATCAAGTACGACCCGGTCGAGGCCAGGCGCCTGCTGGCCGAGGCGGGCTATGGCCCGAACAAGAAGCTCAAGACCAAGATCGCGATTTCGACCTCGGGCTCCGGCCAGATGTATCCGCTGATCATGAACGAGGCGATCCAGCAGCAATGGGCCGAGGTCGGCATCGACGTCGAATTCCAGGTCATGGACTGGAACGCCCTGCTCAACTTCATGCGCCAGGGCGCCAAGGCCGCCGAAGCCGCGTCCTTCGGCGCCATCAACGTGTCGTGGAACACCATGGACCCGCACAACGCCTTCATGCGCTTCATCGACAGCCAGCAGGTGCCGCCCAAGGGCTCGAACTGGGGCTACATCAACGATCCCGTCTTCGACGCGCTGGCCAAGGAAGCCCGCAGCACGTCGGACCCCAAGGAACTCGACAAGGTGCTGGCCCGGATCAACACCAAGATGGTCGACGACGCGGTCTTCGTCTGGGTCGTCCACGACGTCTGGCCGAATGCGATCTCGTCCAAGGTGAAGGGCTATGTGCATCCGAAGAGCTGGTACGTCGATTTCTCGAACGTGACGGTGGGATAAGCATTGCTGGGCGCGCGCCAAAACCAAGGCGCTGCTCGCCGAGGGCGGCGCCACCTCCGACAAGGCCGCGCGCGCCAAGGCCTATTCGGCGGCGATCAAGATTGCCACAGAGCAGGCCTACTGAGTGCCGATCCACACCTATGTGAACACGTATGCGTTCAGCAAGCAGCTCGACTTCAAGACGTACCCTGACGAGCTGCCGCGGTTCTATCTGGCGAAGTGGAAGTGAGGTGGCGGAAAGATGTCATTTTGGAGCGGCGGAAGTGCGTCAGCGTCCAGTAATACAGTGCTTATAGGAGAAATCGATCATCGTACCGTCCACACGAACGATGAAGAAACACCAACTCGCGAACTGCCCAGAATCACCAACTGTAAAAAACTCTATCCCGGGCCCCACTTTCTCCTCGTAGCCAAAGTGGCGTTTCAATAACTCTGCCAGATCAGCTGCATCCTCGTCATCGACCCGATCTCCCGGCAAATACTTGCCGAGCATTTCGGCAAAATGGTCCGCAGCGATTCCCTGCGTGCGAAACGTCCGTGTAGCCAACACAACCGGCTTTGCTCGCGCCATTCTGAGATATTCCTTGCTGCCTAGCGACTTTCGCGAAATCCACGCCTCGCACCATGAGTGTAATATGTGCTAATGGGATAGCACTTCAACTGCGGCTTGTATGGCTATGGCCAGCGACTAGAAGCGCCCCTTTAGAGACTTCAAAGAGATGATTCGATTTCAGCGAGTGCCGAACAGTCTGCTGGATGCATGGCTTGTCGAACAACAGCGCCCTTCTCCTAGTGCGAATTACGGACTTAGGGTATGGCGAGCAAATGCGGCGGCATTTATCCCAGTAAAAGAGCAATTGAGTAAATATTTTGCTGAAGCACTAGAGGACGCTCGAAAACGCCTAAGACGAGGCTTCGAGGACACTCTTAGCCCCTTCAACACTACATTAGCAGACCCTGCAGCTCACTATCCAAGCATGCTTCACCGTGTAACGCTCCAAGGTTACTTGGGTGAAACCCTAGCAGTGCTTGCCGTTGAGCACTGGGGTGCACATGGAAACAGCGATTGGCAGGTACCAGCGTTCTTGTTTCGCGTTCACGACCAGGAATTCCAACATCTTGAGGCGATCAACCAACGCATTCAGCAAGGCGAAGCCTATGAACCTGATAAACAAGCCGAAATGCGACCCGGCCGCACAGGCGATGACGCCCTTGCCTTCCGTATAAATGATCAGGGTGTCGTTACAGACATTTTGATGCTGGAGGCAAAATGCCTTGCGACGAGCAATACGCAGAAGATTGAAGATGCCCATTCAAAATTCGACGCGACCTTACACTTACCGTCGGGGGTCCGAGAGCTTATTGCGCTCTTGAGCGAATACGACACCCCTGAGGCGAGCCTGTGGCAGCGCGCACTCTTAGAACTATGGCGAACGAGCGGAAAAGGCGCCACGCGCTTAGATGGAATATGTTATGCCTGTGGAAATATTCCCAAAGCTCCTGCGACCCGCATTGCCTGGTTACCCCCCACCCTGCATGCTGCTTACAAAGGTGGGCGTCGCCTCGAAAGTTATGAATTCCAAATCGTAGACCTCAAAACGGTCATCGACGCGATCTATAGAGGAGCCTAATTTGGCAGACGATCTAACTATTTCGATCGCCAAACAAGTAAGGACGACGCTCGCGGGGCATGCGCTCACCGAGCGGCAAGCAAAATTATATAGCCAACAGCTTCGTCTAGAAATGAAGCAAGACGGTCTCCGTAACTTCACAGAACAAGACGTCGCTGCACTCCTCGACCAAGCGCTACTGCTATTGGAATGCTCTTTTCTTGAGCGTAATGACAATTCTAGCGTTGAATGGCAGAGTGGTCTCAAACGAGCAGCTGAAATCTTTGAATGGCTCTCTCAAGCAAGCCTTAAACCCCTAAACACTCCCATACACTTTCTTGCTGGAGCCGCATATCAAGTGGCGGGATATCCTG
>JBBRFD010000112.1:0-15033 GCA_038224985.1 Reyranellales bacterium
CATTTATGAAACCTACGACGCCATCGTCGATGCCTGCTGCAAGGCATGGACTGATCTGCTCGCCAAACCACAACAACTCGCATCCATAACCAGGCGACGGTGGGCTAACGTGTCATGAGTTCTGGCGATTGGTATAAGCCGACAGTATCGAGGACCGCCCGAGAAAGAAGCGGCCAGGGGGAGCGACGATGAAACGCAGGACGATTCTTGGGGTGGCTGGCGCTGCGGCGCTCATGGCGTCGAGCAGCGCGCGGGCGCAGGCGGCTTGGCCCGCCAAGCCGATCACCATGCTGGTCCCCTTCGCCGCCGGCGGTCCCTCCGATATGTTCGGCCGCATCCTGGCGCGCGGCCTGTCGGCGGAGCTCGGCCAGCAGGTGGTGATCGAGAACAAGGGCGGCATGGGCGGCCTGACCGGCGTGGCGGCCTTGGCCAAGGCGGCGCCCGATGGTTACACCATCGGCATGAACGCCACCGGTCCGTCGGCGATCGCGCCGTTCATGGTCCCCAACATGCCCTTCGAGGACAAGGATCTGGTCCTGCTGACGCCGGTCGCCCTGGTGCAGATGGTCGTGGCGGTGTCGTCGCGCCTGCCGGTCAATTCGGCCGCGGAACTGATCGCCTATGCCAAGGCCAACCCGGGCAAGATCAACTACGGATCGTCGGGCCCCGGCGGCATCAGCCACCTGGCGGCCGAGCTGTTCAGGAGCGCCGCCGGCATCGACATCGTGCATGTGCCCTATCGCGGCGCCGCCCCGGCGATCCAGGATCTGCTGGCGGGACAGGTCCAGCTGGTCGTCCTCGATATCTCGCCGCTCTTGCCGCATATCCGCTCCGGCGCCATCAAGGCATTGGCGCTCACCAGCAAGACCCGCGCGGCGCTGCTGCCCGACCTGCCGACCACGGCCGAGATCGGGCTGCCCACCGTGCTGTCGGACAATTGGTACGGGCTTGCCGCACCGGCCGGCGTTGCCAAACCCATTCTCGACCGCATCCATGCGGCCACCCTCGCGGTGCTCGGCACCAGGGACGTGGCCGAGCCGATGCTGGCGCAGGGCGCCGTGATCCGGCCGATGACGACGGCCGAGTATATCGACTTCGTCCGGCTCGAGCGGGAGAAGTGGGGACCCGTGGTCAAAGCGAGCGGCGCCAAGATGGAGTGACGGCCCCGATCGCCACAGCGGCGTCACGGCAGCTGGGTTACAGCGGCCGGATCACAGCGGCTGGCTCGTGAACGGCGCCTTCAACTGGCCGAGAAACGTCGGCGGCATGGGATGGCGGATGCCGATATCGACCGGAGGCTGATGCGCCGGCAGGTAGAAGGTGCCGAACATCAGGTCGAGCAGCATGAGGTTTTCGCCGTAGTTGCGATTGCCCTCGTGCGGCACCATCGAATGATGCCAGCGGTGCAGCGCCGGCGTGTTGAAGACGTAACTCAAGGGGCCGCAGCGCATCTCGACGTTGCAATGGGTCAGGATGCCGACGATCGCGGTGATGGCGCTGACCAGCACCAGGATATCCTGCGGCGCGCCCAGCAGCAGCAGCACCGGCATGCCGACCGCCAGGCCGGTGACCGTATCGACCAGATGGAACTTGCCGGTGTTGAAGAACCACAGCCGCGTCATGCTGTGATGCACGGCGTGGAAGCGCCACAGCCAGGGCGCTTCGTGCGACAGCCGGTGTTTCCAGTAGAGCCCGATCTCGACGATCAGCAGACCCAGCACCGTCTGCGGCACCAGCGGCCAGCCGGCCGGCCACAGAACGGGCCAAACACCGCCGCCGCCCAGGTTCAACCCTTCGGAAATGCCGGAGAACACCGCCACCGTGATGACGATCTGCGCCACGCCCTTGTTGAGCAGCGTATGCAGCAGGTCGACGCCGACCTGACCGTCGTTGTTCAGCCAGGCCCTGCTGTGCGGCATCGCGCGCTCGAGCACCGCAAGCACCAGCGCCAGCGCGAGGTAGGTCACGTTGAAGGCGAGAACGGGATGTCCCAACCGCAGGCCGCCATAGACCGCGCCGGTCGACAGCACGAACAACGCCGGCCACCACACATAGGAGAGCAATCGACGCACGGAACTCCCTTCGCTCGACATCAGGGGACAAATTCAGTCTGAAGGATACACCCTACCACGTGTCGGTTGGCGACCCATGGTCTTCGTCGAGTTGCTGCGCGCAACCTGCGGCAACCGCGCCATCACCTTCGAGTGCCTTTGTCGGCATGACGTGCCGATCGAAGCCCCAGAGACAGCGCAGGGATTCGGTCATGCCTCCTTGCACGCCATTTTTACGCGCCGAGTGGCTGCCTACGTGCGGCGTCACCGCCCATGCAGCGCACGGTCGATTTTGTGGGCGAGGTCGTGGAGCGTGAACGGCTTCATCAGCAGATTGACGCCGTCATCGAGCGTGCCGTTGTGGACGATGGCGTTCGGTGTGTAGCCGGTTGTGAACAACACAGGGAGGTCGGGCTTCCGCCGTTTCACTTCATCGGCGAGTTTGCTGCCGTTCATGCCGGGCATGACAACATCGGTGAACAACAGCTTGATGTCGGGATTGGCCCCGATCAGGTCGAGGGCTTTCGCGCCCGTTGCCGCCTCGAGTGGCCGGTAATTGAGTTCGCGCAACATGGCGAGCGTCGACTTGCGCACGTCGGCGTCATCCTCGACAACGAGAATGGTTTCGGTCGCGCGCGCCATCGGCAGGGCCGTTTCGGCACTCACGGCGCTTGCCGTGTCGAGCGCTGACGCGTTGGCGTTCGTGCGCGGCAGGTACACCTTGACGGTGCTGCCGTGGCCCACTTCGCTATAAATCTTGACGTGTCCGCCGGACTGCTTGACGAACCCGAATGCCCCCGAGAGCCCCAGCCCCGTGCCTTTGCCAACGGGCTTGGTGGTGAAAAACGGTTCGAACGCACGGGCCATGATTTCCGGCGACATGCCGATTCCCGTATCGGTGACGGCAATCAAGACATATTGACCGGCGCTGACTTCGACATTGTCACGGGCATAGGTATCGTCGAGGTGCGCATTCGAGGTTTCGATTGTCAGCTTGCCGCCATCCGGCATCGCGTCACGGGCATTGACAACGAGGTTGAGCAGTACGTTTTCCAGTTCGTGAGGATCGGCGTGCGCCCGCCACAGGCCGCCGGCAAACACCGTCTCGATGCCGATGTTTTCGGGCAGGGTCCGGCGGAAGATGTCCGACATGCCGGCAATCAACTTGTTCGCATCGACGACCTGCGGCGCGAGCGGCTGCTGACGGGAGAAGGCCAGCAAGCGCGAGGTCAAGGCGGCGGCCCTTTCAGCGCCGCTGCGGATACCGTCGAGGAAGGTGGCTACATCTTTGTCACCGCGCGCCAGGCGTCGTTCGAGCAACGTGTGCGACGACAGGATGACGGCCATCAGATTGTTGAAGTCGTGCGCGATGCCGCCGGTCAGCTGGCCGATGGCTTCGAGTTTTTGCATTTGTCGGACTTGCGCGGCCAATGCTTCGCGGCGCTTGAGTTCCTCGCCGAGCGCCGCGGTGCGTTCAGCGACTTTGGCTTCGAGGCCGGCGTTGAGCTGATCGAGTGACGCGCGCGCCCGCACCAGGTCTTCCGAGGTGGTGCTCAGCACCTGGATGATTTCGGTCGCTTCCGTAACGGCAAGCGGTCTGGCTGCAACGATTTTGCCGCTGCCGACATGGCGGGCGGCGTCCAGCAGCGTTGCCATGCTCGCGCTGATACGACGCGCCAGGCCATATCCCAAAGCGAGGCTTATGAGTGTCAACGCCCCACCGATCAAGCCCAGTTGCCACAGCAAACGCCGCGCCGGCGCTTCAATCACACGGATGGGATAGCCAATTCCGACCGTCCAGCCCTGCTTGGTTTTCACGTAGGGCGTGAGGATTATCTCGCCTTCGAGGCTCGCATTCTCCGAGAAGCCTTCGGGCGACCGCGCCATTGCGGCGCGCCATCCGTCGCTTGCGGGCGTGCCGACACGAGCGGCATGGTCGGGCACGCGAGCGACAAAATTTGCCTTCCGGTCGACTAGCGCGACGACGACATCTGGACCGAAGTCGCGGCGCAGGAGCGCAAGAAAGCGGTCTGGATCGAGACCGACGATGATGGAGTAAAGTGGCTTGCCATCCTTGAACACCGGCACTGCGAGAAAGGCATTTTGCCGCTTGGAGAGTTGCCCCAGCATGACATCGGACACCTGCGGCTGTCGCAGGGCCCACACCTCTGGCATGAGAAAGTGTGTAGCGCTCAGCGGCAACGCCACGCCATCCGCGACCGACGTCGACATCAAGAGTTGGCCGAGCGGGTCGGAGAGATTTATCCATGCACCTGGAAGAGCGGCGAGCGCCGCGAGCGCTTGTTGCCTGAACGCCGCAATGTCTCCGGCTTGCAGCGCCGGCGACGTGGCGAGGGCCGCCGCAAGCGTCGCATGCGTATCGATTTCATTGTCCACCAGAGAGGCGAGGGTGTGAGCGTTGCTGAGCAGCGCGACGCGGATGTTCTGCCGTTCGGTCGCAATCATCGAAGACGACATGGCAAACGTCATCGCCAGCAACGGCAACGCCGTGACCAGGACCAGCACGGCCAACAAATTGCGCACCGAAAGCACCGGCAACAAATCGATCGGTGTGCCGGCACGCGCCGCCCATGCGCGCGCCGTTGCCACGGCGGTCTCCCTAAGCTGACCAACCGGCCCCATCGAACGACCCTTAATAGCGGATTATATCATTTGAACTGACATTCCGGAGATGACCTCCGAAGCAGCCTGAACGGTAGCAGAGGACCAGGTCCCGTCCAAGGTGGAGGCGGTCGGAGCCTGAGTTTCCCGCCGTTTTCGCCGCCCGATGCGTCCGATGGGGTTGATGCAGATCTATCGGCAGCCGCGGACCGGCATTCCCGCCAAGGGCACAAGCTCTTTCCGTATCTGCCGCGAGGCCTCAGGATCGGGCGACCCAGCAAGTATGGTGTGCCCACATCACCCACATCACCGCTGCGTCGATGCGCTGGATAAGGCACTAGGCCAGCATGCACGACCGGAGATCTTCAACGCATCTCGATGGACGGTCGCGGCCGTTTACTCGACAACATCTTCATCGAACGGCTGTAGCGCTCGCTGACGTACGGGTGCTTCTACCCACATGCGTTCGCGGGTCGGGCACGAGGCTCGTCAAGGGATCGGCGACCAGACCGGCGGTCCAACCTGTAGCTTACATTACCGCCAAAGCTGTCCGGCACTTGGGGAGCAGCTCAGACGTTCGGGCCAATTGAGCGGCAAATCCGCACCCGGTCGGAGAGCAATTCTGGACAAATAAGGAAAGGGCGGTCGTGCGACCGCCCTTTCGACACCAGGCTTCGTCAGATCGCTTTCCGTCCCGTGACCATGTGGTAAAGAACCAGGACAATGACGGCACCGACAACAGCTACGAACATGCTGTAGAGGTTGAACCCGTCGACTCCACCGGCTCCAAAAAAGTGAGTGAAGATAAAGCCACCGACGACGGCTCCAACGACACCCAAAACGATGTCCAGGACCACGCCTTCGCCTCTCTTGTTGACGATTTTACTCGCGATAAAACCGGCAACCAGACCCAAAATCAGCCATGCAATAATCGACACGATACCTCCGTTTGGCGCGTTCTTGTTGCATAAACGTCAGACAATCGTCTCTGTTCCCTGATCTTTTCTGTCAAGGTTTCGAACGACTTCCCTCATCTGCTTCCGTGTGTAGCGGTACGATGCTCGCGACTAAGACGAGCGTGCCTGGAATGGCCTTCTCCTGGCCCAGTGCTGCCGCAAACGTCGCAGAAGCCCGCGCTTGGCGAAAGCTTCGAACATCTCCTCCGGACCCTCTGGATCCATTACTTCATTGTCCGCCAGCCACTTCTCGATGTCCTGCAGAACGGGCGCCACGTAGGGCCGCAGCGACCGCCCTTGGCCCCTGAGCTCTTCAACCGTCGCGATGAGTGAGCCGCTGCGCTCCATGCTTTCAGCCACGGCTCTTGTAGGGACGCCGAGGTGTTCGGCCAGGAGACCGTCCCGAATCAAACGGATTGCCGAAGAAGCGGCTTCGTTGCCAGGAGCGCGAGCGTCAAACGTTACGTCGCATTCGGTATCGAGGCGCAACGACCGATTGTTCATGTTGGAAGAACCGACATGCAATACCAGGTCGTCGACGATGAGCAGCTTGGCGTGAACATAGATCGGCACGCCATCAGCAGTGTAGGGGTGATACAGCCGCAAGCGACCGAAGGTGTCGAGTCGCCGCAAGGCTTCGCAGAGCCGCGCGCGGGCCGTATCCATGGCGATCGGCTCCAACCAGCCGTGAGATTTAACAGGATTGACCAGCACGATTTCGGGGCCATCGGGTTCAGTCAGACGCTTGGCTATGGCCTCCGCAATCCGCCGGGAGGCGAAATACTGGCTTTCCGCATAAATATGCCTGCGTGCGTCGCCGATCAGGTCGAGATAACCGTTTTCAATTTCTCGGATGGCAGGTCGCCCCTCGACGCTCGGCTGGGAACGGCGGATAGCAACCGACATGTCGCGAAACTGACATTCGATATGGTCCGGCCAGCAGTTGTTTTCGATGCTCACGGGTGACAGTGCCGCGCCGCCCGCCGCTTGCCATCGCTCCCGCGCGAACTCGCCCAGCGCCGCGGCCACGGGGCCCTGCAGGATCGTAGTGGCGTCGTGCCAGGGCTCGTAAGGCTTGCCGTTGGGCGCGATGCGTCGGGGATCGGCGTCGCGATGGGCGGGGGTATCCCAACGGTTACTGGTCATGTCGATACCACCGCAAAAAGCTACGCAATCATCGATGACGACGATCTTGTGATGGTGCGAAGCGCCCAACGGCTGCGCACTGTCCAGTCGCGTATGAATACGCTTATGGGCCATCCAGCGCGCCAGCGTGAATAGCGTGGCGCCGCGAAAGAGCGTGCGCAGCGCACCGATATTCCAGCGCAGGAGAAATACTTCCAAATCGGGTTTTTGCTCGACGAGCCATAAAATAAAATCGCCGAGGTTGCGCGGTTCTCCGGGCAGGCGCTGGGCAGAAAGTTCAATCCGGGAATCGAAATCCCAACCAATGAGCATGATACGCCGTTCCGCCTTCAGCATGGCGGCGCGCCCGGCCTCGAAATATGCGTCGGCATCCACCAGGAGGGCGGCCGTTGTGGCACTTTCGACCCGCGGCGAAACGCCCCTTACCGAGTTCGCGAGAGAAGGATCAGCCGGGGCAGGTATTTGAGCCAATTGACGCCTCGTGGCCTGACAGAGTTGGTAGAGACAACAGGCGAAACATATCCTCTTGCGCGCAGGAGGTGCCGGTTACACGGCTTCATCGTCCCGCTTACTGGGAGGAGACACTGCCCGAATCGTCTACCAGAACGGCGACCTCAGTCGTGCCGCGAAGCGCTAAAGCGCGCCACCTGCCGTCGCTATGACGTCCCACGATACGAACTGCCTTGTACCCGTCGGCCTCGATCATGACCTTAGCCGCCGCCTCCGGCGTTGCACCGGACGACGCGGGATCGGGTGCTACAGCTTCGCTGACGCCGTTGCTGCTCCGGTCGGTCGCGGCATTCGCGGCTATTTCGTCTGGAGCGCCAGTGGGGACGACGTAAGTGTAACCAACCGACCGAAGGAGCGGAACTGGCGGCCGCGCCGTCGACAGATCGAGGGTTTCCCTTTTCTGAAGCGGTAGCGCCACGTCGGTCTTAGCAACATTAGAACTTGTCGAAGAAATCGCCGGCCTTGGGGAGCTGTCGGCCTGGGCTCCTGTCGTCAATAACGCCCAGCCGCTGCTAACGAGGGCTGCACATACCGAGGTGTACGAAATCCAGAGCGTTACTTTATGCATGTCAAACTCTTGCGGCGAAAGGGTTCTATCAGTACGCGGGCGCCGTTCTTTTTTTCCTGAATCGAAAGAATTGCCGTCTTCACGTTCGATACCGCACAACGGAAAGGGGCGGCTTTCGCCGCCCCTTCGATGCTGATGATCTGCAGTCGGTTATGCGCTCGGCCAGTTCTGCCGCATGCGGTCGACTTCCGTCTGGCTCGGGCGATAAGGCTCGGCTTTCGGATCGAAGGTCTTCCAGCCTTCACGCCGATAATCGGCGCCGCGCGTCACAGGGTCGATCGGCTTGTAGCGGTCGAGAATCGCCTGGATGCGCGAGGCATCCGATTCTGAAACGCGCGCCGTTACGAGTGTTCCGCCGCGGCGAACGGATTCGGAATAGACATGCGCATGACCCTCGTCCTCGCCAGCGCCGACCAAGGCGCCAACGATGCCGCCCGTCGTGGCACCGGCTGCTACGCCGACCGCCGTGGCGGCCAGCCAGCCGGCGGCCACAACAGGGCCGAGACCCGGTATGGCGAGCAGACCGAGACCGGCCAGCAGGCCGGCGCCACCGCCGACGGCACCGCCGATTCCCGCGCCCTTGGCGGTCTCGGAAACGTCTTTGACGTCGGCGTATTCGGCGCTGACGTACTTGTTGGCGACCAGGCTGACCTCACCGGATGGCACGCCCGCTGCCTCAACCGCGGAAACGGCGGCGCGCGCCTGGGAGTAGCTGTCGTAGACTCGACTGACGGTCTTCATGTTGTCTTCCTTCAAAAATTAGACGGTGATTGTGCGCTGATTACTGAGCGCTGATTATTTGGCGACGACGTTGCCCTTGAAGTCGACGGCCAGCGGCCCCGACTTGCCGTCCATCGAGGCGGTTCCGCGCCAGATGCCGTCGGCGTCTTTCTTCAAGGCCGAAACGTCGGCAAAGCCATGGGCCATCGCCCGGTCCTTCGCTTGGCCTTCGGTGAAGCTGTTGGCACCCTTGAGGGGCGCGCCATTGTCAGTCTTGCGCGGCGCGTAGATGTCGGCCTTGCAGGCAGCGACAAAGGTGGCGCGGTCGATCTTTGCGCCGTCCTGCCACTTGTATTCACGCACCCGCATCGCCGCGGCATAACGTGCCGCTTCCGCATCGGTCAGTGTGGCGCCGCCGCTCTTGTTGGCGCTTTTCCACATCGTGTCACACTCTGCATCCGTCGCGGCGAAGGACGGCGCGGACAGTACGAACGCGGCGAAGGCAGCGGTCACCGCCAAGGTTGTCTTCATTTCTGAACTCCTCGTGAAGCTCGCGGGAAGCGATGCGAGCCGCGATTCAACAAAAATTCAAAGTTATGGTTCCAGGGTTGGCGAGATTGTCGATGCTCACCGTCTCGCAGCAGCTTCCCGCATGAGGCATGCGTAACCATGCGTCCCAGCTGCAGGCGTCTCTCGCGTCTTTGACGGAAGATTGTTGAGCGCCGACTGGCCGCTGCAGCACGCGCGTCGTAAGGCCAGTGCGGCTTCATCGACACGGCGCTCCGTCACCGCACCGTTGCCGCTTGAAGATTCCAACAACCGTGATTCGAATTGTGTGAGGTCGAGTCCCGTCGCGTTAATAAGGCTACCCCGAGTGTACTTCCCTAAAGCCTCGACTGAGGCGCTGTGATCGGCCGGTTGGTAGGCGCACGCTTCGCTTTCGATGGCTTCACCAGCAGGTAGAGCCAACCGCCATCGCCCGGCTTTTATTAGGACCGCGCGGCGGGAAAAGCCTGAAAAACCACAGAAATTTGACCTATGCCAGATTACCTTGGACTCTAATCTTGTGGAAAGCAGTGCCCCGAGACGGCATCTAGTTGGGCCTCTAACCTTCTGAATAACAACACTATTTTATAGTCGGCGATCTTGGATACCCGCACCGACACCGGCAATTATTCTCGTTACTCGCCGTCGCTTTCAGGCCATATTCTCGATCCTAGTATCCTCCCCCCCAGGATAAGGGAAATCATGAACAAGCCTCACCGTCACCAAACCCATCCCGCTATCGTCAAGCGGCTGAAGCGCGCCGCAGGCCATTTGCGCGGCGTCATCGAAATGATGGAGGCCGAGCGGCCCTGCCTCGAACTGGCGCAGCAGCTTCACGCCGTAGAAAAAGCGGTGGGCAGCGCCAAGACTCTGCTGATCCACGACCATATCGATCACTGCCTCGGGCAACCGGCCGGGTCGCACCACAAGAGCGAACGCAGCGCCTTGGTCGAATTCCGCCACCTCTCCAAATACCTGTAGGGGTCGATGGAAAGCTTTTCGGAATTGATCCGCCAAGGGTCCACACATGCTTGGCTGTTCGTGCCGAGCGCCATCCTGCTTGGTGCCCTTCATGGACTCGAACCGGGCCATTCCAAGACCATGATGGCCGCCTTCATTGTCGCCATTCGCGGCACGGTCGGGCAGGCGGTGTTGCTGGGCCTGTCCGCGACGGCCTCGCATACGGCGGTCGTCTGGGCGGTGGCGATGACCGGCCTGTATTTCGGCTCGCACTGGAACCCGGAAACCAGCGAGCCCTATTTCGAAGTAGCCTCCGCCATCGTCATCGTCGGCGTCGCGCTCTGGATGCTGGTGCGCACCTGGCGCGACCAGAGAGCCGAGGCGGCGCATGAGCATCATGACCACGGGCCTCATGACCATGAGCACCACGACCATAAACAGCACAGCCACGAGCCCCGTGCGACCGTGCCGGGCCTCGACCTCGGCACGCCGGGTTATCGCGACGCGCACGAGATTGCCCATGCGAGCGACATCCAGCGCCGCTTTGCCAGCCGGCAGGTGACGACGAGTCAGATCGTCCTGTTCGGACTCACGGGCGGCCTGATCCCCTGCCCGGCAGCGATTACCGTTCTGCTGCTCTGCCTGCAGCTCAAGGAGTTCACGCTCGGCATCGCCCTCGTCCTGTGCTTCAGCATCGGGCTGGCGGGCACGATGGTCGCGACCGGCGCGGTGGCGGCGCTCGGCGTGCGCCATATCGGCACTCGCTGGACTGGCTTTTCAACCTTCGCGCGGCGCGCTCCCTATTTCTCCAGTGGCCTGATCGCCTGCATCGGCGTCTATGTCGGATGGCAGGGATTGTCGCATTTGCTCTGAACCATGGAGATCGTTACCGGCGCTCTGCAATCGCTTCTGAGCCATCTCGACCGGCTGCACACGACGACCTATGGCGCGGCGACCGGGGCGCTGGGCCGCGCCTCGGTCGATCTCGCTGCCGCGCCCACTGCCCTGCTGCTGGCCTTCGCACTCGGTATGGTGCATGCGCTGATGCCAGGGCATGGCAAGACTGTCGTGTTCACGTATTTTCTCAGTGGTGGCGCTCGTCTCGCAAGCGGCGTCGGCATGGCGCTGAAAATCGCCGCGCTGCATGTCGGCACGGCGGTCTTCCTGCTGCTGGTCATCGGCACGACGGTCGTGCGGTTCGGGCGCTTGCAGGGCCCCGGCCGCCTGCTTGAAATCGCCAGCTACGCCACCGTGACGCTGATCGGCGTCTGGCTACTCTACCGGGCACTGGCTCATCGCCCTCGCCACGGCGTCGAGGGCGGCGGCCACCGTCACGGCCGGACCGGCTTCCTCGGCTATGCGGTGGGTCTGTTGCCATGTCCGCTGACGATCATCCTGCTCAACTACGCGCTGGTGAACCAGACACTCGCCAGCGGGCTCGTGCTCGTCGGCGTCATGGCGCTCGGCATTGCCGCGACCATGAGCCTGATCGGCGTCGGCGCAATCCTGACCCGCCGTGTCCTGACCGGTGGCACAGGGCGGGCCTCGGCCTGGTTCCTGACGGTCACGCGCGTGTTGGAGGTGGCGGGCGCCGCCACGATCTTCCTGATCGGTCTCTTGAATACGTCCCGAAGCGTCTAGTCAGCCGCTCGCCGCGCCGCGAAGGCAATTTTTCCTTCTGCAGGAGGTGAATTACCTTGGGCTCTGATTTTGTAGAAAGTGGTGCCCCGAGACGGGCTGCCGAAAGCTAGCACGATCAATCAGTTAGCAGGAAGTGCGACAGACAAACGTCGCACCCTTTTGCAGGGTTTTGCAGCCTGCTCTGTCGCACTTTTCGGTCAACGGATTAAGATGATCAAGACGCTTGCCAGTTGGCAGGCCGCCTAGAAGCTAAACGGGAATCGAACCGCCGCCGCTTTTGGGAACCAATTACCCGGCCCTGCGGAGCTCACGCAAGGCCGTGCGGTTTTCCCCCTCTCGCGGCTCACCGCCCAACCCGCATAGACAGGCAGCCACCGAACACTCGGCGGCTGCTCTTCGACGGCTTACTTACCAAGATGCTTCGCGACGGCGGCCGACATCACGCCGACGGCCTTGACCGCCTCGCGCAGCTTGGCCTCGGTGACGCCGAATTTGTTGGTCCAGTAGCGGACCTCATAGTCCTCGCCTACATTGATGCGCGCCGCGTCAGCCGGGCCGCGGATACTCTTGTTGTCGGTCATAATCGCTTCCATCCGTTGAGCCACCACCATCGGCGGTCGTCTCTACATGGTGCGCGCCATTACAATGGACTAAGTGCATAACGGTCGCCGTTCGCTGCCGGGAGGTCTGTCCTGATAGCGGTCAAACAGGCGCAAGTGCGCAAGCGCTATGCAGCGATTTCAAAGGCGCTGCGATAGCGGCGACGCGAACCACTACTGACCGACGAATGGTCCGGTGTCCGAGCCGCGAAAACGACAGACGGCGCGAGCTTATGCCCGCGCCATCATTCCTTGTCGCAGACGCGACTACTTCTTGTCGGTAGCTGGGGTCGCCATAGCGCGACGCTCATACTTGTATTCCGGCATCACTTTCAGCGCGTCCTTGGTCCAGTTTGTCACCAGACGAAGCGTGTTGCCGTCGCGTGAGGACTTGATGTCCTGCCACGGCACGGCGACATAACGCGTCCCCATGCCGAGGAACCCGCCGACCGAAACAACCACCTGTTTTATGGAGCCGTTGGTGTCGACGTAGACGTCGCTTACCGAGCCGACCGTCTCGTTGTTGCTGTTCTTCACAGTGCTACCGATCAAGGCATTGGCGGAAATGTTGCCAGCGGCGTTGAAATCACCGGTCGACACCGGGGTCGTGCTGGCCATGCGGTCTGCCGGGGCCGTCGTCGTGGTGCGCGTGGTCTCATTGCCGAACACCGTACCCCGGTAAGTCGGATCCGTGTACTTGTACTCGGGCATGCCCTTGAGCTGATCCTTGGTCATGTTCACAGTGACCTTCTCGCCGTTGTCGGCGATCACCAGATCCTTCCATGCTAGCGCCACTTCACGCTCGCCCATGCCTAGAAAGCCGCCAACGCCGACCATTACCGAGGCGACCTTGCCGTCCGGGCCCAACTGGATCGACTTGATCTCGCCGATCGTCTCGTTCTGAGCATTTTTGATATTGCGGCCGATCAGTTTCTTTGTGTCGACGCCAGCCGTGGCCATCTGCTGGTTCACGGCAGGCTTGGCCGGCACCGAGTTAGGCGTCGTAGTTGTCTGGCAATAGGCCGAAGCGGCGCCGAAGGTCGCCAATACGCCGACGAGAGCTACATGTTTTAACATGGTCAAATCTCCAAGGATGTGAAGTGATTCACGCTCCCCCTCAGGGGTCGAGCGGTTAGTAAGGTAAAGGTCAAACGCGCACCGGCGACGATGGGTTGCGTGGCGTGGCGAAAGTCTTCTGGCAACCGCGCTCGAGCTGCGTCATTCAGCCTGCAGAAAACTAGATCTGATCTATATCCTTCATCAGACACTGATCGTCTTCGCGATCTACTTCTTGCACCACACCGACTGGCCGCTGGCGGCTAAGATGCCGGGGACCATCCTCTTCGCGGTGGGCGGCTCGCTGGCGATCTATGAACTGGCGATCCGGCGCTCGACCTGGCTGCGGCCGTTGTTCGGCCTCCGTCCGCTACCGGGAACGCTTACCAGTCGCTGGATCGCACGATCTCCATCAAATCGTGGGCCATCGTAAGGGCCGTCCGCACGCCTGTCTTGGGATTGTCTAGATTGAAATTACGACGACTGCACGCCTCTCAGGTGACGCTCATCGAAGACGACGATGTGATCGAGACACGCGCAGCGGATCGAGCGGATGACGCGCTCTACGTAGGCATTCCGCTAAAGTGATCGTGGTTCGCCTCCACTGGCTTTCGCGGAACTGGCCACAGGCCGCATCGGTACGAGGCTCCTTACGTTCGTCTTCGGACGCTCTCCCGGGTGATCATCGCCGAACGCACGGCGGACTGCGGCACCCGGCCAACGTGGCAAGGTTGCGGGAGCGGCTGATGGGGTAAGCAGGCCGCCAAACGCGCGGCGCCATAGAGAGTCCACCTAGGGGCATCAAACTGCAACGTCGTGTCAGTGACCGAAGTCTTTCGTCCGGTATGCTGGTGTGACATTTTTTTACCATGAGATCCGAAACCCTACGGTGCCGGAGTAATTGGCCGTAGATCCGCCTAGATCGCCATTTATTCTCAGATAAGTGCTTATGCCGCGCCCCAGCTCTGTACCTAAACTTAAGCCTAAAACAGCAGAGTCGCGATTGGTCCGAGCCCCGTAGACATCAAACATCGTGGAAGGAGCAGCCGCGAAGCTCGCTTGCAAGCCCGCTCTCTGGTCTACATATTCGTGCGCCCAACCTACTCGAAACAACATATGCAATTTATCTCTTAAGCCCAAATCGATATCGCTCGATATCTGCGCGCCCAGAATGGCGCGAACCGAATTGTTAGTTTGGCTGGCGACGATCAGGTTTATAGCCCCGGCACCACTTTCGGTGAAACCCGCCTGAGTTGTCGTCGAGGCTTGCACGCGGGCAAATGGCACGATTGCAGAATTCCACGCATCGTTTAGCGCGGCGCGATATCCAATCTCTCCTTGTCCGAGAAATTGATCGGCGCTTGTTCGGCCAGTGGCGAGCCGTGCGGGCAGTCCTGGTATTGCGATCGTGCGCCTCATGTCGTTGTCGAGCCGTCCATAGCTCACCAACCCATCGAAATAGGCGGCGCCTTCTGAGGCACTTGCATACAGACCAAAGCGATAAGCATCACTAGTGCCGCGACCACTCTGGCCGTCAAGTGATGTTATCGAATTACTGTATCCCGCACTGAAACCGATCGCCAGCAACGGCGTTACCTGAAAATCGATACCGGTATTGACACTATTGAAAGTATATTGCTGAGCGCGCGTGTTGATGT
>JBBRFD010000113.1:0-14993 GCA_038224985.1 Reyranellales bacterium
CATTTATGAAACCTACGACGCCATCGTCGATGCCTGCTGCAAGGCATGGACTGATCTGCTCGCCAAACCACAACAACTCGCATCCATAACCAGGCGACGGTGGGCTAACGTGTCATGAGTTCTGGCGATTGGTATAAGTACCGTTCAACACGGGACCATTGCCGTGTAGAACACGGGTCCTGCCCACCGGCGGGCAGGATCGGAGAGGCAATGGCGCATGCACGGGGCAGCATCGGGGCGGTGGATTACGCCACCTCGATCAAAACCGGACATCACGAACTCACAGCCGATGAAGGCCCCGAACTGGGCGGCAAGGATGCCGGCCCCGCCCCTTACGACCTGCTGACCTCGGCCTTGGCTGCCTGCACCGCCATCACCTTGCGCATGTATGCCGAGCGCAAGCAGTGGCCGCTCGACGCCGCCCATGTCGACGTGCATTTCACCCGCGAGGGCAACAAAGCCCATATCGACCGCGTCCTCACCCTCGAGGGCAAGCTCGACGATGCCCAGCGCGCCCGCATGGCCGATATCGCGGAGCGAACGCCGGTCACTCTGACCCTCAAGGGCGGCATCGAGATTCGTACCAAGCTCGCGTAGAAAAAGAGCCGCACAGGAAGGGCCCCATGTTCGAACTCGCCGACCGTCTGAAGAACGTCCAAATGTCCGCGTCAGCTGCGATGACCCGCAAGGTGCGCGAGCTGCGCGCCCAGGGGGTGAAGATCGTCGGCCTGTCGTCGGGCGAACCCGACTTCCGCTCGCCGCCCAACGCCATCGAGGCAGCGCACCAGGCAGCCCTTGCGGGCGACACCAAGTATCCGCCGCAGGACGGCCAGAAGGCTCTGAAAGAGGCCGTGCAGCGCAAGTTCAAGCGTGACAACAAGCTCGACTATGCGCTCGACGAGATCCTGATCAGCAACGGCTCCAAGCAGATCATGTACGGCGCCACCATGGCCAGCGTGAACCCGGGCGACGAGGTCGTGATCCCCGCCCCCGGCTGGATCAGCTACGCCGACCAGGTGAAGCTCTGCGGCGGCGTGCCGGTGCCGGTCTCGTGCCCGGAGAACAACCAGTTCAAGCTGCGCGCCGCCGATCTCGAGGCGGTACTGACGGAAAAGACCAAGTGGGTGGTGCTGAACTTCCCCAACAACCCGACCGGCGCCGTCTGCTCGCGTGCCCAGATGCGCGAGATCGCCGACGTGCTGCTGGCGCATCCAAAGGTCTGGATCATGGCCGACGAGATCTACGAGCACCTGATCTATGACGGCGTCGAGTTCTCCTCGATCGCCGAGGTCGAGCCGAAGCTGAAGGAACGCACGCTCACGGTGAACGGCGCGTCCAAGGCCTATGCCATGACCGGCTGGCGTGTCGGTTATGCCGGCGGACCGAAGCCGCTGATCGTCGCCATGAACAACATGCAGGGCCAGGCCACCGGCGGCGTCTCGACCGTGGGACAGGCGGCGGTTGCTGCGGCGCTCGATGGGCCGCAGGACCTGATCTACGCGCATCGCGACGACTACGCCCAGCGGCGTAACGAGGTCGTCGACCTGCTGCGTGCCGCCAAGGGCATCACCTGCCACAAGCCCGAGGGTGCCTTCTACGTGTTCCCCAACATCGCCGGCTGCATCGGCAAGACCAGCAAGGGCGGTCGCAAGATCGCGACCGATGCCGATTTCGTGACGGCGCTGCTGGAAGAGAAGCACGTCGCCACGGTGCAGGGCGCCGCCTATGGCATGAGCCCCTACTTCCGCATTTCCTATGCCACCGATATCGAGAGCATCCGCGAAGGCCTGAAGCGCATCCAGGATTTCTGCGGCGAACTCAAGTAGGAGGGCTCAAGTAAGAGCGCTCAGGTAAGCCCGAAGCTCAGCTTGATCGCGGTGATGATGTTCTTCACCGCGAGGCTGGCCAGGATCAGGCCGAAGACCCGGCTAATGACCTCGACGCCCGGCTTACCCACCAGCCGATAGATCAAACGCGCAGCGGCAAAGACGCCGAAGAAGATCGCGATACAGAGCAGCAGGATCCCGGTCGTCGTCGCCTGCTCGCCGATGCTGCGCGTGTTGTTGTCGGTCAGCATGACCACGGTGAGGATGGCGCCCGTGCCGGCGATGCCAGGTATCGCCAGGGGATAGACCGCGCGTTCCAGCGCCGTTGCTTCGGCCGGGATGGCCGCGGCATCCTCGCCGAGCTGGCCCAGGATCATCTTGAGCGCGAACAGCAACAGGACGATCGAGCCCGCCAGCTGAAAGGTCGCCATAGGGATCTTGAGCGCCTCCAGCAGGTGCTGGCCGACGACGATGAAGAACAGCAGGATCAGGAAGGAGATACCCAGCGCATAGGCGGCAATCTGCAACGACTTTCGCCGCTCGAGCCCGGCAGTCACCGCCAGGAAGATCGGGATGGTGGCAATGGGGTCGAGAATGACGAGCAGAGTCACGAATTCGAAGACGAAATCGTTGGCGAAGCTCGGCATCCCTAGAGGGCCTTGGCCTTCTTCCACGCCTCGTAGTCGCGCTTGGCCTCGTCGCCGACGACCGGGAACAGGCCCTTGAGCGAGCGACCCTTGGCGACCTCGACTTCTGCCCAGCTCTCGTACTCGTAGTTCTTCAGCGCTTCCTCGGCGACCGCCTCGACGATGTCGGGCGGAATCACCAGGACGGCGTCGCGATCGCCAACCACGATATCACCGGGATAGACCGCAACGCCGCCGCAGCCGATCGGCAACTGCAGGTCGACCGGCCGGTGCGCGATCGGGCTGGGCGGCGAACTCGGGCGGCGGTGGTAGGCCGGTAGCCCGGTTTTGAACACGCCATTGGTGTCGCGGAAGCCGCCGTCGGTCACGATGCCGGCCGCGCCGCGCGCCTTCAGCCGGCCGATATAGAGGTCGCCGGACGAAGCCGCGCGCGAATCGCCGCGTGAATCGATCATCAGGACATGTCCCGGCGGACATTCCTCCATCGCCTGCGGTTGCACCATCGAGCGGCTGGTCGAGGTCGGCCCGTCCTTGTCCTCGCGCGAGGGAATGAACCGCATGGTGAAGGCGATGCCCACCATCGCCGGCTGCTCGAGCCGCATCGGCCAGACGTCGAAGAGCGTCATGCTGCGCAACCCCCGGCGGTTGAGCACGCCGGTCAGCGTCGAGGTGCCGACGCGGGCCAGCGTCTCGCGAAGGTCAGATGTCAGGATCGTCATGGCGCATTTCCCCCGATATTTAACCCGACGTTAGCGGCTGGGCATGCCGCAGCGCAAATCGTCGTTTCGCGTCCGATGTTGGGTAACATGAGCCAATCGCCTTGCCTGCCGCCCCGGTGCGCCTACCATTGGGCATATGGGATCCATCACCGGCCGGCAGTGGCTGATCCTGCTGTCGGTGCAGTTCACGACGGTCCTTTTTGGACTCACCGCCACCAGCGTCACCGTCATCCTGCCCCAACTCAAGGGCGCGCTGTCGGCGACGCAGGAACAGATTTCCTGGGTCCTCACCTTCAATCTCGTCGCCACGGCGATCGCCACACCGCTCACTGGCTGGCTGGCTGCCAAGCTCGGCTGGCGCACTCTCATGGTCTGCTCGGTGGTCGGCTTCACCGCCGCCTCGATGCTCTGCGGCACGGTCTCCTCGCTGGAGGGGCTGCTGCTTTTTCGCGTCGTGCAGGGTGCCTTCGGTGCGCCGATCTTCCCGATGGGTCAGACCATCCTGCTGGCCAATTTTCACCGCAGCCAGCATCCCTTCATCCTGATGATGTGGGGCGTCGGCGGTGTCATGGGGCCGATCATGGGCCCGACCTTCGGCGGCCTCGTTACCGAGATGATCAACTGGCGCTGGACGTTCTTCCTCATTCTGCCACTGGGTGTCGCCGCCTGCGTTTGCGTCCTGGCGGCGCTGACCGACCAGGAGAAAGGCACAGCGCGGCGTTTCGACTATATCGGCTTCGCCTTCATCGCCATTGCCATAGCCGCGGCGCAGCTGTTGTTCGACCGCGGCCAGCGCAACGACTGGTTCGATTCGCCCGAAACAGCCGTCGAATGCGGCGTGGCGGCAGTGTTCTTCGGCATGTTCGCCATCCACGTGGCCACGACGCGCGCACCGCTGTTCGAGGCCGCGACATTCCGCGACCGCAACTTCGCTGTCGGCACCACCATCGGCCTGATCATGGGCATGCTGCAATACACGCCCATGGTGCTGTTCCCGCCGCTGCTGCAGGAGCTGCAGGGCTATCCCGAGACCGCCATCGGCTACCTGCTGGCGGCGCGCGGCGTGGGCAATCTCGCCTCCTTCTGTGTCGTGGCCCAACTCACGCGCCTAAACGCCCGACTCTGCCTCTTCCTCGGTCTCTCCATCCAGGCCATCGCGGGATTGTGGATGGGCACCTTCGACATCAACCTGACCGCGGGCGACGTGATGTGGAGCAACATGCTGCACGGCTTCGGCTTCGGCATGTCCTATACGCCGATGGCCGTGCTCGCCTTCTCAACCCTGCCAGCGCGATACCTGACGCAGGGCAATGCCATATTCTCGCTGATCCGCATGCTAGGCAGTAGCGTCTTCGTCTCGATGATCCTGGTGGTCTTCGCCTACTCCGCCGCCGAGGCCCATCTCCAGCTCGCCAGCTCGATCACCGTCTTCACCCGCGACTTGATCGCGCCCTGGGTCGCCGCCGTCGGCCATCTCGAAGGCCAGGTCAATGCACGGCTGGCCGCCGAGATGCAGCGTCAGGCCGGCATGGTGGGCTATATCAACGCCTTCCACCTGATGACGCTGGTGCCGCTCTTCACCGCGCCGCTGGCCTTCCTTTTCGCCGTGCGCAGGACACCCCAGGGCGCGCCCTAGGCAAGCTGAGCGTTTCGCCGGATACTGCGGCATGCGCATCGAGATCCTCTGTACCGGCGACGAGATCCTCACCGGCAAAACCATCAATACCAATTACAGCCACATGGCCCGGCGTCTCGCCGATGTCGGCCTCGGCGTCCATTGGGGCACCACGGTGGGCGACGACCGCGAGAGCCTGCTGGCCGCCTTCCATCAGGCCGGCGCGCGGGCCGATGCAGTGATCGTCAACGGCGGTCTCGGGCCAACGGTCGACGATCTTTCGCAGGAGGTCGCGGCCGAAGCCGCCGGTGTCGGGCTGGAACTCAGCGATTACTGGATGACGCGGATGACCGAGTCCTATGCTCGGCGCGGCCGTGTCATGCCGGCCAACAACAAGAAGCAGGCGATGCTGCCGGCCAATGCCGAATTCATCGACAATCCAATCGGTACCGCCTGCGGCTTCGCCGTCACCATCGGCCGCGCCCGCTTCATGTTCACGCCCGGCGTGCCGCGCGAGATGCGCCGCATGCTCGACGAGCAGATCATCCCGCGCCTGCTGAAGATGAGCGGCATCCAGGGCGTAACGAAGCTCAAGCGCTTCCACACCTTCGGTATCGGCGAATCGCGCGCTGATGAGATGCTGGCCGGCATCTCCGGGCTGGCGATCGACGGCGACATCAAGCTGGGCTTCCAGGCGCATTATCCGCAGCTCGAGACCAAGCTCGCCGCGCGCGGCGCGGACGAGGCCGACCTGGCGCGCCGGCTGGGGCCGGCGGAGGCCGAGGTCAGGAAACGGCTGGGCAATTTCATCATCGCCGAGGACGAACAGACGCTCGAAGGCATGATCCTCGCCAAAATGCGCGAGGGCGGACATACGCTGGCGGTGGCGGAGACCTACACCGGCGGCAATATCGCCGCCCGCATCGCGCCGCTGGCCGGCGCCGAAGCGGTCTTCAAGCTGGGCACGATCACGCGCGATCCGTCGGCATCAGTCTCCGCCGATGCGCTGCGCAAGCAGAGCGGCGCCAGTCACGCGCTGGCCGTCGTCGTCCAGCTCGACGAAGGCGCGGACAGGCCGGATTTCGGCGCCACGATTTCCATCGAGATCGCCGACGTCAAAGGCATCGTATCGCGCCAGGCCCGCTTGATTGGCGGTCGCGACTGGGTCCGAGTGGGCGCGGCCGAACTCGGCCTCGATTGCCTGCGCCGCCACCTGCTCGGATTGCCGGTCGACGAGCGCATCGACTTCGAGCGGCGCTAGCGCTTTTTCTTGGTTGCGGCCGGGACCTCGGCGGCACTCGCCACGCCGATGGCCTTGACCATCTCGAAGATGCGCTTGCGCACGCGGGCTTCGCGGATCTTATAATAGCCGCGCACCAGCTCCAGCGTCTCGCGCTTGATCAGCGGGTCCTTCTCGTTCTCGAAGAGCGTGCCTGCTTCGCCGAAGCCGCCCTTGCGGCCGCGGCCCGACATCGGCCGGCCGGCCAGGGCATTGGACGGCATCTCGTCAAAGAAATACGACACCGGCACGTCGAGTACCTTGGCGAATTCGAACAGCCGGCTCGAGCCAATGCGGTTGGCGCCACGCTCGTATTTCTGCACCTGCTGGAAGGTCAGGCCGACGGCGTCACCGACCTTGGTCTGGCTCATGCCGAGCAGGGTACGGCGCTGGCGCATGCGCGAGCCGACATGGACGTCCACCGGATGCGATCTTGCCATAACCCAATATCCCTCTTTGCCAATATTCACGACCGTGAATCTCTATTCTCCTAATCGAATTCTATAATTGACCCGCGATTTGCACGCCAGCGCGCAAATCGCCTAAATCGGGGTAATATGCGGTCGACAGTCAAAGACGCCTATCGGCGAACGGCGAATTCTTTCTGCAATTTCAGCAGCAATGCGGCGTGCTGTTCTAGCCGCGGCTCGATCCGGAACTTCGGCCCGGCGATGGAGACGCCCACGGCATCGCCATCAAGGGGTATGGCGACCGCCAAGGCCAGCACGCCCGAGGTCGTCTCGCCATCGGATATGTGATAGCCAGCCGCTCGGGCAGCCTCTAGATCGGCGCGCATCCGGCGGACGCTGGTGATCGTCGTCGGCGACTTGCGGTCGAGCGGATAGGTCGCCAACCAGTCGTCGAGCACCGCCTTGTCCATCGCCGCCATCAGCGATTTTCCGATCGAACTGGCGTGAAGAAACTTCGTGTCGCCGGGCTGGCCGCTGTAGCGGATCGTCTGCCGGCTCTCGACGACATCGAGATAGACCACGACGTCGCCGCGTTGCTTGCCCAGCAGAATCGATTCGCCACTGGTGTCGCGCAACTCGACGAGCGCCGCGCTGATCCGGCGCAAGAAGGGATCGTTGGCGGTGATCGCCTCGGCCAGCCGCAACAGGCGCTTGGTCGGATAGAGAGTCCGGTCGGCTTCGATGCTGTAGAGATAGCCATGCGCGATCAAGGTGCGGACAATGCCGTGGCACGAACTGACAGGCGCCTTCAATACTCGCGCGAGTTCGGTCAGGCTCATTGATTGCTTATGTTGCTGAAAAGCCTCCAGCACTTCGAGTGTGCGGCGCGTTGTCTTGTTGTCTGTTCTCGCCATACACAACGACGATAGGACGACTGGCAATGCCCTTACAAGTCCCGGTTGAGACTTCGCACTGCGGTTCGCACAACCTCAACGGAAAGCGGCGGCGACAATGACGCGCGGGTCAGCAGTATCAGAGCCGGCTTCACGCTTCTTCAAAGCACCACCTTGTGTAATTTGCGCGTCGAATCGTCCCTGTAGCGAGTTCTCGCCCGCTACCGAGGCGCAGGCTAAGGTCTGAGCCGCATGACAAAAACTCCCTCTCCTATCGTCGCTCCCTGGCGCATCGGCGTCGATGTCGGCGGCACTTTCACCGACATGGTGCTGCGCGACGCCGCCGGCGCCGTGCGCATCTACAAGGCGCCCTCGGTACCGGCCGATCCCAGCGAGGGTGTGCTGGGCGTGCTTCGGCTGGCCGCGCAACAGCTCGACATGCCGCTCTCCGCCCTGCTGCGCGATTGTGCGCTATTCGTGCACGGTTCGACGGTCGCCACCAACACCATCCTGGAGAAAAAGGGCGCCAAGGTCGGGATGTTGACGACCGAGGGCTTCCGCGACTCGCTGGAGATCCGCCGCGGCATCCGCGAGAACCAGTGGGACCATCGCACGCCCTTCCCCGAGGTCCTCTCGCCGCGCTACCTGCGCCTGCCGGTGCGCGGCCGCCTCGACCGCGACGGCAGGGAACTTACGGCTCTTGCTATCGAGGACGTCGATGCGGCGGCAAAAATATTTGCCGCCGAAGGCGTCGAGTCGGTCGCCGTCTGCCTGTTCAACAGCTTCCTCGACGGAGGGCACGAACGTGCCGTCGGCGCGCAGCTGGCCAAGAACTGGGCCGGCAAATGGGTGTCGCTGTCGAGCGACATCATGCCGACCATGGGAGAATACGAACGCGGCTCGACCGCCGTGGTGAACGCCTACATCGCGCCCAAGGTGACGAGCTACCTGCGCGCCCTCGACGAACAGCTGCGCCAACTCGGCCTGCCGCGTCCCCTGCTGCTGCTGCAAAGCAATGGCGGCGCTGTTTCGGTCGAGCAGGTCGCGGCGCGTCCGGTAATGCTGGTGCTGTCCGGCCCCGCCGCCGGCGTCGGCGCGCTCAAAGGCTGCGCGGCACCCGGTGAGGCGGCCAATCTGATCTCCATGGAGATCGGCGGCACCAGTTGCGATGTCATGGTGATGGCGCGCGGCGATGTACCGGTGACCGACGAGCTGGTGATCGACGGCTATCATCTCACCACGCCCTCGGTCGAAATCCACACCGTCGGTGCAGGCGGCGGCACCGTCGCCTGGGTCGACCAGGCGGGCCTGCTGCATGTCGGCCCGCAAGGTGCCGGCGCAAGGCCCGGACCAGCCGCCTATGGTCTGGGCGGCGAGAGCCCCACCGTCACCGACGCCCAGCTTGTGCTCGGGCGCCTGCGTCCCGGTCCGCTGGCGGGCGGCGCCGTCACGCTCGACGGCGCGCTGGCACGCAAGGCGATCGAAACCAGGCTGGCCAAGCCACTCGGCCTCTCGGTCGAGGATGCGGCAGCAGGCGTCATCCGCCTGCTCGAGCAAAACCTGTTGCACGCCGTGGAACGCCTCAGCATCGAACGCGGCCACAATCCCGCGACCTTCACCCTTGTCGCCGCCGGTGGCGCCGGGCCAATGCACGGCACTGCCGTGGCGCGCGCGCTGGGCTGCCGCCGCACTCTGCTGCCGCGTGCTGCCGGCGCCTTCTGCGCCATGGGCATGCTGCAGTCCGATGTCCGCCAGGACTATCTGCAGGTCTTTCTCGCCGATCTCGACAAGGTCGAACGGCCCCAGCTCGACGCGGCCTTCGTACACCTCGAGACGCGGGCCCGCGACGCACTGGCCCGTGACGGCTTCGAGGGTGCCGCCGCCGCCGGGATCGGGCGCGAAATCGACCTGCGCTACGACGGTCAGCAATGGCCGGTGCGCGTCGCCCTCGGCTCCACCGGTTTCGATGCCAAGGCGGCGCGGCGGGCTTTCGAGGTGGAGCATCAACGCCTCTTCGGCCATATCCAGCCCGGCGGTCGCATCGACATCACCGCGCTCCGCGTCGTCGGCCGCGGACGCCTCGACTGGACACCACCGGCGGCGCGGTCGCCGCAGGTCGGCGTTCCCAAACCGCGTGAAACCCGCAAGGTCTGGCTCGATCCCGCCTGCGGCTGGCGCGATGTGCCGATCTACGACGGCGCCGACCTGCGCCCCGGCTGCAAGCTCGATGGCCCGCTGCTGGTCGAGGAACGCACCACCACCGCCTTCGTCGGCCCGCACGACCGCCTCGAGGTCGATGAGCGCGACGATTTTCTGGTCCATGTCGGAGCCGCCTCATGAGCGCCACCCTCGATCCCGTCACTCTGGCGCTGGTACAGAACCGGCTCGACCATATCTCGCACCAGATGGGCTGGGTGATGACGCGCACCGCGCGCTCGCCGATCTTCAGCCAGAGCCACGACTTTTCCTGCTTCATCGCCGATGCCCGTGGCACGCTGATCAGCCAGGCCGATGGCATTCCCATCCATACCGGCGGCGGCGGCTTTGCCGTGCGCGCCATCCTGCGCGACTTCAAGGACCACATCGAAGCCGAAGACATCTTCCTGCTGAACGACCCCTATACCGCCGGCGGCAATCACCTGCCCGACTGGGTGATCGCCCGGCCGGTCTTCGTCGCCGGCAATCTCGTCGCCTTCGCCTGCAACCGCGCCCACCAGGCCGATATCGGCGGTGGTGCCGCCGGTACCTACAATTCGGCGGCAACGGAGATCTTCCATGAGGGTATCCGCCTGCCGGTGCTGAAGCTGATCGAGGGCGGCAAGGTGCGCGACGACCTGTGGCGCCTGCTGATGCTCAACACGCGCCTGCCCGAGGCGCTTGACGGCGATCTGCGCGCCATGATCGGCTCGACGCGGATCGGCGCCGAGCGCATCGCCCTGCTGGTCGAGGAGCTGGGCGCCGACAAGGCCGACGATTTCTTCGAGGGCGTGCTCGATCATGCCGACCGCCGCTTCCGCACCTGCATCGACCGCCTCGCCGAAGGCGTCTGGCAGGCCGAGGAAACCGTCGACAACGATTGCTTCGAGCCGATCGATGCCCGGATCGCGGTGACCATCACGGTCAAGAACTCGCGCCTGATCGTCGACTTCGCCGGCACCTCGCCGCAGGTCCGCGGTTTCAAGAACAGCTCGATCGCCAACTCGACCTCGGCGGTCTTCATGTCGCTGGCCTCGTTCTTCGAGCCCGACCTGCCCAAGAACGAGGGCGCCTTCCGCAGCGTCGAAATCCGCCTGCCCGAAGGCACACTCGTGAATGCGCGGATGCCCGCACCGATGACCATGAACACCGTCTTCGTGGCGCACGAGATCATTCATGCCATGTGGAAAGCATTGGAGCAGGCATTGCCCGAACGCGCTTCGGCCGGCTGGTCGAAGGCGGTGCATGCCATCACCGCCGGGCTCCGACCCGATGGCGGCCGCTACGTGCTCTATCAATGGGCCGGCGCTCCGGCCGGCGGCGGCGTCGAGGGCCGCGACGGCTTTCATCTGATCGGCCATCTCATCACGCTGGGCGGCCTCACTTTGCCCAACCTCGAGACCTACGAGCAGCTCTATCCGGTGCGCTTCAATCGCCAGGAACTGCGCTGTGACACCGCCGGCGCGGGCCGCTTCCGCGGCGGCGCCGGTTGCGACTACGAGGTCGAAGTCTTCACGCCGGCCGACTATGCCTTCCGCGGCGAAGGCGTCGGTGCGCCCTCGAGCTTCGGTGCCGCCGGCGGCCGCGCCGGCGCGGGCGGCGAGGTCACATTGACCCTGGCCGACGGCAAGAAGATCGAGGCGCCGAAATACGGTGTCGAGCGCCATGGCCCCGCCGTTTATCGCGCCCTCTCGCCCGGCGGCGGCGGCTTCGGCGATCCCAGGACGCGCGATCCGGCGCGGGTGCTACGCGACGTGCGCGACGGTGTGATCAGCCGGGCCGGTGCCGAGCGCGATTACGCCGTGGCCATCGCTAACGATGGCCGCAGCATCGATAAGGCGCGGACGGCCATCCTCAGAGGCTGATTCCGACCTCGTCGGCCTTGATCTGCAGGGCGAGGTATTTGGAATACATCCGGCACTGGGCGAACGAGCCGCCGGTGAACCACAGACCCGGCTGCGGCGTGCGCAGCCACATGTTGTTCAGTTCCTGCGTGCGCGCATCGAAGCCCCAGACCGGGCCGACGCGATCGGCCACCGGTTTGCCAAACAGCGATTCGAGCAGATGCGCCTGGCCCTTGTATCCCGTGGCCAGCACGATCAGGTCGGCCGGCCTTTCCCTGCCGTCCTTCAGCTTGAAGCCGGAGGCCGTGAACTCGGCGATCTCGGTGAATTGCAGCAAGCCGATCTCGCCGCGGGCGACCAGATCCGAGGCGCCGACGTTGAAATAGTAGCCACCGCCGCGTGAACGATACTTGAGCGGCCAGCCGGTGCCGTTCTCGCCGAATTCGAGCTTGAAGCCGACGCGTTCCAAGCCTTCCAGCAGGGCCGCGTCATGAACACGCGACTGATCCGTCAGGATCTTGTGCGCCACCTTCATGACGCGCAGCGGCACCGAGACGTTGATGAGATCGCGGTCCTCGAAAGAGGGGCCCTTGCCGTAATAAATGCCGTCGTAGAGCTGCGCGCTCGGCTCGACATTGGTGATGAGCGTGGGGCTGCGCTGCACGATGGTCACCTGGGCGCCGTTGCCGTGCAGGTCTTGGGCGATGTCATGGGCGCTGGTACCCGTGCCGAAGACGTAGACGTCCTTGCCGCGCCACTCGCCGCCACCGGTGAAGCGGCTTGAATGCAGGACCTTGCCTTTGAAACGGTCGAGCGTCGGAATCTCGGGTATGTTCGGCGTGCCGCTGACGCTGGTCGCCATGACGATGTGATGCGGACAGAGCTCGCGCTCGCCGCCATCGGCCAGCGTGACCCGCGCCTTCCAGCATTTGGCCTCGCCATCCCAGGACGCGCCCCGGAAGGTCGTGCGTGTCCAAAAGTCGATCTCGAGAATCTCGACATAGGATTCGAGCCAGTTGGCGATCTTGTCCTTGGCAATGTATTTTGGCCAGGTCGAGGGGAATGGCAGATAGGGCAGATGGTTGCTGTGCTTCTGGTTGTGCAGCTTCAGCCCGTGATAGCGCTTGCGCCAGTTGTCGCCGATGCGCTCCATCTTATCGATGACCAGCGCGTCGACGCCGAGTGCCCTGAGGCGCGCTGCCGCCGTGATGCCGGCATGACCGCCACCCACGATCAGCACGGCCGGCTCGCGGTCGGCGTATTTCTGTGACTGCTGACGCCGGTCGAGCCAGTTGGGACCGTGGAAATCGCGCTCGAAGGCGGGTTCCTCCGCCTGCTCCCGGACCGTGTCTTCCTCGTATCCCGTCAGCTCCATCAACGCCGTCAGAAACGTCCAGGCAACCGCCGCGCCGACACGGCAATCCGACCGCTTCAAACGCACGATGCCCGCGCCGCGTCCGACCGTCGTCTCGAACTGTAGAATAGCCTCGACACAGACCTCGCCCGCCCGCTCGACATCGCGCGGCGACGTGCGTTCCGGATCGATGGCAAAGGCTTGCGCGCCGCTGGCCATGGCGGCGGCGGCCAGCCGCTGTGTAACCTCAGGGCGGTCACTGACTGTCACAATGGTCCCGGTCAGGGCAATGATATCGCGCCAGTCGCAGTCCGGCCGGAACAGCGCAGCCAATCGATGCGCATCGCTGCTGCGCAGGGCCTCGTTCAGGCCCTCCAGCCAGGTCCCGACAATCTGTTTCGCATCCCGGTTCAGTTCAGCGTCCATTGGGCTTTCTTCGCTTTCGAGGTGACGGCGGGAGACAACCCTACGGGCAAGCGTGGCGCCGAGGCAAATCGGCTTCACAGCTTGGCCGCAATTTTGCAGGGAGAGAGGCGATGGACCCCGCAACGACATCCGAATCGCCTCTCCTGTCGGTGCGCGACCTGTCGGTCGCCTTCGACACGAGACAGGGCGTGCTGGATGCCGTCCGCGATGTGAGCTTCGATGTGCAGCCCGGCCGGACGCTGGGCGTGATGGGCGAGTCCGGCAGTGGCAGAACTTCTACATCATGCGCCGGCACATCCTGCCGCAGGTCATGCCGGTCCTGACTGTCGTTGCGACGCTGCAGGTGGCACAGATGATCCTGCAGGAAACCGCGCTCTCCTTCCTCGGTCTCGGCCTGCCGCCGTCGGCGGCGTCCTGGGGCAATATCCTGGCGGAAGGCGGCACGCGCCTCTTCATCGCGCCATGGATTGCCAATCTCGCCGGCCTGTCGATCATCGTGCTGCTCTGGGGCGCCAATATGCTCGGCAATGGATTGTGCGAGCACTACGATCACAAGATGGCCGAACGCTGAGGCGGCTCAGAACTCCAGCAGATTGTCGCGGAAGTGCTTGTGGGCATAGCCCTTGCGCGTGACGCCGCGGCGCTGCAATTCGGGCACGAGGCCGTCGCAGACTTCCATGATGTAGCGCCGGTCGAAATGGGCGTTGAACAGCAGGAAGCCATCGCCGCCCACCTCCTGCATGATCTCTTGCATCAATCCGGCGACGTGGTCGGGTGTGCCCACCATGTCGACACCCTGGCGGCTGGTAATGCCCGACGCCAGCGAACGCGGCGTCTTGCCGATCCATTTGGCGAGCGACGATTGATGGCCGTTGGTCGTGAGATGCGCCGGCAGCGGTTCGTCGGGATCGAATTGCGAGAAATCGATGTTGGTGAGACGCGACATGCCCGAGAGCTGCATGTCGAGATGCTTTCCTGACTCTTCCTGCTCCAGCCGGCGGCGCCCTTGTGCCGCTTCCATCGTCGTATCGACGATCGGGTAGGCGAGGAACAGCACCTTGACGCTGTCCGGGTCGCGGCCCCAGGCCATGGCCCGGCGGCGCACGTCCTCGCGAAAGCTCTTCATGCCCTCGACACCGACGGCATTGGTGATGATCGTGTCGGCCCAGCGCGAAGCGAACTGCTGGCCGCGCGGCGAGCCACCGGCCTGGCAGATCGGCACGCGGCCCTGCGGCGAGCGCGGCGCGTTGATCGGCCCGCGCACCTTGAAGTACTTACCTTCATGATTGATAGGCCGGACCTTCGAGCCGTCGGCGAACATCGGAATGGTCGGGTCGAGCACCATCGCGTCCTCGCCCCAGGCCTCCCACAGGCGCGTCACGACATCGGTGAACTCATCGGCTACGTCGTAACGCTCGTCGTGCGGCCGCTGGCCGACATGGCCGTAATTCTCGGCGGCACCGTCGTTGCTGCCGGTGACGCAGTTCCAGCCGATGCGGCCCTCGGTAACATGGTCGAGCGAGTTCACCAGGCGCGCCATCAGATAGGGCGGGTACTCCGAGATCGACAGCGTCGGCACCAGGCCGAGATACTTCGTCGCCATCGCCAGCCACGGCACCAGCACCGCGGGATCGAGCTTGGGCGCACTGGCGCCGTACTTCAGGTAGGTGTCGTGGTTGCCCTTGTAGGTGTAAGGCACCATCGAGGAATCTTCGTTGATCATGTAGTCGAAGCAGGGGCGCTCGAGGCCCTTGGCTAGTTCGACGAAGATGTCGGGCATCATC
>JBBRFD010000114.1:0-14897 GCA_038224985.1 Reyranellales bacterium
ATGCCTTTGATGCCTGGAACGGCGACCGCTCCAGGATCACCAACGATGCCGGCGATGCCGGCAATGGCCACCAGCTGGCCCGACAAGCTGATGGCCAACGAGATGACTCTGACGGCGCAACTCGATGGACTGAAGACCAATGCGGCCTGTCGTGGTCGCCCTCTATGCCGTTCTGACGTCTGAACAGAAAAAGAAGGCCGATGAGCTGGTCGCAGGTACCAAGGGCATGATGTGATCGTAGTTCTGCGCGGTGCTTGATCTCAGTCAAGGCCGGGAGGGAGCTAAGCCATCAATCTGCAGCTAGCGATGCGGACCTTCCAGCAGGCGATGTCACGCCCTCGCGCCCGGGACGACCATCTCCGTCTCGATCCCCTGCCACCCCTGCGGATTTCACGGAGCCGACGTCATGTTTCTAAGTCCCATTCTTCTAATCCTGCTCTTCATCCTGCTCGGCAGCGTCGGCGTGCTTAGGCGTTTCCATGATCGTTGTCGTCCTGATGCTGCTTGGGCGGCTGCGAGAAGCGGCGCCGGGCGAAGCTGAGGCCACCATGTCCAGACTAACCCGCCACCCCGAGTGGCATGTAGTCGAGCGGATCGGCTGGCTGCGCGCCGCCGTGCTGGGAGCCAATGACGGTATCGTCTCGACCGCCAGCTTGATCGTCGGCGTCGCAGTGGCGGCCGCGACGCGCAACGACGTGCTGATCGCCGGCGTTGCCGGCCTGGTGGGTGGCGCCATGTCGATGGCGGCCGGGGAATATGTCTCGGTAAGCTCGCAGGCCGATACCGAGGCTGCCGACATGGCCCGTGAGCGAAGCGAACTTGCCGAGCGTGGCGACCTCGAGCTCGAGGAACTCGCCGAGATCTATGTTGCCCGCGGCCTCGCGCCCGAACTCGCGCGCACCGTAGCGACCCAACTGATGACGCACGATGCACTTGGCGCCCATGCACGCGACGAGCTCGGCCTGACCGCTACCGGCGCAGCGCGGCCGGTGCAGGCAGCGCTGACTTCGGCGGCGTCGTTCGCCGTCGGGGCGGCGATGCCGTTGCTGATGGTGTTCGTGGCACCCGCTGCCAATCTAGTGCCTGCCGTGTCGGCCGCGTCGCTGATTTTCCTCGCCGTTCTCGGCGCGATCGGCGGACGGGCGGGCGGCGCCAATCCGTGGTGGGCGGCGGCCCGGGTGACCTTCTGGGGCGCCATTGCCATGGGCCTGACGGCAGCCGTCGGCGTTGTCTTCGGCACCGTCGTCTAGCCGGCCCCGCCGATTCGTCGCATGACCACCCCCCCACCGCCTGGCTCGGCCAACCGGATTCCGCCTCCTGAGCGCTCTGAGCCCGGATCGGGGTGGCTGCATGCCCGGGCGATAGCCGGACGCGTTCGGCCGTGGCGCTGGCAGATCGCGACCGGCATCGCCATCTTCGTCCTCGTCACCAACTTCGGTCCGGGCCTGCTCCTCGGACCGCGCGTCGGCACTCAGGCCGCGACCCGCCACGACATCGTGCAGTCCGTCGTCGCCGTCGGCCATGTCGAGTCGCGCCATCGCGTCGATATCGGTGCCCAAGTCACCGGCGTGGTCGCCTCCATCCCGGTCGAGGAGGGCCAGGCGGTGAAAGAGGGTGACGTTCTGATCCTGCTCGACGAGCGCGACGTCCAGGCCGCCGTCGATCAGGCCAGAGGCGCGCGGGCCTCGGCCGAGGCCCGCTTCCGCCAGATCGAGGAAAGCACCCTGCCGACCGCCCAGCAGGCGCTGCAGCAGGCCGAGGCAACCCTGCTCAACGCACAGCAGAACTTCGCCCGGACCGAGAAGCTGCAGGCCCAGCACTTCGCCACCACCTCACAGCTCGACACCGACCGGCGCGACCTCGACGTCGCCGCGACCCGGGTGCGTGCCGCACGGCTGGTATTGACCATCAACCAGCCGGGCGGCACCGAACACCAGTTCGCCCGGAACGAGGTGTCGCGTGCGGCTGCGACGCTCCGCTCGGCCGAGGCCCGCCTGTCCTACGCCCGCATCCTGGCGCCGGTCGACGGCACGCTGATCTTTCGCGATGTCGAGCGAGGCGACATAGTCCAGCCCAGCCGCGTGGTGATGCGGCTGGCACCCACCGGCGAGGTCCAGCTGGTGGTGCAAATCGACGAGCGCAACCTCAGCCTGATCGCCCCCGGCAAAGCGGCGCTGGCCGCCGCCGACGCCTATCCCGGCCACATCTTTCCAGCTCAGATCGTCTTCATCAATCCTTCAGTCAATCTTCAGCGCGGCGCGGTCGAAGTGAAGCTCCGGGTGGCGCCGACCGACCTGCCGCCGTGGCTGCGCGAGGACATGACCGTTTCAGTCGACATCGAAGTCGCCCGCAAACAGGGTGCCCTGGTGCTGGCGCCGCGCTTCGTCCACGACATCGACGGGCCGGCGCCCTGGGTGCTCAAGGTCGATGGCGGACACGCCCGGCGTCAACCCGTGAAGCTCGGCCTGCGTGGCGGTATCCGCGTCGAGATCGGCGAGGGCCTGGCCGAGGGCGAGCGCGCCATTGCGCCAGACGCCGCGGTGGGCGACGGCGACCGGATCCGGGCAATGAGCCATGAGTAGGTGGCTGCCCTTCGAATGGATCGCCGCGGTGCGCTTCCTGCGTGAGGGCCGGATGCAGACGCTGTTCATAGTCTCGGGCGTATCGGTCGGCATCGCCGTCATCGTCTTCATGTCAGCATTGCTCACCGGACTGCAGGCCAATCTGACGCGGCGCATCCTGACTTCGCAGCCGCAAATCACGCTACAGACCCGCGATGAGATCGCCCGGCCGCTGCGCGGTGGCGACGGAGTGATGGCGCTGCCGATCGTGCAGATGCCGTTGCAGCGCATTCGCTCGGTCGATCAGTGGCAAGCGATCGTTCGGCTGCTGCGCGACGATCCGGCCGTCGTGGAGGTGTCGCCGGTGACCTCCGGCTCGGCCCTGGCAGTGCGCGGCGACGCTTCTCGCGCCGTCACCGTGCTCGGTATCGAGCCCGACACCTATTTCCGAATCGTTCGCCTGCCCGACAATCTGGCCGCCGGCACGACCCGGCTGGGCAGCCAGGATATCGTGATCGGCTCCGAGCTCGCACGCTATCTTGGCGTCGGCGTCGGCGACCGACTAACCCTGACGGCGGGGTCTCTCGGCAGCGGCGCACTCACCATCACAGGCATCTTCGATCTCGGCAACCGGTCGGTCAACGAGCGCAATGTCTATGTGCCGATGCGCACTGCCCAGAGCCTACTCGATCTGATCGGCGGCGTTACCAGCATCGAGATTACCCTGACCGACGTCTATGCCGCAGAGACCGTCGCCCGCCGGCTACAACCGCTGACCGGCACCGCCGCCTACAGCTGGATCGCAACCAATGCCCAGTTTTTCTCGGCGGTCCAGGCGCAGAGCCTGTCGAGTGCCGTCATCCGCCTGTTCGTCGCCCTGTCGGTGGCGCTGGGCATTGCCAGCGTACTGGTCGTTTCGGTCATCCAGCGCTCACGCGATATCGGCATCCTGCGGGCGATGGGCACGTCGCGCGGCCAAACCCTGCGCATATTCCTGATCCAGGGAGCGCTGATCGGGCTAATCGGCGCGGCGATCGGCTCGCTGATCGGTGCCGGCGGCCTGATGGTCTTCCACGACAACGTCCGCCAGGCCGACGGCAGCGAGCTCATACCGCTGGTGCTCGAACGATCATTGTTCGTCGCCGTTGCCCTGCTCGCCACCCTTACCGGCGTGCTGGCGGCGATGGCGCCGGCGCTGCGCGCATCGCGCCTCGATCCGGTGGTGGCGATCCGTGGTTGACGACGTCCTGCTCCTTGAGGCCGTGCGCAAATCCTACGACGTCGGCCGGCCGAACGAGGTCGAGATCCTGCACGGTATCGACCTGGTGCTGCGCCGCGGTGAGTTCGTCGCCCTGATCGGCCCCTCGGGATCAGGCAAGAGCACACTGCTCAACATCATGGGCCTGCTGGACCGGCCAACCTCGGGCCGACTGTTCGTCGACGGCCACGAAACCGCCACGCTCGACGATTCGGGGCTCACACGCCTACGCGGCCGCAGCATTGGCTTCGTCTTCCAGCACCATCTGCTGATCTCGGCTTTCACCGCACTCGAGAACGTGATGATGCCGCTACTGGTTGAACGCGGCTTCCCCGACAACACGATGAGGGAGCGCGCCCTAGCCCTGCTCTCCGGACTGGGGCTGGCAAAATGGAGTGACCATCCATCGAATGTCCTGTCGGGCGGCCAGCAGCAGCGCGTCGCCGTGGCGCGCGCGCTGGCTATGGACCCGGCGCTGGTGCTGGCCGACGAACCGACCGGCAATCTCGACAGCAAGTCAGCCGCCGATGTCTTCGCGATGATGCGCGAGATCAACCGCAGCAACGGTACCAGTTTCCTGATCGTTACTCACAGTCTCGAGATCGCCCACGACTGTGACCGCATCATCGAGCTGGTGGATGGCCGCGTTGTGGAGCCGGCCATGCCCCCGTGAGTGCGTGATGCGCCCGCCTTCCTCGCACCGCAAGCTCAAGAAGGCCACGGCGATAAGTCTCCTGTCTTGCAATTCAGCGCTCGGGACGAGGAAGGAGCGCCCTTACGGTGCTGGTGATACCGGCGACCTATGTCTGGCTGCGCGACGATGGCGGAGCGCTCAAGACCAGCTGACCGTCTGCGACGACGACAATCTCGCCCTCGGCGAGCGGTCGCCACGGTTCGCCGCTCAAGGGGACGCTGGCGAGCAGCGTGATTTTCTGTGCACCGCCGCCGAGCTCGATCGTCACTCCGAACGGCGCCAGAGTGTCTGCATCGACGTCGCATTCGCGGTGGAGAAACCACAGTCCCGGCGCGGCAATGCTGCCATCGGCCTGGGTGCGCCGGTGCCCGTGGCCGAAGACGATCTCGCCGTCGCTGTACAGGAAGTTGGCAGGGCCAAGGTCACGCATCTCGCCTGCGAAGTCAGAGACGGCGGCGAGCCTTGCCTCTACCGATGGAACGCCGCCGCCTTGCCAGAGCGGCAACAGGTGTTCGAGCAACAGGCAGAAGGCCATTTCCGAATCGGTATCGCCGAGCGGCCGGAAGTGTCGCGGCGATCCGGCGAAGCACTCGTCGACGCCGTTCAGAAAGCCGTTGTGGGCGAACAGGTGCATGCGGCCGCCGAGCTCGCGGGCGAAGGGCTGCGTGTTGGCCAGCGTGACGCCACCGCGGGTGGCGTGGCGTATATGCGAGATCAGGAGCCGCGCCGGCAGGCGTCGACTTTGGATGAAGGCAAGCCATGGGCTGTCGCCGGCGGGTTCCGGTTCCTTGTAGAGACGCAGGTCGCGCCCGTCATGGAAGGCGATGCCCCAGCCATCGATGGAGTGGCCGCTCGGTGTGCCGCGGGCGGCGAATTTCCCGAGTGAGAAAGTCGCTCGCGTCGGCAATCGGCTTGAGAGACAGAACAGTTCGCACATCGCAGAACCTGTCGAGGCGGTAGGGTCAGGTCGACTTGAGGACCCGACCATCCGGCCCCATGACGGTGACGGTGAAGGGAATACCGGCGCGCACGCTTTGGGAAACCGTACAGAAGTCCTCGAATTGTGCCAGGGCCCGATCGAGATGGCCGAGCGACTCTGGAGCCACACCGAGGGTCATGGCGACCTCGATGCCCGTGACCCGCAATCTGTTCTTTTCGTTTCGTCCGATCTTGCAAACGGCCGTCGTGGTCAGGCGGCCCGGGTCCTCTTTGAATTTGCCGTGAGCAAAAAGAAGGCTCGCCGAAAGGCAGTTCGCCACAGCTGCCGCCAGCAATTGCGAGGGCGAAGGACCGGCACCGTCACCGAGCGGCGCAGGTTCGTCAGCGATCGACTTGGCGATGTCGGAGCCAAAATCGACGAGAAATTGATATTTGTTTTGGCGCGTGATGGTAACGGACACTTGATCGTTCATGCGTTTATCTCCAGCCACGGGCACTCGCCAATACAAGTTGCGCCGGTCGTTCCCGACGAACCTTGATCCTTGTCAAGGCAGTAAGCCGACGTTCGAACAATCATTGTCAATCATCATCAGGGTGGCCATGACCGAAACTCCCATTGTCCCCTGCCCGGCCTGCAATACGCTCAATCGCGTGCCTCGGGAAAAGCTCTCGGCAGGACCCGCCGGCAAGTGCGGAAGATGCGGATCTCCGCTGTTCAAGGGACATCCGGTGGCACTGAATGCCGTGAGCTTCGAGTTGCATGCCACGAAAAGCGACATTCCGCTGCTCGTCGATTTCTGGGCGCCCTGGTGCGGGCCCTGCAAGACCATGGCGCCTCATTTCGAAAAGGCGGCAAGCAATCTTGAGCCCACCGTGCGTCTTGCCAAAGTCAACACGGATGAGGAGCAGCAACTGGCCGGCCGGTTCAACATTCGGGGCATTCCGACGATGATTCTCCTGAAGCACGGAAAGGAAATTGCTCGCCAGTCCGGGCTGATGGATGCGGCCGGCATCGAGAATTGGGTCGCACAGGCGCTTCGCAGATAGGACTCCGTCCGCGTTGCACGTTGCGACAAAGGCTGCAAAGAGAAAGAAGAGCGCTACGACGCCATCGGTTGCGCCAGATCCGATCCAGAGACGCGGGCGCGTCCGATCGTGACAGGATGCAAGACCATGCCTCCCAGCATCGCGGCCACGAAGAGGCCGGCTAAGGCAGGTTGAGGGCAAGGCTGGCGATAGCCGAGCTGGGGCAGAGACCGGATATACCCCAGCTGATCCCAAACAGCGCCGCACCGGTTAGAATGCGTGCATCCAATCGCCGTTCATCGGGAACATCGAAGGCAAGCGCCGCAATCAGGTGCGCAAACCGCTTCTTCACGCGCCAAACCAACCGCCAGGCCGCATTGCTAGCTGGCCTTGCCAAGATCCTTCGCTGCAAGGCTTCGTATGATGGCAAGCGCTTTCAGGTCGCTGAATCGGAAGTCAGCGTAGCGATCAGGCCATCGCTAACGTAGCGGCCTGTCCTCTTCTTTCACGCCGCACTCGCGACCGTCGGCGAAGGACGCTCAGTTTTTGCTCAGCTTTACGATCTCCGACGCAATCAAAAAGAGGCGCTGGCGCAGATCCGAGACAGAGCCTTGAAACTCATCACTGGGCCTATTCGCCTGATTGCGCACAGCTGTCGCGGCAATCTCGGCTTGCTCAACATAGCCGTTCATCGGAATACCGAAAGATGTCCCTGCCTTGAAAGGCAGCAAGCTCACATCGAGGAGCCCGACCAGGTGACGTTGAGCTTCAGCGCTACCGACCTCTTCCAACACGCGATGGCACGCGCCATCGACACGCTTCACGGTGTCTTCAAACTCACCCAAGGTGGCCATTGCGCGATCTTTCTCCGCGTCGAACGGCGACGCGACCCCGTATTCGCAACGCTATACGGCACAAGAGCACCATAAGATGACCGAGTCGAATCGCTCCTTGGAAGTTTAATATCTCATAGGCGGGAACCTCGACGCAGAGTTTCCCGTTCCATCGTTGCGCCCGAGCCCAGATCGGCAGGACGTTCATCCAAAAACTTACTCTGCACGGAGCGTTCTCTGCCTCAATCGGCGGCGATGGTTGCCGCCTGTTCGGTAACAGCTCCAGACATGGACACTTCCAAATGACCGAAAGCGCATCTGTCGTGGCCACCTTTATCGACCACCATGAAGCGGAGCTTGCGGTCCGGAAGCTGGCGGACGCCGGCATGGACATCAAGCAACTCAGTATTGTCGGCCAAGGTTATCACACTGACGAAAAAGCCGTCGGATTCTACAACATCGGAGACCGCGTCAAATTCTGGGGCAAGCGCGGCGCTTTTTGGGGTGGGCTGTGGGGCTGGTTTGCCGGCGGGATATTTCTCGCCGTTCCCGGTGTTGGACAGGTCGTGGTGCTGGGATACTTGGCAACCGCACTCATCGCCGCAATCGAAGGAGCCGTTGTCGTCGGCGGCCTGAGCGCTCTGGGCGCGGCGCTCTACAGCCGCGGCATTCCCAAGGACAGCGTCATCGCCTACGAAAACTCTCTAAAGGCGGATGCGTTTCTCGTCATGGCACGTGGATCAAGCGAAGAGATCGCTCGGGCCCAAGTCGTCCTCGGCAGCCTCAAGCAATCGAGCATCGCTCTCCATGAAGGCAAGCTGGCCGCGTAGTCCGCGCAGCCGCCTCGCGCACCGCTCCTGCAGGAACCAAGCCGATGATGACCGATCTGCAAGTCGAGAAGAACGTGCGGCACGAACTCGGTTGGTGGCCGAGCATCGATGCGGCAAACATAGGAGTCAGCGCCAAAGATGGTGTTGTAACGCTGACCGGGAGTGTCGGGCATTTCGCCGAAAAGACGGAGGCAGAAAATGCCGTCAAAACCGTCTACGGCTGCAGGGGTATTGTGCCTCGGGAGGACGCGCCGCGATGGTCGGAAAAACCTTGAAAGAGATGGGCTACGGCAACGTCCGGAACCTGGGCGGCTTCAAAGGCTGGCTGGATGCAGGTTGCGCGATTGAAAAGGGATGAAGTCATAAGCAGACGCCTGTGCCTACCAAATTCTACATCCGGCAGTATTTCATGATGCATCCGCCAAGGATTGGCTGGGCGACCACCTGGCCGAGCCGTTGGATTGGTTGACGACCCGGCGAATTCTTGTCGAGCGACAGGTGCGTCCGAGTTTCGTTGTAATACCATCGGAAACTGCAACGCGGATTCCGCCTGCGTCGACTCCGGCATTGCGTATGAGCGCCTCCTCAATGCGATGCTTGACGTCCGAAGCATCGACATGGGGTTGGACGGTAATCAAGTTGGTTATCGCATCACTGGAATGGAGAGGAGCAGCCTTCGGCAGTCGCTCGACACGGTCGATGCCTTTCTCGAGCCATTGCTAACGAATGGCTTGATCAGTCCAGAAGCGATGAGATCCATAAGGCGTCGCATACGCTCCTTGCCACCCGGACAGAGTGTAGTGACAGGGCGGGTGTCGCCCAAGCTGGCCGCGAAGGAGCAGAATGCGAAGGTCGGTCGAATAGATCCCGGGGCTCGATAGCGTGCCGCTTGGTCGCAGCACGCGAAGGGCGTTCGTCTCAGGGCTGAATAATTGCCGCTCTTGCGTTAGATCAAGCTTACGACCGTGTTCAGTGGTATAATGAAGCATGTTCAGTCTCGTTGGCGCTTGGTTGACTGCCATCGTATCGTGCCGGCTCGTTCGAAGACTGTTGGAGGCGGCGATGGCCGCCTTAGTGGTCCTCACAGGCGTATCGGCTGGAGCAGCGGACCCGACGCTGCACGTTCCAGTTCTCGTCTATCACCGCTTCGGCCCGGCGGTCACCGACGACATGACGGTGACAACGCCGGTGTTCGAGGCCCAGTTCCGCCTCATCCAGGAGCGTGGCTACCGGGTCGTTTCCCTGCAGGCGCTTGTCGGATCGCTCGGCGCTGCCTCGACAGATCCCCAGGCTGCGTTGGCAGATCGCGCTGTGGTGCTGACCGTCGATGACGGCCATCGCACGGTCTACACGGACCTGTTTCCGCTGATCCAGCGCCACCGGATTCCCGTCACACTGTTCATATATCCATCGGCTGTTTCTAACGCGAGCTATGCCCTTACCTGGGAGCAACTCGCCGAAATGAAGGCATCCGGTCTGGTCGATGTGCAGTCTCACACCTACTGGCATCCAAATTTCAACGTCGAACGGCGCCGCCTCGCCGCACCGGCCTATGAACGCTTCGTGCAGGACCAACTCGTGAAGTCGAAGGCGGTTCTTGACCAGCGCCTGGGCGGCAAGGTCGATCTTCTCGCATGGCCCTTCGGCATCTACGACCCTCAATTGGTGCAGTGGGCCCGCGCCGCAGGCTACGCCGTGGGCTTCTCCATCGAGCGCCGTGCCGTCACCCGCGCCGAGAATTTGATGGCGCTGCCACGCTACATCGTCACCGACGCCGATCGTGGCGCACGCTTCGAGGCATTGCTGTCAGGGCCCAACCAGCAACCCGCACCAAAAGCCGATGTGGTGCGGCAGTGAGGCTCATAAAGAACTCTGAGTGGACTTGCCCGACCGCGAGAGGTTTTCGGACCTCGGTCGTCGCCTTCCTCCTTGCCATGCTGCTGTCGCTGCCGCCTGGCGCTCAGGCCGAGACGCGGGACGGCACCGTCATCGACGCCATGACGGGCACACCGATTGCTAATGCCATCGTCACCTTGGGCAATGACACGATCGCCACGGATGCGCGGGGCAAATACGCCATCGCCGGCGGCACCGCGCCGCTGCAGGTCCGCGCCGCCGGGTATCGCCGCGAGTCGATTGCAGGTGGCGATGAGGCCTACCGGACGATCCGGCTGACGCCTCTGGAACCCAAGGCGCTCTACCTGACCGTCTACGGCATCGGTGCGCCGTTCCTGCTCGACCCTGCGCTCGACGTCATCGAGAAAAGTGGACTGAACGCCCTAGTGATCGACCTCAAGGGCGACCGCGGCCTCATCCCCTATCCCAGCGCGCTGCCGCTCGCTGCCAAGGCTGGCGCGCTCAAGCTGCGCACCATCCCCGACCTGAAGGAGCTCGCGGCCACGCTCAAGGCCAAGGGCGTTTACATCATCGCGCGCATTGTCGTGTTCAAGGACGACTTGCTGGTGGCCGCGCGGCCCGACTGGGCGGTTCGTGGCCCCGGCGGCGCCGTCTGGAAGGACCGCGAAGGGCTGGCTTGGATCGATCCGTTCCACAAGGAAGCCTGGGACTACACGCTAGGCGTGGCCGAAGAGGCCGCCGCGGCCGGCTTCGACGAGATCCAGTTCGACTATGTACGCTTTCCCGACGCCGCGGGCCCCGCCTTCTCGCAGGTCTCGACCGAAGCCTCACGCGTCGAAGCCATCACCGGCTTCCTGCGCGAGGCAAGGCGGCGGCTCACGCCCTACAACGTTTTCCTCTCGATGGATTCCTTCGGCTACGTCTGCTGGAACCGCAATGACACCGGGATCGGACAGCGCGTGGAGGATCTGGCCACGGCGGTGGACTACATCTCACCCATGCTCTATCCGTCGGGCTTCCAATTTGGCATTCCTGGCTACCGCGACCCAGTCGCCCACCCTTACGAAATCGTCCACCGCTCCCTCGAGGAATGCAAGAGCAGGACGGCCGGAACGGCCGTACGATACCGCCCTTGGCTACAGGCATTCCCGGACTATGCCTTTGGCGGACAAAAGTTCGGTGCCGACGAGATTGGCAAGCAGATCAAGGCGGCCCGTGATGCCGGCTCGGTCGGCTGGATGCTGTGGAACCCGCGCAATGTATATTCGACCAGTGACATCAAGCCCGAGACGTCCAACGACAAGACGCCGGCGAAGCACTGAGGCGCTGTGCCTACTTCTCGTCGGCCTGGCCTGCCAGGCCTTGATCTCGTGCGCGGCGTCAGTCACGCCCGCCGCTGCCGCCCCACCCACCGCGGCAACGTTAGCGCGAATGTCACCGGCCGAGGGCGCGGCAGCCATCGGCACCATCATGCGCGAGGAGATCGCGGCCGGGCACCTTCCCGGCGCCGTAGTGGTGGTGGGCGTCGGCGACAAGGTCGTGCTGCGCCAGGTGTATGGGGATCGCGCCGTTCTGCCCGACCGCAGCCCGGCCACCGTCGACACGATCTACGATGCCGCCTCGCTCACCAAAGTAATGGCGACGACGGTGGCGATCCAGCAACTGGTCGAGCGCGGTCTGATCGATCTCGACAAGCCGGCCGCCATCTACTGGCCCGCCTTCGCGGCCAACGGCAAGGCCGAGATCACCGTGCGCCAACTCCTCACCCACTATGCCGCCCTGCCCGCCGGCATACCAACGCGTGTCTGGTCCGGCACCGAGGGCGCGCTCGACACCATCGTGGCGCTCAAGCCGCTGGCGCCCGCCGGCTCGCGCTTCATCTACAGCGACGTCGATTTCATCGTGCTGGGCGAGCTGGTGCGCCGGGTGTCGGGCCAATCGCTGGAAACCTACGCCGCTGCCAACATCTTCCAGCCGCTCGGCATGCGCGACACCGGCTTCCGGCCGCCCGCCACGCTCAAGGACCGCATCGCGCCGGCCGACGTCGAGGGCGGCGAACTGCGCTGGGGCGAGGTCCAGGACCCGATCGCCTTTCGTATGGGCGGCGTTGCCGGCCATGCCGGCGTGTTCACCACGGCCGACGACCTCACACTGTTCGCGCGCATGATGGCGTCCGGCGGCGCGAAGAGCGGTCCCAGCGTGCTGCGCCCGCAATCGATCGCGACGATGACCCGGCCGCAGAGCCCGGCGGGCGGGTCGGCCTTGCGCGGCCTCGGCTGGGACATCGATTCGCCCTACTCGGGCTTTCTTGCGCCGTCCTTCTCGACCCGCTCGTTCGGCCACACCGGCTATACCGGCACCGCGCTGTGGATCGACCCCGAGACGCAGAGTTTCCTGATCGTGCTCAGCAATCGGCTGCATCCCGACGGCAAGGGCAACATCCTGCCGATGCTGAGGCGCATCTCCGCCGTGGCCGGCGCCATGGCCAGCGGCGTTCGGCAACAGGTGCTGTCGGGCATCGACGTGCTCGAAGCCGAAGGCTTTCGCCAGCTGGCGGGGCGACGGGTCGGCCTTATCACCAACCGCTCCGCCCGCGATGCTAAGGGACGGCGCACTGCCGACGTCCTGCATACCGCGGCGGGGCCTAAGCTGGTGGCGCTGTTCAGCCCCGAGCACGGTCTGGATGCGGCACGCGAGGGCAAGATCGCCTCGGATCGCGACGAGGCGACGGGGCTGCCAGTCCACAGCCTCTATGGCGAGACGCGGCGGCCGACAGCCGCCATGCTCGCGGGCCTGGACGGGCTGGTCTTCGACATGCAGGACGTCGGGACGCGCTACTATACCTATGCCACGACTATGGCCTACGCCATGGAGGCTGCGGCCCAGTACAAGCTCGATTTCTTCGTCCTCGACCGGCCTAATCCGATCACCGCCAGCACGGTGCAGGGCCCGGTGCTCGATGCCGACCTCGTGTCGTTCATCACCTACCTGCCCCTGCCAGTGCGCCACGGCATGACGATCGGCGAACTCGCACGCCTGTTCAACGCGGAGAAGAATCTCGGCACCAAGCTGCACGTGATCGGCATGCGCTACTACGGTCGCGCCCAGTGGTTCGACCAGACCGGCTTTGCCTGGGTGCCGCCCTCGCCCAATCTGCGGCGCCTCGAGCAGGCGGTGCTCTACCCCGGAGTCGCCATGGTCGAAGGCGCCAACGTCAGCGTCGGCCGAGGCACGGATGCGCCGTTCGAGTTGGTGGGCGCACCTTGGATCGACGGCAAGGCGCTCGCCCGACATCTCAGTGCGCGCGGGATTGCAGGCGTACAGTTCGAGGCTGCAACCTTCAAGCCGCGTGAGGCGACGTTCGCCAACCAGATGTGTGAGGGCGTCCGCATCCACGTCACCGATCGCAACCGGCTGGACAGTCCCTTGCTCGGTATCGAGCTAGTAGCGGCCCTCTATCGCCTCCACGGCGACCGCTTCGCAATCGACCGCACGCTCGGCCTGCTGGGCTCCCGGGAGTCTCTTAATGCGATCAAGGCGCAAGCCGATCCGCGCGAGATTGCGCGCTCCTGGTCGCCATCGCTGGACGATTTCCGCCTGCGCCGCGAACGCCATCTCCTCTATTGACCGGTTATGCCGTCGGCCGCGTTCCAGCATACGGATCGGCTATAGCGTTCGGTGGCTACTTTCCCAGTCCGCCACTTCCCTCGGAAGACCTAATACAAAGACCACCATCATGTTGATCCAGGATCTCAGTAAACAAGACTGCTTCAGCCTGCTATCGCGCGTCGGCTTTGGCAAACTCGCGTGTGCTCAGGACGCCCAACCCTACATCGTTCCGATCTATTTTACGGTTGAAGGGCATAAAATTTACGCCTTCTCGACTATGGGTCAAAAGATCGAATGGATGCGCACCAATCCTCTGGTCTGCCTGGAGGCTGACGAGATCGTAACCGCACAGAAGTGGCAGAGTGTGATCGTCCTCGGACGATATCATGAGGTACCAAATACGGTTGCAGGTGAATCCGAGCGGAAAATGATTCATCAATTGCTGGCCAGAAAAGCAAATTGGTGGGAGCCTGGTTATGCGCGAACTGCACTCCGCGCCCACAACCGCCCGCTTGAGCTTGTGTATTTCCGGATCTCCGTCGAATCGATCACTGGTCGCACTGCTGCGAATTAGGTCCTCCCAGTTCGTGGAGCCTAACAAACAGTCCCTGCTCAGCGTCGAGCTCATGGCCGCGCGGCATGACCTCCGCTTGGCCGCCGTCGGGACGCCGTCCCGGTCGGCCCCCCCGCAGCATCGCCACGACCTGCTCGTCCGTGAACCTCGACTTGCGCATCGCTGCCTCCAGAATGGAGGCCAGTCTCTCAAGTTATCCGTGGTCCGAAAACCCGGGGGCAGGTCAGAGGTGCGCCCTCAATCCCGCCGCCGTAGCCAGCAGAAGGTTCGTGGCGGGCCCAGCCGCTGCTACCCACACCATGTCCCGGCGCGGATTGCGCAACGCACCGAAATTGACCGGAACAGGCTTAGCGTAGCCGAAGAGGAATGGCGCGCTACTCAGCAGGAGGAAGGCGGGCAACAAAATCGTGCCGAACAGATCGACGTGCTTCAGCGGGTTGAGGCTGACCCGCCCTAAACGCCATGCTGTGTCGTCTCCGAACCAGCGTGCAACGAAGCCGTGTGCGGCTTCGTGGAATGTGATCGCAAGGATCGCCGGAATGGCCCATGTCGACGCCGTGTAGATCATCGCACCAAGGTGCTGATCCACTTAGCTGGCTACATTCGCAGCGGCGGTGGCTAGTCTACGTTGCTCTCGCGCCAATCGTAGTTCCCCAACTTGTTCCCGTCAGCGTAAGGGCCATCCGTCGGCTGGGCAACCCGCCTGCTCCCGTCGC
>JBBRFD010000115.1:0-14865 GCA_038224985.1 Reyranellales bacterium
CGCCAAGGTCTGCATTTTCGCCAGCGGTCTGCTCGGCATGATGTCGGGCTCGATCATCTCCAACGTGCTGACCGCCGGCACCATGACGATTCCCACCATGAAGAAGACCGGCTTCAGCCCGTCCTATGCCGGCGCGATCGAAGCCTGCGCCTCGACGGGCGCGGTGCTGGCGCCGCCGGTCATGGGTGCCACGGCCTTCGTCATGGCGCAGTTCATGGGCACCACCTATGCCGAGGTCGCCGTCGCAGCCATCATTCCGGCGGTCCTCTACTACGCCGGCCTCTTCATGCAGGTCGATGCCTATGCCGCACGCCGCGGCCTGAAGGGCCTGCCGCGCTCCGAGCTGCCCAGTGCCTGGGAGACGCTGAAGGAAGGCTGGTATTACGCCTTCGTCATCGCCCTGCTGATCGTCATGCTGCTCTACTTCAAGCGCGAGAGCCACGCGCCCTTCTACGCCACGGCACTGCTGCTGGTGCTGAACCAGTGGGCACAGCCCGGCAAGTGGAAGCCGGTGAACTGGATCAACATCGCCGTGGCGCTGGCTGCGACCGCGATGATGACGGTGCGTAGCGATGCCTATGCCAAGGCGCTCGCCTTGCCTGCGACCGCCGTAGGCAAGGGCGATGCCTGGATGAACGCCATCCTGCTGCCCGTGCTGGGCGGCCTGATGATCCTGATCGTGCTGAACGAGGTCCTCGGCGAAAAGCGCTGGGGCCTGAAAAAATACGTGGCTTTCCTCGAAGCCAACGGCCGCACTTTCGTCGAGCTGGCCGGCATCCTGGCCGGCTGCGGCCTGCTGATCGGCGCTTTCTCGCTTACCGGCGTCATCGCCTCGCTCGCCAGCGACCTTCTGGCCATCGCCGGCAGCAACGCGCTCCTCCTTCTGGCCATGTGCGCCATCACCAGCCTGGTCCTGGGCCTCGGGCTCACCACGACCGCGTGCTACATCTTCCTCGCCATCCTGGTCGGGCCGGCGCTGGAGAAGCTCGGCCTCAACAAGATGGCCGTGCACATGTTCATCTTCTACTGGGGCATGCTGTCGTCGATCACGCCGCCCGTCGCCATCGCCTCCTTCGCCGCCGCTGGCATCGCCGGCGCACCGGCAATGAAGACCGGCTGGGAGTCGATGTGGGTGGGCAGCATCATCTATTTCATCCCCTTCTTCTTCGTGGTGAATCCGGCCCTGGTACTGCAGGCCGCCACGCCGGACGGTGCCGTACCCTACCTCGAGGCGCTCTACCTCACTGGCACGGCGCTGATCGGTACGGTCTTCATCTGCGGTGGTATCCAGGGCTACCAGGCCGGCATCGGCGACCTGCGCCGCGCCGGCGGGTTCGAGTGGCCGTTGCGGGTGTTGCTGGTCGTCGGCGGCTTGGTCCTCGCCACGCCCGGCGGCGGGATCATGCCGCTTGGCAATGCGGCGATGGAGCTTTTGGCCTTGGCCATTCTTGTCCCGGTCGTGCTCGCCGCGCTATTGCTGGTGCGCCGCCAACCGCGCGCGGCCTGAAGCGATACCGAGGGGAAACGCACTCATGGCTGGCGTTCTGGAAGGCATTCGCGTTCTCGATTTCGGCCGCTACATCGCCGGCCCCTTCTGCGGCACCATGCTGGGCGACCTCGGCGCCGAGGTCATCCGCATCGAGAAGCTGGAAGGCAGCGAGGATCGCTGGGTAACGCCGGTGGTCGAGGGTGGCGACGGCGCCATGTTCCTCCAGATGGCGCGCAACAAGCTCGGCATGACGCTCAATCCCATGAAGCCTGCGGGCCGCGAGATCGTGAAGAAGCTGGTGGCCACCTCCGACGTGGTGATCGCCAATCTGCCCTACGAAGACCTGCAAAAGATGGGCATCGACTACGACACCATCTCGGCCCTCAATCCGCGCATCATCCTGGCCACGACCTCGACCTTCGGCTCGCAAGGCCCCTACGCCACCCGCGTCGGCTTCGACACCATCGGCCAGGCCATGTCGGGCGCCATGCACCTGTCGGGTGACGGCAAGACGCCGACCCGCATGAACGCGCCCTTCGTCGACTTCGGCACGGCGCTGCTCAACACCGTGGGCGTGCTGGCAGCCCTCATGGACCGCGCCAAGAGCGGCAAAGGCCAGAAGGTCGAGACGGCGCTGCTGCGCACCGCCATCAACATCACCAACAGTCACCTGATCGAGCAGTCGCTGCTCAACCTCAACCGCATCGCCACGCTCAACCGCGGCTTCACCGCCGGCCCTTCGGACACCTTCAAGTGCAAGGATGGCTGGATCTACGCCATGACCATCGGCCAGCCACTGTTCATGCGCTGGTGCAAGCTGATGGGCGACGAGAGCCTGGCCAGGGACCCGCGCTTCAACGACGACCTGGCGCGCGGCGACAACGGCGAGGCCCTGTCGGCGATCATGCAGAAGTGGTGCGACAGCAGCTCAGTCGCCGAGGCCCTGGCGGCGCTCGAAGCCAACCGCATCCCCGCCGGCCCGGTGCTGACGCCGCAGCAGGCGCTCGACGACAAGCACGTGAACGAAGCCAAATTCTTTCATTCGATGGAATATCCGGGCGCCTCGAAGCCGATCCCGGTGTTGCAGGAACCGGTGAAGCTGTCGCGCACGCCGCTCACCATCCGCCAGCGCGCGCCCACCCTGGGCGAGCACACGGATCAGATCCTGCGGGAACTTGGCTACGAACCTGCCGTTATTGCCCAGTTGAGGGCCGAGCGGGTCGTCTAAGTCTCCGACTTTCAAGGATGATCCGCCGCTCCTTGGCGTCGTATAAGACTACAGGGGAAGATTTCATGGTCAGGGTACTTTTTGCCGCCGTCGCGATGCTGCTGGCCGGACAATCCGCGTTCGCCGCTGACGAGGCCCCCTATCCTCAGACCGTGGCCTTTATCGCCAGCCGCAGCGGCCAGGCGATTGGAACGCATATCCTCACGTTCTCCGGCAATGGCAGCCAAAGAACCGTGGCCACCACCATCGATCTCTCGGTGAAGATCATCGGCATCACCGCCTATCGCTATTCTCATCGCAGCCAGGAAACCTGGAGTGGCGGTCAACTGCAGTCGCTTACCAGCCAGACCGACGACAATGGCAAACGCTTTGCCCTGCGCATCGCCCGGGCAGGCGACCAGCTCGCGATCGAGCGCGGGAAAACCGCACCATTGGTACAGTCCGCCGTCATGGACCAGGGTATATCCAAGGATCAGGCGATCAAGGAGACGGCATCCAGCTTCCTGATGCCGACATCGCATTGGAACCTGCGCCAGACGATGCAGTCCGTGGTGATCAACAGCCAGACGGGTGTGCAGGCCAATATCAGTGTCGCAAATCTCGGTCGTGAGAGTATCCAGACCACCTCGCGCACGATCGAGGCCACGCATTACCGCTACAGCGGCGACATGCGGCTGGACCAGTGGTTCGACGACAAGGGCCGCTGGGTGAAAGCGATTTTCGTCGCTCCTGACAGCTCGACAATCGAGTACACTCTGCAGGAATGAGCCCTGCCGACCGTTTCGACCGACTGCCCTCCCTCATCGCCACCGACACCGACCTGATTCGTCGCGGCTGCTGGTGCGCCGTAGACTGCCGCGTCGATATCGGCGGCGAGCCGTTCTTCCTGTCGATTCGTGATGGCGCCCTCGCTGCGCTCGAACGCGGCCCACGCCTGATGCGCTCCACCGCTTTCGCCATTCGCGGCAGCGACGAGGCCTGGACCAACTATTGGAAGACGATCCCCGATCCGGGTTGGCACGACCTCTTCGCGCTCACCAAGCGCGGCGCCGCCTCGATCGAGGGCGACATGCGCCCGCTGCTGCAGAACCTGCAGTACTTCAAGGACCTGCTCGCTCTGCCGAGGGGAGTGCAGTGACGATCCTCTGGGCTGCCGGGCTGCTTCTTCTGGCATACCTCGCTGGTTCGCTTCCTACCGGCTACTGGATGGGGCTGACCAAGGGCATCGATATTCGTACCGTCGGCAGTGGCTCGACCGGAGCGACCAATGTCCTTCGCAGCGTCGGAAAGATAGAAGCGCTCGTTGTCTTCATTGTCGATATCGCCAAAGGATATCTCCCAGTCTGGTGGGCGATGACCCTGGAACCATCGTTATGGTCGAGCCTCGGATTGCCTCCCTACACGATACCGGTCGCGGTGGCCCTCATGCCTGTGCTCGGCCACAGCCGCTCGGTTTTTCTGGGATTCAAGGGCGGCAAAAGCGGGGCCACGGGACTGGGAACATTCTGGGGTCTCAATCCTCTGGCTGCAGGAATCGTTTTTGCCACCTGGCTTGTTGTCTTGGGCGCCTCGAAGATTGTTTCCCTGGCATCGATTACCGCCTCTGCCGCGGCACCATTCATCGCCTATTTCTGCGGTTCGCCGCCAACGATCGTCGGCTTTTCCGTTGTCGGCGCCCTCTATGTCATCGCCAGGCATCGCGCAAATTTGACGAGACTGATGAACGGAACAGAACCACGCATCGGCAAAAAGCTGGTGGGGACCTGATGGCACCCGCTCTCGATCCCATGATCGGCCGTTACGTCCGCCTCGATATCGAGGGCGTGGCCCATCGCGTCTATTTCGAAGAAGCCGGCGAAGGCATTCCGCTGGTCTGCCTGCATACGGCCGGCGCCGATGGCCGCCAGTTCCGCCACCTGCTGGCCGATCCTGAAATCACCAAGCGCTTCCGCGTCCTGGCCTTCGACATGCCGTGGCACGGCAAGTCGACACCACCAGATGGCTGGGAGCGCCAGGAGTACAAGTTGACGACGGCCTCCTATACCGCGGCCATCCGCGCTTTCTGCCGGGCCATGGAACTCGACAAGCCCGTGGTCATGGGCTGTTCGATCGGCGGGCGCATCGTGCTCAATCTCGCCATTGCCCATGCGGCTGAGTTCCGCGCCCTGATCGCGCTCGAGGCCGCCGACTTCCAGAAGCCCTGGTACGACACCAGCTGGCTGCATCGGCCCGACGTCCACGGCGGAGAAGTCTGCGCGGCACTCGTCTCCGGCCTGATCGCGCCGCAAAGCCCCCCTGTCAGCCGCCACGAGACGCTGTGGATGTACATGCAGAGCGGCCCCGGCATCTTCAAAGGCGATCTCTATTTCTATCGCGTCGACGGCGACCTGCGCGAGAAGGTCAAGGCTATCGAAACCAAGGTCTGCCCGCTCTACCTGCTGACCGGCGAGTACGATTTCTCCTGCACCGCCGAGGATACGCTGCGCACCGCCTCGCAGATTCCGGGGGTCGAAGTGCAGATCATGAAGGAAGTCGGCCACTTCCCGATGAGCGAGAACCCGGCGCAGTTCCGCAAGTACATCCTGCCCGTGCTCGACAGGATCGCCCACTAGAGGATCTGAAAGACCTCGTAGACCGGTCCGCCCGGATCGCGACGACCGGTCGAAACGCAGACGATGCGGTTGAGGAAGCGGTATTTTTCCGACGCCGTCTCGAATACCGGCGTGGCGCGGAAGTAATACTGGCTGGGATCGACCTTCTCGCCCTTGTTGAGCTGGTCGATCACCCATTGCGGGCCGTGCCGCATGCCACGATAACTCATGTAGACGAGATGGCCGTCATCGGTCTTGAGCGTGAGCCGCACGTCGAGCATCAGGATGCCGTCGCGGCGCTGCAGCAGCCAGTCGCCGGCCGGCGACGGCAGCACGGTGCCGCGCAATTCCTCGCCTTCGAAGGTACCACCCAGCACAGTGGCGATGCGGCGGCGGCCATAGGGCGTTTCGCCCACGTCGACGATGTCGGGGCTGACATCGAGCGTCAGGGTGAACAGATGGGTGGAGCGCAGCGTCGGTTCGGTCATTCTGTCCTCAAATCTTCGCCGCGCGGCCTTCCCAATAGGGGGCGCGCAACTCGCGTTTCATGATCTTGCCAATGGTGCTGCGCGGAAGCGAGTCGCGCAATTCCACCGATACCAGCCGTTGCGTCTTACCGAGCTGTCCGTTGGCCCAGTCGCGGATTTCTTCCGCCGTAACCCTGGCGCCCGGCGCACGGACGGCCAGCGCCATCGGCGATTCGCCCCATTGGTCGCTCGGCACGCCGATCACCGCCGCGTCGATCACCTCGGGATGCTTCAGTAGCATGACCTCGATGTCGGCGGCGTAGACGTTGAAGCCGCCGGAAATGATCATATCCTTCTTGCGGTCGAGCAGGACGATAAAACCGTCCTCGTCGATCTTCCCCATGTCGCCCGACTTGAAGAACAGCCGGCCGTCGCGATCGTGCCAAAACAACTCATGCGTTTTGTCGGCCTGCTTGTAGTAACCCTTCATCATCACCTGGGCCCGGCCGGCCAGCTCACCGACTTCGCCCTGCGGCAGGACATTGCCCTGCTCGTCGAGCACGACGATCTCGCTGCCGAGCCCCGGCTTGCCCACGGTATGGAGCTTGTCGGGATTGAGATTGGCTTCGAGCGTGCAGCTACCGCCGCCTTCGGTCAGGCCGTAGATCTCGATCAGCCGGCCCGGCCAGCGTGCCAGGCAATCGGCCTTGATCTGCGCGCGCAGCGGCGCGCTGGTCGAGAGCTTGGCTTTGAAGGAGCTGAGGTCGTATTTCTCGAAATCGAGATGCGCCAGGAGGCGCTGGTACTGCACCGGCACCAGCATGGCATGCGTCACGCGCTTCTTTTCGGCGATCTGCAGAAACTTCACGACATCGAACTTCGGCATCAGGATCGTCGTGCCGCCGATGCCGATCGTTGCCAGCACCGAAACCAATGTCGTGTTCGAATAGAGCGGCGTCGAGGCGAGCGAAATGCAGTCGCGGCTATAGTCGAAAGCCGTGAAGCGCACGGCCAGCATGTCGCGCATGACATGGCTGTGCAGGATGCCCTTGGGCAGACCGGTCGTCCCCGAACTGTAGATGATGTTGAAGTCGTCGAGCACACCCAGCGGCACCGAGACGTCGGTCGTGTCCGCCGCCATCAACCAGGCCTCGTAGCATTGCCAATCCCGGCGCCCAAAATCGATGGCGATGCGCCCGCCGGGGATCAATTTCGGCAGACTGTCCTCAATCGGCTCGGACAGCGGGCGGTATTGATCGGACACGAACAGCACCTTGGCGTCGCAATCGTCGAGCATCTTCTCGAGCGCATCGGCGGCGGCCATGGTCGAGAGCGGCACGACGCAGGCACCGGCGCGCAGGCCACCGATGAAAATCTCGAGGTATTCGATCGAATTGGCCGCCAGGATGGCGATCTTGTCACCCTTGCCAATGCCACGGCCCCTCAACATGCGGGCGACCTGATTGACGCGACCGTCGAAGTCACGCCAGTTGCGCGTCTTGCCCTCGCAGATCACCGCGGCCTTGTTGGGTGTCGCCTTCGCATTCGCAGCGACGCGCACCGGGATCGACAGGAACTCGGGAAACTCCGCTTCAGTCGGCTGAGGCACCAACACCGTATCGGCATCCATGGCGAATCGCCTACTTCTTGGGATCCACGACGGCGACCGGCCCGCCCGCCTTCTTCCAGGCGCCGAAGCCGCCCTCGAAATGCGCGACAGGCGTCAGGCCCATGTCCTGCGCCGTCTTGGTCGATAGCGCCGAACGCCACGCGCCGGCACAGAAGAAGACGAACTTGTTGCCGGTCTGGAAGAACTCCTTGGCATAGGGGCTCTGCGGATCGATCCACATTTCCAGCATACCGCGCGTTACATTGATGGCGCCGGGAATGGTGCCGTCGCGCCACAGCTCGCGCGGGTCGCGGATGTCGATGAAGGTAACGCCCGACTTACCGTGCATCGCCATGGCCTCGGCCAGCGGCAGCGTCTCGATGGCGGCATTGGCCTCGTCCACCATCTGCTTCACGGTCTTCTTGATTTCGAGCGGCATCGTGCTGTCCTCCCTTACTCGCGTGCAGTCTACTTCTCGGGAACCTGTTGGGCGAGTTCGGCCAACCATACATCGGGGCTGCCGTCCGAGGGCGCGCGCCAGTCGCCGCGCGGCGACAACGACCCGCCCGACGAAATCTTCGGCCCATTGGGCAGCGCCGAGCGCTTGAACTGGTTGGTGAAAAAGCGCCGCAGGAAGAGCGTCATCCACTTCTTGATCTCGACCAGCGTGAAAGCGCGCTTGGCCGAGGCTGGCAGATTGACCGGCCAGGCGCCGGTCTCGACGTCGTGCCACGCATTCCACGCCAGGAAAGCGATCTTGGACGGACGGAAGCCGTAGCGCGTCAGGTAGTAGAGATTGAAATCCTGCAATGCATAGGGGCCGACCGACTGCTCCGTCGACTGGATGGCGCCGCTGGCGCTGGCCGGGATCAGCTCGGGCGAAATCTCGGTCTCGACGATATCGTGCAGAGTCGCGGCCGTGGCCTTGTCGACATCGCCCGAGGCGGCGACGAAGCGGATCAGGTGCTGGATCAGCGTCTTGGAGACCGAGCCGTTGGGATTGTAGTGGGACATGTGATCGCCCACGCCATAGGTGCACCAGCCGAGGCCCAGTTCCGACAGATCGCCGGTACCCACCACCATGCCGCCATGCTGGTTGGCGAGGCGGAACAGGTAATCGGTGCGCAGGCCGGCCTGCACGTTCTCGAAGGTGACGTCGTAGACCTTCTTGCCGCGGCCGAAGGGATGGCCGATGTCGGCCAGCATCTGCGTCGCCGCCGGCTTGATGTCGATCTCGGCCGCCGTGACACCCAGCTGGCGCATGAGCTGCCAAGCGTTCTTGTAGGTTTTGTCCGAGGTGCCAAAGCCCGGCAGGGTGAAGGCCAGCACGTTCTTGCGGTCGAGGCCGAGCTGGTCCATCGCCCGGCAGGTCACCAGCAGCGCATGCGTCGAATCGAGACCGCCCGAGACGCCAATGACGGCGCGCTGCACGCGGCTGGTCTTGAGACGCTGGGCCAGGCCCTGGACCTGGATGTTGTAGGCCTCGTAGCAATTGTCGCGCAGCTTGGCCGGATCGGACGGCACATAGGGGAAGCGTTCGATGGCGCGCTTCAGCGGCACGCGTTTCTTCGGCGCGTCGAGCTGGAAGGTGAGTGAACGGAACCGAGTGACCCGCGTGCCCTCGTTGGCCGCGCAATCGGCAAAGCCGTTGTAGCGCAGGCGCTCCTGCCGGATGCGGCCGAGATCGATATCGGCCTGGATGATCGTCGATTCGGGGGCGAAGCGCTGCGACTCGGCGAGCTGGGCGCCGCATTCGAAGATCGCGGCATGGCCGTCCCAGGCGAGATCGGTCGTCGATTCGCCCGCGCCGGCGGCCGAGTAGGCATAGGCAGCGATCGCCCGCTCCGACTGGCTGGCGCAAAGCAGGCGCCGCGTCTCGGCTTTGCCGATGGTGATATTGCTGGCCGACAGATTGACGAGCACTTCGGCGCCGGCCAGTGCTGCGTGGCTCGACGGCGGCACCGGCACCCAGACATCCTCGCAGATCTCGACATGGAAGGTAAAGGGCACGCTACCGGTCGAGCGGAACAGGAAGTCTGTACCGAAGGGCACGGTCTGGCCGGTCAGCGTGATCTGCGGCTCGAGGATATTGGCGCCCGAGACGAAATGGCGCTTCTCGTAGAATTCGCGATAGTTCGGCAGGTAGATCTTGGGCACCACGCCCAAGATCACACCGCGATGGATGGCAATGGCGGCATTGTACAGGCGGCCTCGCACGCGCAGCGGCGCGCCGACGACCAGCACCGGATTGAGCTTCTTCGAGGCCTTCACCACTTCGGCCACCGCCTGCTCGACCTCGTCGAGCAGCGCATCCTGCAGCAGCAGGTCTTCGAGGGAATAGGACGACAGTCCGAGTTCGGGGAAGACCATGAGGGCCGCGCCAGCCTTGTCGCCCTCGGCGGCCAGCCTCAGTGTTTCGGCGAAGTTGAAGGCCACATCCGCGACCCGGGTCCGCGGGACGCAGCAGGCGATACGCGCGAAGTCATGGCTATACAGCGAGAAAAAATCGGACATCGGAACTCCAGTGACGTTCTACAGTCCGATGGCACTCGATATAGATCAAGGGCTGTGGCGAGGCGATGGTGGGCGCGACAGGGATCGAACCTGTGGCCACTGCCATGTCAAGACAGTGCTCTACCGCTGAGCTACGCGCCCATCGCCGCGGAAGGCGGTCCGTCTACATCGCCGCAAAAGGCTTGGCAAGTCAGGAGGGATAAGTGACGAGGCCATCGCCTCGCGCTATGTCTTGGTGATGCAGGACGCCATCGATCTCCGCCGCCCGGCGAACCAGACCGTGCCCTTGGTCGTAGCCTCCCCTCACAGCGGCTGCCTCTATCCCGCGGCCTTCGTGGCCGAAGCCGCCGTGCCGCTCTCGGTCCTGCGCCGGGCCGAGGACGCCTTTATCGACGAATTGTACGGCGCCGCGCCCGCCTGCGGCGCGCCCCTGCTGGCGGCCTGCTTTCCCCGCTCCTACGTCGACGCCAATCGCGAACCCTACGAGCTCGATCCGGCCATGTTCGAGGGTCCCCTGCCGCGCGCGCTCAATCATCGCACGTCGCGGGTCGCCGCTGGCCTGGGCATGATCCCGCGCGTCGCCTCCAGCGGTGAGGCGATCTACCGGAGCCGCCTGCCGGCCGGGGAGATCGAACGCCGTCTGGAGACCTGCTGGCGGCCCTATCACGGCACCCTGTCCATGCTGATCGAGCAGACCCATCGTCTGTTTGGCGGCACCCTGCTGCTCGACGCCCATTCTATGCCCTCTTCGGCCTCCGGCATCGGCTCGCGCGACCGCGAAGCCCGGGTCGATGTCGTCCTGGGCGACAATCACGGCGAAGCCTGCGCCCCGGATCTGGTCGGATCGGTCGAAACCTGGCTGCGGGGGGCCGGATTGCGCGTACAGCGCAACCATCCTTATGCCGGCGGCTATACGACCCAGCGCTATGGCCGCCCCACCATCGGCCGCCACGTCCTGCAGATCGAGATCAATCGGGCGCTTTATATGGACGAGAGCCGGCACGAGAAGCTCGCCACTTGGGGGGTCATAGAGCGGCTGATTGCAGGCTTGCTGGCCCATGTGGCGGAGGTATCCGTAGAGACGGTCCTGCCCCGCCCGCTCGCTGCCGAATAAGCGGGCAGACATGCAAAGAGCAAAAAAAGGGGCCGTGCAAGCACGGCCCGAGTTTAGGGAGGAAACGCCCAAGACGGGCATACAGTAAACAATCACCGAGGTGACGTTTGCTGCCCGATAAGAATGGTGCAAGTGCGAAGAGAATGCAAGCGGCAAAAACACCCTTTGTTTGTAATGTTTAATTCACTTTTCCACGGGCCATTTGGTGTGGCTATTTTGCAACGCACAAGAATCGCGCGATGCAGGCATGCTGCAGATGCAGAGCTCATGGACCTGACGCGTTCCGGAAAATCTATAGACTGTTCAACGGCTTAGGTTGTTTTGGAGGTACTCGTGGCAAAGAAGTTCGTCGTGGCAATGATGATGCACGAGACCAATACATTCTCGCCCCTGCCGACCCCCATCGTCTCCTTCGCCCGAGCGGGCGATCTCGCCGGCCCCAAAGCCATCAAGGAATCCGAGGGGACCAACACGTCTCTCGGTGGATTCATCGAAATCGCCCGCAAGGCCGGCGCCGAGTTCACCGTCCCCATGGCCGCCAGCGCCCATCCGTCGGGTCTGGTTACCGAGGCTGCCTATGAGCAGATGACGAGTGCCATCGTCGAAGAGATCAAGAAGGGCTGCGACGCCGTCCTGCTGGCCCTGCACGGCGCCATGGTGGCCGAGCATTTTGACGATGGCGAAGGCGAGTTGCTGAACCGCATCCGCAAGATCGCGCCCGACGTGCCGATCGCCGTGGCGCTCGATTTCCACACACAAATGACCGACGCCATGATCAAGGGCGCCACCGTCATCGCCGGCTACCGCACCTACCCGCATATCGACATGGCCGATACCGCACGCCGCGCCGGCCGCACGCTGATGCGCACGCTGGCGGGCGAGGTCGAGCCGAAGATGGTCTGGGGCAATCGGCCGTTCATGAGCAGCTCGCTGGTCCATACGCCCTCGCGCGAGCCGATGAAGACACTGATGGGCATGGCCAACCATGCCGAGGACAGCGGCCAGGTGTTGAACGCCTCGGTGTTCGGCGGCTTCCCGCAGGCCGACATCCCTCACCTCGCGCTCTCCTCGGTCATCGTCTGTGACAAGCGCACGGCCGAAGGCGAGATCCTGCTCAACCGCATCCTCGATACGGCCTGGGAGAAACGCGAAGGCTTCCTGTTTCATCCCGAACCGCTCTCAGTCCAGGTGGCGCGCGCCAAGTCGCTCGACGGTGGCCCCGTCGTCATGGCCGACCACGGCGACAACACTGCCTCGGGCGGTACGCAGGACGTCATGAGCGTCATCGAAGAGGCCATCAAGCAGGGCCTCGAAGATGCGGTCGCCGGTCCGATCTGCGACCCCGGCTGCGTCGAGCAGATGATCAAGGCCGGCGTCGGTGCCGAAATCACGCTAGAGCTGGGTGGCAAGGTCGACATGCCGGCCATGGGCCTGAAGGGCAAGCCGCTCAAGGTCACCGGCAAGGTCAAGGCCATCACCGACGGCCAGTTCACCGTGACCGGCCCGATGGCAACCGGCACGACCATCCGCATGGGCCGCACTGCCGTGCTCGACACCGGCAAGATGCAGATCGTTGTCTCGGAGAAGCGCAGCGAGCCCTTCGACCTCGGCGTTTTCACCCATTGCGGCATCGATCCGCGCCGCAAGAAGTATGTGCTGATCAAATCGCGCCAGCATTTCCGCGCCGGATTCGAGCCGATCGCCAAGCACATCGTGATGTGCGACGGCGATGGCTGCACGGCGTCCGACCTCAAGCTCTTCACCTACAAGAACATCAAACGGCCGCTCTATCCCTTCGATCCGGATATGCGCCTCGGCCGCAACGAAGCGTAAGGAAACCAACATGGCCGCCTACGACACCGTCATCCGCAACGGCCAGGTGGCCGACGGCACCGGCAAACCGCTCTTCGCTGCCGACGTGGCGCTGAAGGGCGACCGTATTGTTGCCATCGAGGCGCCGGGCGCGCTGCGCGGCGATAACGAAATCGACGCCACCGGCAAGGTCGTGGCGCCGGGCTTCATCGATGTGCATACGCATGACGACACCGCGCTGATCGACAATCCGACCATGGCGATGAAAGTCAGCCAGGGTGTCACAACCGTGGTCTGTGGCAATTGCGGCGTCTCTGCTGCGCCTTACCTGCGGCCCGATGTCGGCCACTGGATGTCGCTGATCGTGAAGAAGAAGGAGAACCTCTGCCGGGACTTCGCCGAGTTCGCCGGCAAGGTCGACGCGGCCAAGCCCGCCATCAATGGCGCTTTCCTGATCGGCCATGGCACGCTTCGCATCAACACCATGGGCGACGACCTCAACCGCGGTGCGACGGCGGCAGAGACCAGCCAGATGCGCGAGCTACTCGACCAAAGCCTCTCGCAAGGCGCCATCGGCATGTCGAGCGGCCTGTTCTACGCGGTGTCAGCCGCCGCCTCGACCGACGAGGTCGCCGAAGTGGCGGCACCTTTGGGCAAGTGGGGCGGCGTCTACACCGCCCATATGCGCGACGAAGGCGATCACATCATCAAGGCGATGGAAGAGACGTTCGAGATCGGCCGCCGGGCCGGCGCCGAGATCATCGTCTCGCACCACAAATGTTCCGGCCGCTCCAACTTCGGCCGCATGGTCGAGACTCTGCCCAAGTTCACCGAGGCGATGAAGCACCAGCAGATCGCCTTCGACGTCTATCCCTATGTCGCCGGCTCGACCATCCTGCGTTCGGACATGCTGGAACGTGCCGACAAGGTTCTCATCACCTGGTCAGACAAAGTGGCGGGCATGAGCGGCCGCGACCTCAAGGAGATCGCCGCCGAGATGGGCTGTTCGATGTCGGAGGCGGCCGACCGCATCCAACCGGCCGGCGCCATCTACTTCATGATGGACGAGAAGGACGTGCAGAGCGCCATGTCGCATCCCGGCGCCATGATCGGCTCGGACGGCATCCCCTTCGATGCCCATCCGCATCCGCGCCTCTGGGGCACCTTCCCGCGCGTGCTCGGCCACTACTCGCGCGACCTCAAGCTCTTCCCGCTGGAAGATGCGGTGCGCCGCATGACCTCCTATTCGGCGCAGCGCTTCCATCTCGCCAAGCGCGGCCAGGTCAAAACCGGCTACTACGCCGATCTCTGCGTGTTCGATCCGGCAACGGTGATCGACACCGCGACTTTCGAAAAGCCGATCGCCCCGGCCAGGGGCATCGACACTGTCTTCTGCAACGGTGCGATCGCCTGGCGGCACGGCAAACAAGGCGACGGCCGCAAGGGCCGCGCGCTCAATCTTCAGCAGATGCAGGCGGAGGCGAAAGCCTAGATCAGGAAGCGCCTTCGTCGCGCCGCGTGCGCTCCATGCGCTCGTGGCGCTCCTGGGCTTCGACCGACAGCGTGGCGATCGGACGGGCTTCGAGGCGCTTGAGCGCGATCGGCTCGCCGGTCTCCTCGCAATAGCCGTAGGTCCCTTCTTCGATCGACTTCATCGCCGAATCGATCTTGGAGATCAACTTGCGGAAGCGGTCGCGGGTGCGCAATTCGAGCGAACGGTCGGTTTCGGCGGTGGCCCGGTCGGCAAGGTCCGGCTGCGCCAGGCTCTCTTCCTGCATGTTCTGCAGTGTCACATTGGACTCGTCGATCAACTCGTTCTTCCACTTCAGCAGCTTCTGGCGGAAGTACTCCTGCTGCATCGGATTCATGAACTGTTCGCGGTCGGTAGGCCGATAATTCTGCGGCAACGTAATCGACATCGTCGGCAACTCCACTCGCGTCGGCTACTGAGAGCGCCCTTGGTTTGGGCGCGCGGAGTATAGGGATTGCCGACTTCCCGGCAAGAAGGTTAACGGTCATTCACAGCAACTTGTCGTGCGCT
>JBBRFD010000116.1:0-14851 GCA_038224985.1 Reyranellales bacterium
GGCCCCCGTGAAGTCGCCATTGCGCACGACGTCTGCACCGGCTGCCTGCGCGAGCTCCACCCGGCGGTCGGCGGCGATGCCCTCGCCCACCACGACGACCCTACGGCCGCGCAGGTCGAAGAAAAGCGGGAGATGTTTCACGAAACGAGCGAGCGCAGGCCGATATGAAAGCCCAGCATGACGACGGCCTGGGCTGCGGCAAAGAGCCAGAGGGAGCTGTCGGGGTGGCGCGCGCGGAAGGTCTGGAACATGGCGAAAACCCTTTACCGTCTCGGTCTTGAAGACGTGGTGAGTAGTCGCACGGACGCGATGGCTTGAATTGCCGAAGGTTTTTGCGGTTAGAGCAAAATCTTCGGTCTTCAAGAGGCACGAGAGCATTTTTCTCTCTTCAGTCCCCTCCTCTTGAAGCCCGGCCGCGGCTCCCCAAATCCGCTTCGCTGCCAGCGCCCATCCCGGGGCTGGCGGCACATCACATCGCTCAAGAGAGGATGACACCATGCGTTCGACTTTCGATTACGCCCCCTTCTATCGCGCCACCGTCGGCTTCGACCGGGTCTTCGACCTGCTCGATTCCGTCTCCAGCCAGGCCAGCGGCGCCAATGGCTACCCCCCGTACAACATCGAGAAGGCGGGCGAGAACGCCTACCGGATCGTCATGGCGGTTGCAGGCTTCGCCGAGGCTGAGCTCAACGTGACCCAGAAGGAGAACGAGCTCCTGGTCACCGGTCAGTCGGCTGCCCCCGCGCAGGACGACAAGCAGTTCCTCTATCGCGGCATCGCCGGTCGCAACTTCGACCGCCGCTTCCAGCTCGCCGACCATGTGAAGGTCGTGGGCGCCAAGCTGGCCAACGGCCTGCTGACGATCGAGCTGCAGCGCCAGATCCCGGAAGAGAAGAAGGCCCGCGCGATCCCCATCGCCGCCGAGCCGGCTCAGGCCGCGATCACGCACTAAGCTGAAACGACGGACTGCGCTCCTATGGGCATAGAGAAGGCGCCACGGGTAACCGTGGCGCCTTTTTCGTTGCCCGCACGGAGGGGCGCTATTTCTTGGCGTACTTGCCCGTGAGCTGCGGCGTGTGGGCGCCCTCGGCGCCGCTTTCCTTGTGCTGCAGGCGGGTGGTGCGGGCCCAGGTGCGCTTGAGCTCGTCCTTCACGTTGAACGACAGCGTGCCGATCTTCTCGACGGTGAGTTCGATCTTGTCGCCGTCCATGAAGGAGTTGAGGCCGCGGTGATTGGTGCCGGTGGCGACGATATCGCCGGGCTCCAGCGTATGGATCGAGCTCAGCCACTCGATGATGCGCGGAATCTGGTGCGCCATGTCGTCGGTGTTGAACTTCTGCATGGTCACGCCATTGTTCTTCAGCTCGATGGCGAGCTTCTGCGGATTGGGGATCTCGTCCGCCGTCACCAGCCAGGGACCGATCGGCGCAAAGGTCTCGCGCGACTTCATCTGGAAGAAGACGTTGCCCGGCGGCGGCAGGCCCCGGGCCGAGCCGTCGATGAAGCAGGTGTAGCCGAAGATGTGCTTGAAGGCATCGGCCTGGCTCACGTTCTTGGCGCGCTTGCCGATGATCAGCGCCACCTCGGCCTCGCCCTCGAAGATCGAAGCCGGTGCATCGGGCAGCACCATGGTGTCGCCCGGGCCGATCACCGCCGTCGCCGCCTTGTGGAAGGCGTTGATGGCGGGCTTCTCCGGCAGCGTGCCGTCTTCCATGTAGTTGACCGCCATGCAATCGATACCGCCGGGACGCGGCACCGGCGCGCGCAGCTTCACGCTGGATAGCGCCACACCCTTTCCGTCGGCGGTGGCCTTCTCGACCTTCGCCTTATGGGAGTCCCAGGCAGCGATCAGGCTGACGATCAGGTCCTTGGTGTCGCGATGGGGCAGGTCTTTAACGGCGTCGGTAATGTCGACGACTTGGTCGCCCTTGATGACGCCCAGGCGGTAGTCGTTGAAATAGCAAAGCTTCACTTCTTCTCTCCCTCTTCAAGCACTTCCTTGGCAACGCCGGCCGCCGTCATGGCGGTGGGCCAGCCGGAATAGAACGCCATGTGCGTGATGATCTCGACGATCTCGTCCTTGGTCACGCCGTTGTCGATGGCCCGGGCGACATGGCCGCGCAGCTGCTCGCTGCGGTTCATGGCCACCAGGGCCGCCACGGTGATCAGGCTGCGGTCGCGCTTGTTGAGGCCGGGCCGCTCCCAGACGTCGCCATAGACGACTTTCTCGGTGAGATCGATCAGCTTCGGCACGAACGACCGCACCTTGTCGCGCGCGTTGGTCGGTGTTTTCGACATCTTTGCTCTCCTCTGTATTACGGGCTGGCGTGGCCGATGAAACGCTCGGGCGGGCGCTCGCCCCATTGCGACTGGAAGCCTTCCTCGGCACTCAGCAGCTGGCCACCGTTGGCGGCGTTGAGACGGTCGGTGTCGGCCCAGCGCTCGTGGCAGCGCCCCCACGGATCGCACCAGTAGTCATAGACCTGGCTGCCCAGCAAGTGGCGACCGATGCCCCACATATGATCGTATTTGCCGAGCTTCTTCAGATACTCGTGATCCTGGAAGATGGCGTCGATGTCGTGCGCCTCGTAGGAGACGTGGTTCAACCCCGCCTTCTCGTTGTGCACGCAGAACAGCACATGATGGTCGACATAGTCGTCCCCACGGTCGAGGCGGTTGAACGAGCCGATGATATTGTCCTTCTCCCCGGCATAGACATCGTCGGAACGCACCATGCCCAGCGTCTCGCGGAACCAGGCCACCGTCTCCTTGACCTTGGGCGTCGCCAGCACGCCGTGGCCGATGCGCTGGATCGGCGTCGGCGACTTCGAAAGCCGCATCAGCCGCCCGACGCGCCGGCCGGGCTCGCTGCCCGAATTGAGAAAATCGCGCTCGGTCTTTACCGGCGCCAGACTCTGCATGCCGTGGATGACCTCGATCTGGTAGCCGTTCGGCTCGGTGAGCCGCACCCGCTTGCCGCCGCCCGGCTCGTCGACCGTCTCGATGCCCAAGGCGCCCGGCAATTTGGCCACGCGCTTGAGGTCGTCCTCGCTGGCCGCGTGATAGGCGAAGCCGATGAACTTAGTGCCGCCCTTGTGTACGGCGTGCAGGTGATGATGCCCGTCAGTGCCGCGCATGTAGAGCGCGTCGGGCGTGCGATCGGCCCGCACCAGGCCGAAATGTGTGAGAAACTCCTCCATCTCGTCGAGGTCGGGCGCCTCCATGCGCGGAAAGCCGAATTCGGCGACCTTGATCGCAACCATGTAGTCCTCCGTGTTTCCTGTTCTATGCCGCTCTACTTCTTCGCCTGTTGGATCGCCCGCCACACATTCTGCGCCGTCGCCGGCATCAGCACGTCGGAAACGCCGAGCGGCGCCAGTGCATCCATGATGGCGTTCATCACCACCGGCATGGCGCCCACGGTGCCCGCCTCGCCGGCACCCTTGGCGCCCAGCGGGTTGTACTTGGTCGGCACCGGATTGCTCTTCACTTCCATATTCGGGATCATCCGGGCATGCGGCATGGCGTAGTCGAGAAAGCTCGCCGTCAGCAGCTGGCCCGACTCACGGTCCCACACCACCTGCTCGCAGAGGATCTGGCCGATGCCCTGGGCGACGCCGCCATGGATCTGGCCCTTGAGGCCGGTCGGGTTCATCACCGTGCCGACATCGTCGACCACGGCGTAGCGGTCGACCGTAACATCGCCGGTCTCGGGATCGACCTCGAGCTCGCAGATGTGACAGCCGTTGGGATAGGTGTCCTTCTCGCCGAGATAGGTCGCGTTCTCGTAGAGCCCGCCCTCGAAATTCTTGGGCAGCTTGGCGGGACTGAAGGCGGTCATGGCGACTTGCTTCATCGACACGCTCTTGTCGGTGCCGGCGACTTTGAAGGTGCCGTCGGCGAACTGGATATCCTGCTCGCCCGCTTCCAGCATATGGCCGGCGATGCGCTTGCCCTTGGCGATGACCTTCTCCGCCGCGCCATAGAGCGCCGAGCCGCCCAGCACCGTCGAACGCGAGCCGTTGGTGCCCATGCCGAAGGCAACGCGGTCGGTGTCGCCGTCGATATACTGCACGTCGCCCGGATCGATGCCGAGGCGCTCGTTCAGGATCTGCTTGAACATGGTCTCGTGGCCCTGGCCCTGGTTCTTGGTGCCCATGAGCAGCGCCACGGTGCCGCTGGGATTGAAGCGGATCTCGGCATATTCCGGCTGCGCCGTGCCGGCCGCCTGCTCGATGGCGTTGATGATGCCGAGGCCACGCAGCCGCCCGCGCTTCTTCGAGTCTTCCTTGCGCGCCGCGAAGCCTGCCACGTCGGCCAGCTTGATCGCCATGTCGAGGTTCTTCTCGAACGCGCCGCAGTCGTAATAGGGTCCGACCGGGCTCTGATACGGCAGCGAGGATTCCGGCAGCATGTTCTTGCGCCGTAGCTCGACGCGGTCGACGCCGAGCTCGCGGGCGAGATCGTCGACCAGCCGCTCGATCAGGTAGATTGCCTCGGGTCGCCCCGCGCCGCGATAGGGCGCCGTCGGATTGGTATTGGAGAGCACGCCGACGACATTGATATAGGCCTTGGGGATCAGATAGACGCCGAGCACCGTGCCGATCATGCCGAAGGGCGACAGCAGATTGCGGTCGGAGCCGACGTAGGCACCGATATTGGCGATCATGTTGAGCCGCAGCGCGGTGAACTTGTTGTCCTTGTCGAGCGCCAGCTCGATCTCGCCGATATTGTCGCGGCCGTGCTCGTCGGCCATCACCGCCTCGCTACGCTCGCAGCACCACTTCACCGGCCGCAGCAGCTTGCGCGCCGCCCACAGGGTCAGGCGATGCTCGACATATTGCCAGCCTTTGGTGCCGAAGCCGCCGCCGACATCGCCCGAGATCACCCGCAGCTTGCTCTCGGGTACCTTGAAGACGTTCTGCGCCAGCATGTTGCGCACGCGATGGGGATACTGCACGTCGGCATAGAGCGTCATGCGATCTTCGCCCTCGTCATAGACGCCGAGCGTGCCGCGCGGCTCCATGTACTGGGCATGGACGCGCGTGATGATGTAGCGCCGCTTGATCGTCTTCGCGGCCTCGGCGAAGGCTGCATCGGTCGCGGCCTTGTTGCCGCGCTCGACGAAGTTGGAAATGTTGTCGGGACATTCATCCCAGACCGCCGGCGTGCCCGGCTTCACCGTGTCTTCCGTGGTCGTCACCGACTTCAACGGCTCGTAGTCGATCTCGACCAGTTCGGCGGCGTCCTTGGCCTGGTCGAGCGTGTCGGCGATCACCATCGCCACCGGATCGCCGACGTAGCGTACGCGATCGACGATCAGCGCCGGCCGTTGCGGCGCGAACATCGGTTTTCCGTCGGGGCGCTTCCTCGGCATATTAGCCTTGGGCATGCCGAGGCCATCGGCGGCGTAGTCGGCGCCGGTATAGACGGCGACCACACCGGGTGCCGAGCGCGCGGCATCGACGTTGATCGATTTGATATTGGCGTGGGCATGCGGCGAGCGCACCAGCACCATATAGGCCTGACCCGCCAGATTGGTGTCGTTGATGTACTTGCCCTTGCCGCGCAGCAGCCGGGGATCCTCGAAACGCGTGACCGGCTGGCCGATTCCGTATTTGCTCATGACGCCCTCATCCCTTCGAACAACGTGCCTCGAACTCTACGACTGGCTGACGGAGTCTACGACTGACTGACAACATGGGCGAGCGGCCGCCAGCGTGACATGTCGATTTCGACACGCGTGCGGAATTCAGCCGGTGTGCTGACCCGCGTGTCGTTGCCCAATTCCTCCAGCTTGTCCTTGACCGTCGGGCGCGCCATGGCCTGCTTGAAGGCATCGTGCCAGCGGTCGCGCACGGCAGGCGGCAGGCCGGCCGGCGCGGTGACGCCCAGCCACGACACGACATCGTAATCCGGCACCAGCTTCTCGGCGACGCTCGGCACATCGGGGAAGCCCGGATGCCGCTCCCTCGAGGTGACGGCCAGGCCCCGCAGCTTGTCGGTCTTGATCAGCGGCTGGGCGTTGGAGAAGGTCACGACATGCATGTCGAGCCGGCCGCCGACCATGTCGTTATAGGGCTGGCCGATGCCACCCTTGTAGGGAACATGCGTGAGCTTGGCGCCGGTCTGCGACAGCAGCAGCTCCATCGCCATATGCAGCGTCGAGCCGACGCCGGAGGTGCCGTAGGTCAGCTTGCCGGGATCGCGCCTGGCCTCGGCGAGGTACGCCTCGATGGTCTTGAAGCGCGAGTCGGGCGCCACGGTGAAGACGAATGGAAAGCGCGTAACGATGGAGATGAAGTCGAAGTCGCGCAGCAGGTCGTAGGACAGCGTCTTGTCGGTGGCCGACACCACCGCCTGCCCGCCCGTCATCAGGTAGATCGTATTGCCGTCGGGCTTCATCTTCGCCACCTGGCTCGCCGCCAGCCGCTCCGCCGCGCCCGGCTTGGGCTCGATCACGATCTGCACGCCCATGATCTCGGTCAGCGGTTGCGACAGGTAACGGGCGATGGTGTCGGGGTTCGATCCGGCGTCGTAGCCATGGATCAGCCGCACCGGGTTGGACGGGAAGCCCTGCGCCCGCACGAGCGACGGTGCGGCGATCACGGCAGCCGTCGAGGTCAGCAGCATTCTTCTTTTCATTGTTTCCTCCCGCGCTTGTTTTTTTGGTTCTGTCCAGCGGTCCCATGAAGGTGTGGTCGGAATCGGTGTCCGACGTCGGCTCGAGCGTTTCGGGCCATTGTTTGCCGACCTTGCGGCGCTGGTCGGAAGTCCGGCACCGGCACCTGCGAAAACGACGCGGCCGCGTTCGAGGATCAGCGCGCGATCGGTGATCGGCAGCACCTTCTGGTGCATGCTGCTCGACGATGATGCCGTCGAGCTGCGTCACATCACTCACTCCCATCGGCTTTTTGTTGCGTAAGACCTAGCACAAACGTCCCGGGGATGCTCTATGCTCCGGCGCAAATGACCCGGGAGCACGCCCAATGAAAAGCTACAAAGTCGTCGAATTCGGACAGCCACTGCAGCGCATCGAAGAGACGAATCCGGCGCCCAAGGGTACCGAGGTTCTGGTCCGCGTCACCGCCGCCGGCGTCTGCCACAGCGACGTGCATCTGTGGGAAGGCTTCTTCGACATGGGCGGCGGCAACAAGTATTCGACCGCCAAGACCATGAACCCACCGCGCACCATGGGTCATGAGATCGTGGGTGAAGTCGTGGCGCTGGGACCAGATGCAAAAGGCGCCAAGGTCGGCGACAAGGCGGTGGTTTATCCGTGGATCGGCTGCGGCAAGTGCTGGTACTGCGAAGGCGGCAGCGAGAATCTCTGCCCGACCCCGCATGCGCTGGGCGTCAACGAAGATGGCGGCTTCGCCGATCATGTCCTCGTGCCGCATGCCAGGTATCTCTATCCCTATGCCGGCATTCCGACCGAACTCGCCTGCCTCTATGCCTGCTCCGGCATCACCGCCTTCGGTGCGGTCAAGAAGGCCGTGGGCCAGGATGCCGGCAAGCCGATCCTGGTGATCGGCGCGGGCGGCGTCGGCCTGATGGGCGTGCGCTTCGCCAAGTCGGTGCTGGGCCGCGAGCCCATCGTGGCCGACATCGACGAGAACAAGCGCAAGCTCGCCATGGAGAACGGCGCGGTCGCCACCGTCGATCCGCGCGACAAGGAAGCGCGCAAGAAGATCATGGAGCTGACCGGCGGCACCGGCGTCGGCGCCTGCATCGACTTCGTCGGCGCCGAATCGAGCGCGCAGTTCGGCTGGCGGGCGCTGGGCCGCGGCGGGCGGCTGATCGTCGTCGGGTTGTTCGGCGGTACCTTCACCATGCCGATGCCGATGTTCGCCTTCACCGGCAACCAGATCATGGGCTCGGTCACCGGCACGCCAGCGGAGATGAAGGAGATGATGGACCTCGTGACCGGCGGCAAGGTCACACCGGTGCCGATCGTCACGCGCAAGCTCGATACCGCCGATGCGACGCTGCAGGAGCTACGCAAGGGCCTGATCATGGGCCGCGCCGTGCTGGTTCCCTAGAGACCGGCCGTGAGCCAGGCTGGCCGCGCTCTCACCTACGCTTTCGAATCGGGAGCGCTCGCCGCACCTACCGAGTCTGGGCGGGCGTTCTTCCTGCGCGCCGAGCCCGTGCAACTGGCGTGGCGCCGGCAGATCGAAGCCGAGCAATCCTTCCGTCCGGATTATCTGCGCCTGAAGGAGGCCGGCTGGTCGGTGTCGCCGCGCATCGAGACAACCGGTATCCCAGAACTCGGCCTGGTATTGCTGACCAAGCACAAGGAAGAGAACTTCGCCAATGTCGCGCGCGGCTGGTCGCTGCTGGCGCCGGGCGGCCGTCTGGTTTGCACCGGCGCCAATGACGACGGCGCCGTCAGCTTCGAAAAGAATGTCGGCAAGGCGCTGGGCCTCGACGACTCGCTGTCCAAGTTCCACTGCCGCGTCTTCTGGATCACCAAGGGCCAACGCGCGCCGCCCGACTATTGGCAACAGTTCACCTCGCTGCAGGCTGTCGGCGATGGTTCCTGGCAAAGCCAGCCCGGCATCTTCAGCTGGGACAAGATCGACGAGGGCTCCGCCTTGCTGGCGACCCACCTGCCCGGCGATCTCAAGGGGCATGTCGCCGACTTCGGATGCGGCTGGGGCTTCCTCAGCCGCGAAGTCCTGCAACGCTCGCCGGGCATTGCTCAGCTCGACCTGATCGATGCCGAGCAGCGCGCGGTCGAAGCGGCGCGCGGCAACATCGCCGACGCACGCGCGACCTTCCACTGGCTCGACCTTATTTGCGAGAAAGCGCCGGCAACCTACGAGGCCATCGTCTGCAATCCCCCTTTCCATGCCGGCCGCGCCGCCGAGCCAGCGTTGGGTCAGAAGGTGATCGATGCGGCCGCGCGCGCCCTCAGGCCCGGTGGGCGCTTCTATATCGTGGCCAATCGCGGCCTGCCCTACGAGCCGCTGCTCAAGGCCAACTTTACGTCCTTCGAGACCTTGGCCGACAACAACAAGTTCCGCGTGAGCTGCGCTACCCGCTGAAGACGCCGGCGATCAGGAACTCCTTGTTGCCCTCGGCGCCGGTGATCGGACTTTCGGTCACGCCGAGCACGCGCCAACCCTGTTGTTCCGCCAGCCACGAAGAAATCGTCTCGACGACTTCGGTGTGCAGTTCGGGTTCGCGCACGATGCCGCCCTTGCCGACGCGGCCCTTGCCCACTTCGAACTGCGGCTTGATCAGCGCCGCGAGATGCGCAGCCGGTGCCGCGAGCGCCAGCGCCGCCGGAAGCACCGTGCGCAAACCAATGAAGGAAGCGTCGCAGACGATCAGGTCGACCGGCTCGGGAATCTGCATGCGCATCACATTGCGCATATTGGTCTTCTCCATCGACACCACGCGTGGGTCGCTGCGCAGCTTCCAGGCGAGCTGGTTGGTGCCGACATCGACGGCATAGACCTTGGCGGCACCACGCTGCAGCAGGCAGTCGGTGAAGCCGCCGGTCGAGGAACCGACGTCGAGCGCGATGCGGCCGACAATGGGTATGTTGAAATGCTCGATGGCTTTTTCGAGCTTCAGCCCGCCGCGCGAGACATAGGGATGCGGCTGGCCACGCACTTCGAGCGCGACATCCGTAGCGACGCTCTGGCCCGCCTTCTCCAGTTTCCGCTCGCCGGAAAAGACAAGACCGGCCATGACCATCCGCTGTGCGGCTGCGCGCGTCTCGGCGAGCCCGCGTTCGACGAGCGCCACATCAAGTCGGGTTTTGGTCACCATCGCTCCCCTGCTAGCATGGCGGGCATGACCATGAAACTTCTCGAGGGCGAGACCGCCCTGATCACCGGCTGCGCCGGCGGCATTGGCCGCGGCATCGCCAAGGCACTGATGGCCGAAGGCGCCAGGGTCGTCGGCAGCGACATCAAGGCGCCGCCGGCCGAGGATGGCATCGACTTCATCGCCGCCGATCTGGCCAAGCGCGACGGCTGGCGGCCGCTCTTCGACAAGGCGCTGAAGCACCTGGGCTCGATCTCGCTCTTCGTCCATGCCGCCAGCCCGCGCCGCATGGAGGTCGATACGCCGATGGCGGTCAGCGAAGAGACCTGGGACGCCATGACCGATATCAACCTGCGCTCGGGCTTCTTCCTCGGCCGCGAGGTCGGACGCCACATGCGCGAGAAGAAGATCAAGGGCCGTATCCTGCTGATCACCTCGCAGCATCGCCAGACGCCGCGCAACCTCGTGCATTACAGTGCGTCGAAGGCCGGCATGACCATGGTGATGAAGGAGCTGGCCCGCGTGCTGGCGCCCGACGGCATCCGCGTCAACGCCATCGCGCCCGGCGCCATCCCGGGCGGCGGCTTCGTCGCCGCCAACCTCGACGAATTGGTCAGCCAGATCCCGCTTGGCCGTCCAGGCACGCCCGAAGACATCGCCCAGGTCGCTGTCGCACTTCTGTCAGAAAGATTTGGTCGTTATGTCGTGGGTACGACAGTAGAAGTCGACGGTGGGTTGGGCCTTATGAGCTGGATTCCCGCCAGGGCTTGACCCGGCCGCCCGGACAGGTTGAGTTGCCACCAGCCAAACAACGAACAGAGACAGAGGCTACCCATGACACTGCGCATCAATTCGACCGCCCCCGATTTCACTGCCGAGACCACCCAGGGAACGATGGAGTTCCACAAGTGGATCGGCGATGGCTGGGCCATCCTGTTCTCGCATCCCAAGGACTTCACGCCGGTCTGCACGACCGAACTGGGCTACATGGCCGGCCTCAAGCCCGAGTTCGACAAGCGCAACACCAAGATCGTCGGCCTCTCGGTCGATCCGGTGACCAACCACGCCAAGTGGGCCAAGGACATCGAGGAGACGCAGGGTCATGCCGTCACCTTCCCGATGATCGGCGATCCGGAACTTAAAGTGGCGACCGCCTACGACATGCTGCCGGAAGGCGCCGGCACGACCTCGGAAGGCCGCACAGCCGCCGACAACGCGACCGTGCGCTCGGTCTTCGTCGTCGGCCCCGACAAGAAGATCAAGGCGATGCTCACCTATCCGATGAGCACCGGCCGCAACTTCGACGAAGTGCTGCGCATCCTCGAGAGCTGCCAACTCACCGCCAAGCACCAGGTGGCCACGCCGGTGAACTGGAAGCACGGCGAGGACGTGATCATCGTCCCGGCCGTCAACGACGAGGCCGCCAAGGCCAAGTACCCGAACGGCTGGAAGGCGCCGAAGCCCTACCTGCGCATCGTGCCGATGCCGAAGTAACCATGCTGGATTTCAATGAAAGCCGCCGGCGAGCAATCGCCGGCGGCTTTTATTTATGTCGGATCAGCCGCGCGCCCGCCCGACCTGCTGGCCGAGGGCCGCAAGCGCTGCCGCGACGATCTGCGGCGCGTTGAGGCCGGCCCAGTCGTACTGCTTTGCCGGCGAGCCCTGCTCGATGAAAACATCCGGCAGCGTCAGCGGCCGCACCTTGAGGCCGTGATCGAGAAGCCCCGCCGTAGCCAGATACTGCAGCACGTGGCTGGCGAAGCCGCCGATGGCGCCCTCTTCCACCGTGATCAGGACTTCATGCTCGCGCGCCAGCCGCGTGATCAGGTCGGTGTCGAGCGGCTTGCAGAACCGCGCATCGGCCACCGTCGTGCTGAGCCCCTTGGCCGCGAGATCCTCGGCCGCGATCAGGCATTCGCCGAGACGGGTGCCGAAGCTCAGGATGGCGATCTTGCTGCCCTCGCGCAGGATGCGGCCTTTGCCGATTTCCAGCGGCGTGCCGCGCGCCGGCAGGTCGATGCCAGTGCCCTCGCCGCGTGGGTAGCGGAAGGAGGACGGCCGGTCGTCGATTGCCGCCGCCGTCGCCACCATATGCATCAACTCGAGTTCGTCGGCCGCCGCCATGATGACGAAGCCCGGCAAGGTCGCGAGATAGGTCACGTCAAAGGAGCCGGCGTGCGTGGCGCCATCGGCGCCGACGAGGCCGGCGCGGTCGATGGCGAAGCGTACCGGCAGCTTCTGGATGGCGACGTCGTGCACGACCTGGTCGTAGGCGCGCTGCAGGAAGGTCGAGTAGATGGCGCAGAACGGCTTGTAGCCCTCGCAGGCCATGCCGGCGGCGAAGGTGACGCCATGCTGCTCGGCGATGCCGACATCGAAGGTGCGTTCCGGGAATCGCTCGGCGAACTTGTCGAGGCTGGTGCCCGAGGGCATCGCAGCCGTCACCGCCACGATCTTGCGGTCGATCTCGGCCTCGGCGATCAGCGCCTTGGCGAAAACCGCCTGATAGGCCGGCGCATTGGCCACCGGCTTGGCCTGCTTGCCGGTGATGACATCGAACTTCACCACGCCATGGTACTTGTCGTTGCTGGCTTCGGCCGGGGCGTAGCCCTTGCCCTTCTTGGTCACGACATGGATTAGGATCGGCTTGTCGATCCGGCTTTCACGGGCATTCTTCAGCACCGGCAGCAGATGGTCGAGGTTGTGACCGTCGACCGGCCCGACATAGTAAAAACCCAGCTCGTCGAACAGCGTGCCACCGGCAACGAAGCCGCGGGCGAATTCCTCGGCGCGGCGCGCGGCCATTTCCAGCGGCTTGGGCAGGGCTTCAGCCACCGAGCGGCCGAGATTGCGCAGCGACACGTAGGGCCCACCCGACAGCAGGCGCGACAGATGCGCCGAGAGCGCGCCGACCGGCGGGGCGATCGACATGTCGTTGTCGTTCAGGATGACGATGAGGCGGCTGCGCAGCGCGCCAGCGTTGTTCATCGCCTCATAGGCCATGCCGGCGCTCATGGCGCCGTCGCCGATCACGGCGATGACATTGTTGTTGCCGCCGGCGAGGTCGCGCGCCACCGCCATGCCGAGGCCGGCGGAAATCGATGTCGAGGAATGGGCGGCGCCAAACGGGTCGTATTCGCTCTCGCTGCGGCGCGTGAAGCCGGAGAGGCCGCCCTCCTGGCGGAGCGTGCGGATGCGGTCGCGGCGGCCGGTGACGATCTTGTGCGGATAGGCCTGGTGGCCGACATCCCAGATCAGCCGGTCGGCCGGCGTGTTGAAGACGTAATGCAGCGCCACGGTGAGCTCGACGACGCCGAGGCCGGCGCCGAGATGGCCGCCGGTGACGGAAACGGCGGAAATGGTTTCCTGGCGCAGCTCGTCGGCGAGCTGGCGCAACTGATCGGGCCTCAGGCGACGGATGTCGGCCGGCACATTAACGGTATCGAGCAGCGGAGTTGGACTCGGGCCGGTCATCACAACATCATACTCCTACGCCCATCCCTATGCCCGCCGCGAAACGACGAATTCGGCGGCCTGCTTCAACAGGTCCGCGGACGGTCCGAAAGCGTCCAGATGCGCTGCCGCCTGTTTTGCCAGCAGACCGGCCTGCGTCCGCGCCCGCTCGACGCCGAGGATGGAGACGAAAGTAGCCTTTCCTGCGGCAACATCCTTGCCGGGCGTCTTGCCCAGTTGCTCGGCAGAGCCTTCGACATCGAGCAGATCGTCGGCGATCTGGAAAGCCAGACCAACGTCGTGGGCATAGGCGGCAAGTGCGGCACGCATGGGTTCGCTGGCCTTGCCCAGCACTGCGCCGGCCGTGCAGGAGAAGGAAATCAGCGCCCCCGTCTTGAGCCGCTGCAGGCGCGTGATCGCGCCGATCGGCAGGTCGGCCGCCGTCTCGGCCAGCAGGTCGAGCATCTGGCCGCCGACCATGCCGTGCGCGCCTGCCGCCTTGGCCAGTTCGGCGATCAGCACGGTGCGCACCGCCGGATCGCCATGCGTGTCCTCCTGCGCCAGCACCTCGAAGGCAAGTGCCTGCAGGGCGTCGCCCGCCAGGATCGCCGTCGCCTCGTCGAACTGCTTGTGACAGGACGGCTTGCCGCGCCGCAGATCGTCGTCGTCCATCGCCGGCAGGTCGTCGTGGATCAGCGAATAGGCGTGCACGAACTCGATGGCACTGGCGGTGCGCAGCGCCGGCAGCGTGGCGACCTTGAACAGCGTGGCCGAGGCCAGCACGAAGAAGGCGCGCAGGCGCTTGCCGCCGCCCAGGCTCGAATACCGCATCGCCTCGATGACGCGCGCCTCGCCACCGTCGGTCAGAGGCAGCAGGCGATCCATGAGGCGCTCGGTCGACTGCGCCGCGAACTCGAGAGCGGAGTCGAACCTGCGATGCGTCGACAACGGCATGTCGAACGGCGTGTCAGCCGAGGTCGGCGGGCTGCGTGCTCACCGCACCGTCGGAGAAGACGATCTTCTCGACCTTCATCTTGGCCTCGGCGAGCTTCTTCTCGCAATGCGCCTTCAACTGCGCGCCGCGCTCATAGGCCGAGATCGCATCGTCGAGCTTCACCTGGCCCTGCTCGAGCTGCTTGACGATTCCCTCAAGCTCCTTGAGCGCGTCCTCGAACGACAGGGCGGCGATTTCTTTGGAAATAGTGGGTTCTTTGGCCACGTTGTTTGCCTCGTGAAGGGAAGGGTTTCAGGCCGCCATCAGCGCGCGTATGTGCGCCGCCGTCGAGCCGGCCAAAGCTTCGAGATCGTAGCCGCCCTCCAGCGTCGAAACCAGCCGGCCCGAAGCGCTGGCTGTGGCCTGTTTCAGCAGCATCTCAGTGACCCAGGCGTAATCGTCTTCAACCAAATTCATCTCCGCCAAAGGATCGCGGCGATGGGCATCGAAACCGGCGGAGATCATCACCAACTCCGGCGCGAACTCGGCAAGTGCCGGCAACACGATGCGTTCGAAGGCGCGGCGGAACTCGACCGAGCCGGCGCCCGCCGGCAGCGGGGCATTGACGAGATTGGGCACGCGCGGATCGTTGCGGTCGCCGGTGCCGGGATAGAAAGGCGACT
>JBBRFD010000117.1:0-14486 GCA_038224985.1 Reyranellales bacterium
CCCTCGTAAATCGGCTGCGTGCCATAGCCCTTGTGAACGTTCCTGAAGCTCGCCACGTCGTCGCCCGAGCGCGGCGGGCTGCGGAACTCGAACTGGATGGACTGGCGACGCCGGGGCGGTTCCACCTTCTCGATCTTGTCGAGCTTCTTCACCCGGCTCTGCACCTGCGCGGCATGCGACGCCCGCGCCTTGAAGCGCTCGATGAACTTCATCTCCTTGGAGAGCATCGCCTGCTGGCGCTCGTATTGCGCCTGGCGCTGTTTCTCGCCCACCGCGCGCTGCTGCTCGTAGAAATCGAAGTTGCCCGAATAGGTGATGAGCGAACCGCCGTCGATCTCCACGACCTTGCCGATGATGCGGTTCATGAACTCGCGGTCATGCGAGGTCATCAGCAACGCGCCTTCGTATCCCTTGAGGAAATCCTCCAGCCAGATCAGGCTTTCGAGATCGAGATGGTTGCTCGGCTCGTCCAGCAACATGCCGTCGGGCCGCATCAGCAGGATACGGGCGAGCGCCACGCGCATCTTCCAGCCGCCGGAGAGCAGGCCGACGTCGCCGTCCATCCGTTCCTGGCTGAAGCTCAAGCCCGCGAGCACCTCGCGCGCCCGGGCATCCAGCGCATAGCCGTCCAGCTCCCCGAAGCGCGCCTGCACTTCGCCATAGCGTTCGACGAGGGCGTCCATCTTGTCGCCCTGATCGGGATCGGCCATCGCGGCCTCGAGCTCGGCCATCTCGGTGGCGAGCGCACTCACCGGCCCGACGCCATCCATCACCGCCGCCACGGCGCTCATGCCCGACATTTCACCGACGTTCTGGCTGAAATAGCCGATCGTCATGCCGGGATCGATCGTCACCTGGCCATCGTCGGGCCCTTCCCCGCCCGAGATCATGCGGAAAAGCGTCGTCTTGCCGGCGCCATTGGGCCCGACAAGCCCCACCTTCTCGCCCTTCTGGATGCCCATCGAGGCATCGATGAACAGGAGCTGATGGCCGTTCTGCTTGCTGATGCTATCGAGACGAATCATGGAGCATGTGCTGGCTGGAAAGAGGCGGCAACGCAAGCCGCAGCCGGAGCTTGGTGTTGCGGCTGATTGTCCGCTCTACTTTCTCTATCTCGGCGGGTGTCGGAGCCGATCGTTGACCGAGCCGCTAGCGAGTGTCCGCCCGATGCCTATCGGCGCGGTCTCTTCCGATCGAATAAGTTAGTAGGAGCAACACCGAGTTTTTGTAGGACACCTTGCAATTGGACATCCCATCCCTTTCGATGTTCGATCCGCTCGAAGCCCTCTTTGGGCCCCTTTAATAGATCTATACGACTTCGCTTGCTCAGTTCTTGCCAATTGTCAGTCATTACATAGAGCGCGTTGCCATAGTTGATATTCTCAAACACCACGAGGTCATCGCGGAACTGCGCGCCAAAGTAACGGACGAAACCACTGGTGCCTGTGAGATAGGCTGTCGGACTGAACTTCGCGAATACCGCCAGCCGCTCTTCCATAGCCCTCCTATCGTCTGCGGTCGCATCTCGCTTCTTCTCCAGCACCCGTCGCAACACTTCTGCCAAGTCGCCTGGAGGCAAAATCTCCCAGTCGAGTTGCACTGTGCGAGTGTAGTCCGCCAACGTCGCGCTACTCGCGAAGACATCGACCGAGCCCACATTTTCTTGCAAGAGATTGAGATTATACAAAAGATCCGTGTCGAAATCCGGCGATGACTTGGATAGCGTTTGCTTGATCTCGAACTTGATGCTGAATAGGTCAGGCGAAGGTCGTTCAAGCAACTCGATCGCTAACTCCAGCTCCTTCGGTGGGATGAAATTGCGGTGATAGACATCCTGATTGATTGCGACGGTGTGCGTGCGACGCCCCCGCCAGCTCGGCACTTCCATAAAGCGAGTCTTAGTGTATTTCGGAAGGTCTCGGCGAATAACCTCCAGCCCTTCGACGTTGGTCTTGGAATAGCGGCCCACACTCGCTGAGGGCACTGTTGGCGAAGGCAGTTGGAGGTCAGGAGGACTGTAGCTGATGCCTAGCGGAGCGTAGCGAGCAAGCTCTTCGATGCGAAGACGCTTCACACAAGCAACCACCACGTCGTCCTTCGGAAGCGCATGGAGCTTCTTGCGGATATGAGTCGGAATTGCACGCAGGTTCCTCTTTGCCATTTCTTCTTTCGCCCTGACTATAGGTGCGCCTCCGCAAAATCTGCGAGCGCCGTCATGGGCGCCGACAATAGAATGGACAATTGCGCACGGCGCCTCGTCGTCAAGTCGCGATCAAGCGGTATATCAAATGGCTGCCATCGGTCGACTGGCGTTTCATCATGCTTGTCAAAGGAGACGTATAGCTTCCTGCCTGGCGCAGCGCGATGGGTCAGGATGTTCCTTACGTTGCGCCACTGCGTATACTCTGGGCTACTCGCCGCCGCTTGCAACGCAGCCAGCGGTTGCCCAGTGGGAAATCTGCGACCGAAGCTTTCGACGGTAGCGCTTACCTTCACCTTCCGTCGAGCGGCATCATTGGCGAAGGGAAAGGCCGCAGGATCGACCAACGCTCCTAAGGCGAACGCTGCATAGAAGAACGAGTCGATTGCAGAGAAGCCCGAGGAAAAGAAATCGAACAAGCACTTTTCCTGATGAAACCGCCTCTCAGCAGGGGGACTCGTGCCGTCAGCAATGATCGACTTCGTAAACGCATCGCCATCCTGGACCATACCCAGATAGCGGAACGACACAGCGTTCCAAGCGCTTGCGAACTCGGCGTACAAATCGTTGCGAGATGCTGCTATCGGGACCACCTTGGCCCATACGCGATTACACGCTATCGCAGGGAAGTCGTCGGGCATCATTAGCCCGCTCGAAATTGCTAATGTTGGCAATGTTCGCTCGCAATTCGGCCCGATTGTACCATGAGCCCCACTGCAAGTCTTTGAGCCCTTGAGAGCGAACCCCAGATTGTGTGCATCCCGATAGTAGCACGCGAAGATCTGTTAGATTTGATCGGAACGCCGGCCTCGCGAATTTCATTGAAATAGGACGCCTGGGGCGCTGCAGCTTCTCCTTCGCAATGTCCCCTACGATGCGGATGACGAGGTCCAAGTCCCATAGCGGGCGGTGGCTGACAAAGTCGGGCGGCAGGCGTGCTAACGGACTTCCCTCGCCCCGCCGTTGAAAAGCCCTCTAAGCGTCTAAGCCTGCTGAATGCTCTATGGTCGCCAGCGCTAATCCGGCGAGATGCCGGTCCGGGTCGCCACCGCCTTCCACTGTCGCACTTCTCCGTCGAGAAAGCGTGCCATCTCGACGCTGCCTTGCGGCATGACATCGAGAAAAGTGGCGTCGAACTTTTCCTTCACGTCCGACAGGGCAAGAATGCGAGCGATATGTTCGGCCAAGCGGTTCGTGATGTCGGGCGGTGTGCCCGTCGGCGCGAAAAATCCATACCAGTTGTAGACGACGACGCCGGGCGCGCTTTCGGCGTAAGTCTGCACGTCGGGCAGACGCGGATGACGCTGCGGCGTCGCGATCGCCAGCGCCTTCAGTTTGCCCGACTGCAGGTGCGGCATGATCGGCGGCATCGCATTCATGACCAGCGGGAACTGACCATTGATCGCGTCGGCGAGCGCGGGCCCGCCGCCCTTGTAGGGCACATGGACAAGTTCCAGGCCGACCATGGTTCGCAGCAATTCATAGGTCAGGTGTGGACCGCTGCCCTGGCCCGGCGTTCCGACAGCAATCTTCTGCCGCTCCTCGCGCGGCATCGCCAGCAGCTCCTTCAACGAATTGGCCGGAAAGGAAGGATGCGCCACCAGCACCTGCGGCGCTGCGCCGACGAGAGTGATCGGCGCGAAGCTCTTCACCGGATCGTATCGAGCCTTGGAGTACACCGCCGGATTGATGCCGTGGGCGACATCGGCATAGAGCAGCATATAGCCGTCAGCCGGCGCGCGGGCGACGATTTCAGTGCCCAGCATGCCCGCGGCACCGGCTCGATTGTCCACGATCACGGTGAAGCCCGCCGTCTCCTGCAGTTTTTGCGCGATCAGGCGGCCGGTTAAATCGGAGCCCCCGCCGGGTGCATAGGGCACCACGATGCGGACAGGCTGCGAGGGATATGACCCTTACGCCCGGGCCCACGGCACGGGCAGGCCAACAATTGCAGCGCCCGCCAGAAGGCCGCGCCGGGAAAGAGTCGTCATGCCAAGGTCTCCTGAATGTAACTCGCAATCATCGAGCCAATCACGTCTCGTGCCAAAGTTTGCCTTTCCCTCGCCGCAGTGCAACAAGACGGGCCATAATCAGCCTTATATCAACCCAGCCGAACCCAAAGCGGCGCACGGAGGTGCAGGTATGTCAGATCTCGAAATCGTCTGGACGAAAGTCGATGAAGCCCCCGGGCTGGCGACATTTTCCCTGTTGCCGATCGTCGAGGCGTTCGTCGCCACGGCCGGCGTGAAGATGAAGCTGAAGGACATTTCGCTGACCGGCCGCATCATCGCCAACTTCCCCGACAAGCTGAAGCCCGAACAGAAGATCAACGACGAGCTGGCCGAACTCGGCAAGCTGGCGATGAAGCCGGAAGCCAACATCATCAAGCTGCCCAACATCTCCGCCTCGATCCCGCAGCTCAAGGCCGCGATCAAGGAGTTGCAGGGCAAGGGCTACGACATCCCGAACTATCCCGACAGCGACGCGACGCCGGCGGACAAGGAAATCCGCGCCCGCTACGGCAAAGTGCTGGGCAGCGCCGTCAATCCGGTGCTGCGCGAGGGCAATTCCGACCGCCGCGCCGCCGGCGCCGTGAAGCAGTACGCGCGCAAGCATCCGCACAAGATGGGCGCCTGGAGCAAGGATTCGAAGACGCACGTCGCGACCATGTCGGGCGGCGATTTCTACGGTTCGGAAGTGGCGACCACCGTTGCCGCGCCGACCAACGTCCGTATCGAGCTGGTGGGCAACGACGGCACGACCACGGTGCTGAAGCCCAAGATCCCGCTCAAGGCCGCCGAGATCATCGACTGCTCGGTCATGAACGCCAAGGCGCTCGACGCCTTCTTTGCCGCGCAGATCGAGGCCGCCAAGAAGGAAGGCATCCTGTTCTCGCTGCACGTCAAGACGACCATGATGAAGATCTCCGATCCCATCCTGTTCGGTCACTGCGTGTCGGTGTTCTTCTCCGATGTATTCGCCAAGCATGGCGCCACGCTCACGAAGCTCGGCGTCGACCCCGACCAGGGTATCGGCGACATGCTGACCCGCATCGAGACGCTGCCGGAGGCCGAGAAGGCCGCGATCAAGGCCGACATCCAGGCCGAGTATGCCAAGCGGCCCGGCCTGGCGATGGTCAATTCCGACAAGGGCATCACCAACCTGCATGTGCCCAGCGACGTGATCATCGACGCCTCGATGCCGGCGATGATCCGCGAGTCGGGCAAGATGTGGGGCGCCGACGGCAAGCTGCACGACGTGCTCGCCGCGATCCCCGATCGTTGCTACTCGACGCTGTTCCAGGCCGTCATCGAGGACTGCGAGGCGCATGGCGCCTTCGACCCGAAGACGATGGGCTCCGTGCCGAACGTCGGGTTGATGGCGCAGCAGGCCGAGGAATACGGCTCGCACGACAAGACCTTCGAGGTGGCCACGGCGGGAACGGTGCGCGTGGTCGCCGACGACGGCACGGTTCTGCTGTCGCAGAAGGTCGAGGCCGGCGACGTCTTCCGGATGTGTCAGGTCAAGGACGAGCCGATCCAGGACTGGGTCAAACTCGGCGTGCGCCGCGCGCGCCTGACCAACACTCCGGCGGTGTTCTGGCTCGACGCCAAGCGCGCGCACGACGCGCAGTTGATCGCCAAGGTCGAGACGTACCTCAAGAAAGAGGACACGAAGGGTCTCGATATCCGCATCCTGGCGCCGTTCGAGGCCATCAAGTTCTCGCTCGACCGCATTCGCCAGGGGCTCGACACCATCTCGGTCACCGGCAATGTGTTGCGCGACTACCTGACCGATCTTTTCCCCATCATGGAGCTGGGTACGTCGGCCAAGATGCTGTCGATCGTTCCCTTGCTGGCGGGCGGTGGGTTGTTCGAGACCGGCGCCGGCGGTTCGGCGCCCAAGCATGTCGAGCAGTTCGAGCAGGAGGGGTATCTGCGCTGGGATTCGCTGGGCGAGTTCCTCGCCCTCGGCGCGTCGCTGGAACATCTGGCGCAGACGACCGGGAACGAGGACGTGAAGGTCCTGGCCGAGACGCTCGACGAGGCCAACGGCAAGATCCTCGACGACAACCGTTCGCCGGCCCGCAAGGTCGGCGAGCTGGACAATCGCGGCAGCCATTTCTACCTGGCGAAGTATTGGGCCGAAGCACTGGCCCGGCGCGACAACAGCACGGGCCTGTCGGCCCGCTTCAAGCCGCTGGCGAAGGCGCTGGAGGACAACGAGGGCAAGATCAATGCCGAGCTGATCGCAGCACAAGGCAAGCCGGTGGATACGGGCGGTTATTATCTGCCCGACCAGGCCAAGACTTCGGCCGGGATGCGGCCGAGTGCGACGTTGAACGCAGCCCTCGCCGCTCTTTGACGCGGCGTCAGGTGGGACCGCCTTGGGCAACCAGGGCGGTTCGCTGAACCCCCGCGCGCATTGAATTTTGGGGTTCCAAAGGAAGCAGCGATGCCGAAAATCAAGGTGAGGAATCCGGTCGTCGAGATGGACGGCGACGAGATGACCCGGATCATCTGGAGGTTCATCAAGGACAAGCTGATCCTTCCGTACCTCGATATCGACCTCAAGTATTACGACCTCGGTGTCGAATACCGCGACCAGACCAACGACCAGGTGACCGTCGATTCGGCCAAGGCGACGCAGCAATACGGCGTCGCCGTGAAGTGCGCGACCATCACGCCGGACGAGGGCCGTGTGAAGGAATTCGGCCTCAAGGAGATGTGGAAGTCGCCCAACGGCACGATCCGCAACATCATCGGCGGCACGATCTTCCGCGAGCCCATCGTCTGCAAGAACGTGCCGCGCCTGGTGCCCGGCTGGACGCATCCGATCGTCATCGGCCGCCATGCCTTCGGCGACCAGTATCGCGCCACCGACTTCGTGGTGAAGGGCAAGGGCAAGCTCACCATCAAGTTCGACGGAGAGAACGGCGAGAAGATCGAGCACACCGTCTACGATTTCCCCGGCGGCGGCGTGGCCATGGCCATGTACAATACCGACGAGTCGATCATCGGTTTTGCCCGCAGTGCATTTAATTTCGGTCTCAACCGTGGCTGGCCGGTGTACCTGTCGACGAAGAACACGATCCTCAAGCACTACGATGGCCGCTTCAAGGACCTGTTCCAAAAGGTCTTCGACGAGGAATTCGCCGACCGGTTCAAGGCCAGGAAGATCGGCTCCGAACATCGCCTGATCGACGACATGGTTGCCTCGGCGCTGAAGTGGCACGGCGAATTCGTCTGGGCCTGCAAGAACTACGACGGCGACGTGCAGTCCGACACGGTGGCCCAGGGCTTCGGCTCGCTCGGTCTCATGACCTCGGTGCTGATGACGCCGGACGGCAAGACCGTCGAGGCCGAAGCCGCGCACGGCACGGTGACGCGTCACTACCGCGAACACCAGAAGGGCAAGCCGACCTCGACCAATCCGATCGCCTCGATCTTCGCCTGGACGCAGGCCCTCAAGTATCGCGGCCAGTTCGACGGAACGCCCGACGTGGTGAAGTTCGCCGACACGCTCGAAAAGGTCTGCGTCGAGACGGTGGAAAGCGGCACGATGACCAAGGATCTCGCGATGCTCATCGGCCTGAACCAGGCCTACCAGAACACGCAGGACTTCCTCGACACCCTCGACGCCAACCTCAAGACCAGAATGGCGACGTGGTAGTTGTCGGCGCTGATGGATGTCCCGAAGGATGGGTTGTCTGCAATAAGGAAATCCACGGCGCACTCGAGATCAGAATAGTTAAGGCCCTCGGAGAGATATTCGATCTCTACGAGGACCTTTCTTTTTTGGCGATCGACATGCCCATTGGATTCATGGATGTGCAGACAAGCGGTGGTCGAGATTGCGAACGCGAAGCGCGCCGCCTGCTCGGGAAAAAGTCTTCTTCTGTCTTTTCAGCGCCCTGCCGCCCTGCACTTGAGCAGACATCCTACGATGCGGTCCGCAAGATGCCGCCGCCCCACGAAGTCGGTCTGTCCAAGCAGGCTTTTGCGCTGTTCCCGAAGCTGAATGAAGTAGACAGCTTCATGCGTCAAAACCCCGAATTGCAGCCTCGAATTTTTGAAGCGCATCCTGAACTGGCGTTTGCACGAATGAACAATGGCGTGCCGGTCTTCGCCAGTAAGAAAAAGCTTCCGGGCCGGACGGAGCGCTACGACCTATTGGTCAAAAGCGGTTTCATGCCAACCGTTGACAGGCTTTCCGGCGCCGCTCGCGACGACATCCTCGATGCTGTTGCCTGCTGCCATACAGCTACGTTGATAGCGACGGGCAAAGCCACCCGCCTCGGCGCCGCCGACGCCCGCGACCGCTACGGCCTGCCTATGCACATCTGGTTCTGACTATTCCGGCTTGATGCCCGCCGCGTCCAGCACAGGCACCCAGATCGCCTCCTGCACCTTGAGCCAGTCGGCGAGTTGTTGCGGCGTGCCGCCCATGGCGACGAAGCCGCGCTTCTTCAGGTCTTCCTTGCCCTCGGGCGTCGACACGGCGGCATTGAGCGCCTGGTTCAGCTTGGCAATGGCGGCCGGTGGCGAGCCCGCCGTGGCCAGCAGCGTGTAGACGATGGTGCCGTCGACATCGCCCATGCCGAGCTCCTTGAAAGTCGGGATCTCCGGCGCGATCGACGCGCGCTCGGGCGAGGCCATGCCATAGGCCTTGAGCTTGCCCGCCTGCAGGTGCGCCGCGACCGAGGTGATGCTCGACATGCCGAGCTTGATGTGGCCGCCCAGCAGGTCGGTGACCAGCGGGCCGGTGCCGCGGAACGGCACATGCGTCAGCTTGAAACCGTTGAGCATGGCGAACTGTTCGGTCGACAGATGCATCGGCGTCGTCAGGCCGGCCGTGCCGTATTGCACCAGGCCCGGTGCCGCCTTGGCCGCCGCGACAATGGCCTTGAGATCGGGCCACGGCGCATCGAGGCTGCCAACCAGCACCGATTCCTGCTTGGCGATAAAGCCGATGGGCACGAACGCCGTCCTGGCGTCGAAGCCCAGCTTGGCAACGATATGGGGGTAGAGCGGCAGGTTATTGGCGCCGATCACCAGCCAATGGCCATCGCCCGGCTGCTTGGCCACGAACTCGTGCGCGATGCTGCCGCCGCCACCGCCCTTGTTGTCGACGACGATGGTGCCGCCCATCGCCTTCTGCATCGGTTCCTGTATGGCGCGCGCCAGCGCGTCGGTTCCGCCGCCGGGCGGAAACGGCACGACCATGTGAACCGGCTGGGTCGGGAAAGTCTGCGCGCGGGCGCCCGCAGGGGCCACCAGTGCCGTGGCGAGGGTCGAGCCGACGAATGTCCGGCGATGCATGCGTTCCTCCACGGCCGGCCCGTTGGTGGGCCTTATGCCGTGGACGAAGCGTAGCGCCTGCCGGCGCCGGGGGGAACGATGCTTTAGATCACGCCCAGTGCGTGCTTGTAGGTGTCGAGCAACGCTTCCTGCTCGGCGCGGTCGGCGGCGTCCAGCTTGCGCAGCGAGACGACCTTTCGCATGGTCTTGACGTCGTAGCCGACGCCCTTGGCTTCGCTATAGACGTCGCGGATGTCGCTGCCGATGGCGTGGCGCTCTTCCTCGAGCTTCTCGACACGTTCGATAAAGCTCTTGAGCCGATCGGCCGAGATCGGCCCGGCCGCCTTGGTCTTTTTCGAAACGGCGCTACCGTCCGGCATGTCCTGCACTCCCAATCGATCCAACCCTGTCTGGCGGGGACCATAGGAGCGGAGGCCTCACCGGCTCAATGACTGTCCGGCGATGAATGACGGGGATAACGGGGACGACGCCCCAGGACACAGGCTCAATGCTTGTGATCGGCCTTGTCGAAGGCCTTTTTCTGGTCGCCGGAGGCTTCTTTCTGGTGCTTGGCCTTCCATTCGTCATACGGCATGCCGTAAACGACTTCGCGCGCCTTGGGATCGGGAATTTCGATACCCTGCTTGCCCGCCTCCTCGCGATACCAGCGCGACAGGCAGTTGCGGCAGAAACCGGCCAGATTCATCATGTCGATGTTCTGGACGTCGGTGCGCTCCTGCAGATGCGATACCAGCCGGCGGAAAGCGGCGGCCTCGAGTTCGGTCTTGGTCTTGTCATCCATGGCAATCTCCTCGCGGGCTTGGTACCGAATATGGGGTCAAGCCAGAGCGGCCGCAACGGCGGCCCGGATCGGATCGACCAGCCGACGGCCCCAGGCGCGCGCCGTCTCGGTCGTCAGGATCAGGTCCTGGCGCACTTCCAGCGAGCAATAGGGAATGTCGCGCGGCTTGGCATGGGCCGCCAGCGTGTATTCGTAGGGATCGCGCGCCGAATAGGGCTCGTTGTCGCCGGTCACCACCGAAGTGTCGCGGCGCAGTTCCGTCAGTAGAGGTTCGGGCAGACGCGGATCGTCGTTCCACAGCACGCCGAGATGCCAAGGCCGCACGAAACCCTTCATCACCGGCGTGAAGCTGTGCATCACCAGCAGGCAGATCTTTCGCTCGCCGACCGTCATGCGGTCGAGCTGGTTGTCGACTTCGCGGTGATAGGGCCAGAAGCAGGCCGCCGCGCGGGCGTCGACCTGCTCCTTGGTCAGCCTGTGGTTGGCCGGAACGCGCGTGCCGTCGCTCACCTCGGGCGTCGAGCCCTCGCCGCCCGGCCAGCGGTTACAGTCGATCACCAGCCGCGAGAACCCCGAGGCGACCAGCGGCGCGTCGAGAATGCCCGCGAGCTCGATGGCTGCGTCCAGAGCGCCGGGATCCCAACCGATATGGCGGTTCAATTCCGCAGCGGAAATACCGAGATCGCCCAGCGCCTTGGGCACAGCCTTGCTGGCGTGGTCGCAAAGCAGCAACAGCGGCGCCTTGCCATTGGTGTTGTGGACAGAAAACGGCGGCGGATCATGTGGACCGAGCAGTTGCATCGCGCCCCTATAGTGCGAAGATTGCCGGAATGAAAGACGCCGATGCCCGCGCCCTGCTGCGCGACCTTTTCGACGCGGCGCTGGCCGCCGCGCGTCCGGCGACGTGCCTTGCGCCTTATATTGCCGCTCTGAAGCCGCCCCGGGGCCGCACCATCGTCATCGGCGCCGGCAAGGCGAGTGCTGCGATGGCGCGGGCCTTGGAAGACCAGTGGCCGCATCCGCTCGAAGGCCTTGTCGTGACGCGCTATGGCTATGGCGAGGTCTGCAAGCGCATCGAGATCGTCGAAGCGGCCCACCCCGTGCCCGACGAGAAGGGCCGCGCCGCCGCCGGCCGCATGCTGGAAATGGTCAAGCGCCTGACGGCCGACGATCTCGTGCTCTGTCTGATCTCGGGTGGTGGCTCCGCCCTGCTCGCCTATCCAGCACCCGGCCTGACCTTGGCCGACAAGCAGGAGGTCAATCGCGCCCTGCTGCGTTCCGGCGCCAATATCGGCGAGATGAACACCATCCGGAAACATCTCTCCGCCATCAAGGGCGGCCGCCTCGCCGTCGCCGCCCAGCCGGCGCGCGTTTTGTCGTGGCTTATCTCCGACGTGCCCAACGACGATCCCGGCGTCATCGCCTCGGGCCCGACCGTGGCCGACCGCACGACCTTCGCCGACGCGCTGGCCGTGCTGGCCAAATACAAGATCGAACCGCCGGCCGCCGTGCGCGCGCATTTGGAAGCCGGTGCCGCCGGCAAGGTCGAGGAAACGCCCAAGCCCGCCGACCCCCGTCTCGCCCGCGTCGAGACCATTATGGTGGCAACGCCCAAGCGCTCGCTCGACGCCGCGGCGGCTCTCGCCCGCTCGCGCGGCTGCGTCGTGTCGATGCTGGGGGACAATCTCGAGGGCGAAGCCCGCGAACTCGGTGCCTCGCACGCCCGCCGCGCGCTCGATGTCGCGACACGCACGACGAAGCCGACCGTGATCCTTTCCGGCGGCGAGACCACGGTAACCGTGCGCGGCAAGGGCCGTGGCGGCAGAAACGTCGAATACCTGCTGGCGCAGACCATCGAAACCAATGGCTCGCCGCAGGTCTGGGGGCTCTCCGCCGATACCGACGGTGTCGATGGCGCCGAGGAAATCGCCGGCGCGATCTTCACACCCGATTCGCTGGCGCGTGCGAAAGCCAAGGGCAAGGACCCCAAGGCGATGCTCGACGACAACGACGGCCACAGCTTCTTCCAGCTGATTGGCGACAGCGTGGTGACGGGCCCCACGAAGACGAACGTCAACGACTTCCGCGCGACATTGATCGCACCCGCGATATGACCAGCTATCCCGGCTCCTGTCATTGCGGTGCCATCTCTATCCGCTTCGACTCTGAAAAGAAGCCAGAAGAGTTGCGCGTCGGTCGGTGCGGTTGCTCCTTCTGCCGCCGCCACGGCGCACGCACGCTGGGCGATCCCAAGGGGGCGGTCGAATTCCGCTGCGCCCCCGGCGATGTCATCCGCTACCGCTTCGGGCTCGGCATCACCGACTATCTGCTTTGTTCCCAATGCGGCGCCTATGTCGGTGCGGTCATGGAGGACGACGGCCGCGCCATCGGCATCGTCAACGTCAATTCGCTCGATATCCGCGATTCCTTCGATGCTGCACCGCCGTTGCACCACTATGATGGTGAAAACGTCGATAAACGGCGGGCGCGGCGGCGAAAGTTCTGGATGCCCGCGGCCGTGATCGCCTAACGTCACGGTATGGCAGTTCTCGGCATTATTGCGGACGATTTCACCGGCGCCACCGACATCGCGGGCATGCTGGTCAAGAGTGGCATGCGCACGATCCAGACGATCGGCGTGCCGCCAAAAGGCGCGATCCCCGACGATGTCGATGCCGTCGTCGTGGCGCTCAAGAGTCGCTCGATCCCGGCCAGGGACGCGATCGCACAATCGCTCGACGCGCTGAAGGCCTTGCAGGCCGCCGGCTGCGTTCGCTTCTTCTTCAAATACTGCTCGACCTTCGATTCAACCGACCAGGGCAATATTGGGCCCGTCGGCGATGCGCTGCTCGATGCACTGCAGGCCAATCAGGCGATCTACTGCCCTGCCTTCCCCGAGAATGGCCGCACCATCTTCCGTGGCCATCTCTTCGTCGGCGACATGCTGCTGTCGGACACGCACATGCTGCACCATCCGCTCAATCCGATGACCGACTCGAACCTCGTGAACGTGCTGGCGAAGCAGACGAAGCACAAAGTCGGTCTCGTCACCTACAAGCAGGTCCGGGCGGGCTCTTCGAGCCTGCGCGATGCACTCGATGCGCAAGCCAGCGACGGCGTGCGCCATGTCGTGGTCGATGCGGTGGCCGATACCGATCTCGGCATCATTGGCGAAGCGGTCGGCGATGACCTGCTGGTCACCGGCGGCTCCGGCGTGGCGCTTGGCCTGCCCGCCGCCTATCGCCGGCGCGGCTTGCTGGCGCACAAGGCCAATGCCGATACGCTGCCCAAGGTTGGCGGCAGTGCCGCGGTCCTCGCGGGTTCCTGCTCCGCCGCGACGCTCGGCCAGATCGCCAACTTCAAGGGCGCACATCTGGCACTCGACACCGACGCCATCTGCCGAGGCGAGAAGGTCGGCGAGGCCGCCCTCGCCTGGGCCAAAGGCAATCTGGGCGACGGCCCGATCCTGGTTTCGGCCAGCGACAAGCCCGAAGCGGTGAAGGCGCTGCAGACCAAATACGGCATCGAGAAATCGAGCCAGGCCATCGAACACACCATGGCGACCCTCGCACGCGGCCTTGTGGCTGCGGGCGTCGGACGCATGGTCGTCGCTGGCGGCGAGACCTCGGGTGCCGTCGTGAGCGCGCTCGACGTGACCGCGCTGCGCATCGGGCCCGAGATCGATCCCGGTGTACCATGGACGGCCTCCGTCTCCGCAAAGCCGCTGTTGCTGGCGTTGAAGTCCGGCAACTTCGGTGCTCCAGACTTCTTTACCAAGGCGTTCCACCAGCTATGAGTACCCAGGAAACCAAGGCGCGCGACGCCATCTGCGCGCTGGGCGCCAAGCTCGCCGCCCGCGGCCTCTGCCCCGGCACGTCGGGCAACATCAGCGTGCGCGTGGCCGACGGCTGGCTGATGACGCCGACCAATTCTTCGCTGGGCGAGCTCGAACCGGGCCGGCTCTCCAAGCTCGATCTGGGCGGCAAGCATGTCGCTGGCGATCCGCCGACCAAGGAAGCGCTGCTGCATCGCTCGGTCTATGACGTGCGGCCGAAGGACGGCGCGATCGTGCATCTTCATTGCACGCATGCGGTCGCGATCTCCTGTCTCGAACCATCGTGCCATCACCGCACGGACACGACCCTGCCGCCAATCACGCCCTACTTCGTGATGCGGGTCGGCA
>JBBRFD010000118.1:0-14470 GCA_038224985.1 Reyranellales bacterium
TTCGAGCCGCAATATTACATCGTCGAGGCGACGGCGGATTTCTTCGTCGAGCGCTTTCGCAGCATGGTGTGGTCGATCCTCACGCCTGTGGGCTCCCTGCATTGGGACCGCGCGCGGCTGCTGGTGGGGCCGGCCGCGCGCAAGAGCGATGCGCCGGACAGCGATGCCTTCGAAGGCGCCTGGAAGACGTATTACGAGAACATCTTCAATCCGGCGCGGCTGAACACGCAGGCCATGCGCCAGCACATGGCGAAGAAGTACTGGAAAAACCTGCCCGAGGCCGCTTCGATTCCCCCGCTCGTGCGCGGCGCACCGGCGCGGGTGCGGGAGATGATCGCGCGTGCCGCCGCACCGGCGATCCATCGCAATCCCGACAAAGCCGTCGCCGCCATGGCACAGCAGGAGCCGCAAACTCTCGAAGAACTCAACGCCCTGATCGCCGCATCGGAGCCGCTGACACCCGGCGCCGATCGTGCCGTCTTCGGCGAGGGCGCGCTCAACCCCGGCATCGCCTTTGTCGGCGAGCAACCGGGCGACGAGGAGGAACGCGGCGGCCATCCGTTTATCGGCCCGGCGGGGCAATTGCTCGACGGCGCGCTCGAGAAGGCCGGAATCGACCGATCAAAATCCTACCTCACCAATGCCGTGAAGCATTTCAAATACGAACTGCTGCGTGGCAAGAAACGTCTGCACAAGCGGCCTAATACCGGTGAGGTGAAACGCTATCGCTGGTGGCTGATGAAGGAGTTGTCCTTTGTGCGACCCAAGCTGGTGGTGGCGCTGGGCGGCACGGCGGCGCTCGCGCTCAGCGGCAAGCCCCTGTCGGTAACCAAGGCGCGCGGCCCGATGCGCTTCGACGATTTCTCCGGCTATGTCACCGTGCACCCGTCCTATCTGTTGCGTCTGCCCGACGAGCGTGCCCGGCAGGAGGCCTATGACGCCTTTATCGAAGACCTGAAACGGGTGAAGGAATTGGCGCATGGTTAGCCGGTTGCTGATCCTGCATCAGCCCGAGCGGACGACGGCACGCGGGATGGCTTACCTCACGCGCCAGTTGAAGCGTGGCTACGATTTGCCGGGGCGGCCTTTTACGGCGGGGCGGCTGCACAGCAGCTTTCATCATCTCGGGGATTATGCCGACTTGCCGCCGCGGCTTGTCGGTAAGGCAATCGAGGCCGCGGCTTCGGTTGCGATGGCGCCTTTCGAAGTGACCTTCGACCGGGTGGCGACGTTCAAGGGCCGCAAGGGCGATCGTCCGCTGGTGTTGCGGGGCGGCGACGCTCTCGTCGCCCTGCAGGCCGCCATTGGCGATGCGATGGCGGCGGTTGGTCTCAAGGCTTTCGTGAACGCGAATTTTACGCCACATATCACGCTGCTGCGCGGTGACGGTATCGTCGAGGAGCAAATGGTGAGGGCCTTCGACTGGACGGTACGCGAGTTCATCCTCGTCAACAGCCTAGTCGGCCAGGGAAAGTACGTCGAACTGGGGCGGTGGTCGCTGGCGGCATGACGCCCTAATGTCAATTCATGACCACGACGATCCACGGCATCAAGAATTGCGACACGATGAAGAAGGCCCGCGCCTGGCTCGACCAGCAGGGCGTGGCCTATGCCTTCCACGACTACAAGGCGGCGGGCGTCACGGCGGCGCAATTGCAGGCCTGGACCAAGGCGGTGGGCTGGGAGGTGCTGCTTAACCGCGCCGGCACGACCTTCCGCAAGCTGCCCGAGGCCGACAAGGACGGCCTCACCGAGAAGAAGGCGATCGCGCTGATGGTGGCCCAACCGTCGATGATCAAGCGGCCCGTGCTCGATCATGCCGGCAAGCTGACGGTGGGCTTCAAGTCCGAGGTCTACGCGAAGGTGTTTGGCTGATCATCCACGCCGCTGCCGCATCGAGCAGGGCGTCCAGAACCTCTGTGTCGCCACGGCCCGAGCGGGCCGGCACGTGGAAGGAGTGGTCGGCATCCGGTGCCAGCGCCAGCACGGCGCGCCTGCCGAGCTTTTTCACTGTGGGCCGCAGCAGCTTCATCTCGGCCAGCGCGTCGCGCGTACCCTGCAGGAAGAGCATCGGCAGCTTCACTTCGGCAAGGTGAGCGGCGCGGTCGGTGGCCTTCTCTGGCTTGCCGGCGGGGTGCAGGGGGAAACCGAAGAAGACCAGGCCTGCCACCCGCGGCAGCGCATCCAGTGCTTGCGCCTGGGAGGTCATGCGCCCGCCGAAGGACTTGCCGCCGGCGAAGAGGGGTAGGCGAGGTGCCTTGCTCGCGGCCATTGCCACGGCGGCGCGGACGGCGCCATGGGCCACGGCCGGGCTGTCGGGTCGCTTCGAGCCGCGCTCCATATAGGGGAACTGGTAGCGCAGGGTGGAGATGCCGCGCTCGGCCAGCCCCTCGGCGATGGCAACCATCGAGCCATGCGTCATCCCGGCGCCGGCGCCATGAGCCAGCACCAGGCAGGCGCGCGGCACCTTGGCAGGAAGCCAAAGCCCCGAGACAGCAGAAATCTCGCTGATCTGGATTTCAATTTTCATTATGTATCAATAGGTTATAAGATTTAGTTGACGAACTGCACAAACTTCGGGAAAGTGCCGTCTCGGGTGCATTCAGACCCCCAGAAGAAACGTTTTCCCCTCTCGAGGTTCAGTCATGAATATCAAGCACTTGGCGGTCATTGTGCCGCTCGCTTTGTCGCTTTCGGCCTGCGGCGATACCTGGGGCCAGCGCGCCACCACGGGCGGCGCGATTGGCGTCGGCACGGGCGTGGCGATTGGTCTGGTCGCCGGCTTCCCGTTGGTGGGCTCGGCCCTTCTGGGCGGCGCGCTGGGTGCCGGCGTCGGCGCGGCCACGACCAAGGACGGCGGAATCGCCTCTTTCTCCGGCAAGTAAGGCCCTAACCGCCCGAGAGAAGACGGAGCTTGCGGTCGAAGACACCGAGAACGTCTTCGAGCGCATCTCCGTGTGCCAGTTTCCGCGGCCCATTGTAGACCTGATAGACACCACCGGAGCCGCCGGGGATCTTGACGATGGCGTAGAGCGGCGATTCGGCGGCGTGCCGGAAGATCGAGAAGATCGCCATGCCCGGTCGGAAGTCGATGGCGTAGTCGCGCCATTCGCCGGTTGCCACCCGCGCGCTGTAGAGCGCCAGCAACTGGCCGAGTTCGCGCCGGTCGAAGGTAACGATCTTTCGACCTGCGCGCTTCTTGGCTTGTCGGTCGGCGAGGCGAACCAGATTTGTCATGCCGTTGCCTGAATTGTTGCAGAAGCTCCCATAGGGGTAAAGCGGCGCTTCGGTGGTTTGCCAAAACCGGAGGGGACCGCTAGAAACCGCCTTCGAAACCGTTGATATTTCGCGATAAATCCGGAGCTTAGCTCGTGTCAGATTCGGCCGCCCTGCAGGAAGTCGACGACGCCGTCCGCCAGGACGATCTCAAGGCCTTCTGGACCCGTTGGGGGACCTGGATCGTCGGCGCCGCCGTCATCGTCGTTGTCGCCGCCGCCAGCACCGTGGGCTGGAAGCGCTACGACGATTCGCGCCGCGCCGCCGCCGGCGCCATCTATTCGGCCACGCTGGCCAAGGTCGGCCACGACAACGCCGCCGCCCGCGCCGAATTCGAAAAGCAGGCGACCGAGGCGATCGAACCTTACCGGTCGCTCGCCCGGCTGCTGGCCGCCGAATTGCGCGACACGCCGGAGGAGCAGGCGACCGCCCTTTCCACCGCCGCCGGCAGCGGCCTCGTTGCGACCGAGTTGTCCGACCTCGCCGCCGTCATGGCCGCCTTCAAGACCGTCGATTCCGGCAAGGCCGACGAGATGATCGCCAAGCTCGAGCCGCTGGCCGCCGATGGCCGGCCCTATCGCATAAGCGTGCGCGAGCTTCAGGCGCTGAATCTCGCCCGCAAGGGCGACATGAAGCGCGCCCGCGAGCTATGGGGCGAGATCGCCAGGGATCCCGGCGTGCCGCAGGGTGCGCTCCAGCGCGCCACGGCGATGCTCAATCTGAACGGCGGACCGCTGCCTGCCGAAGGGGCCAAATAAGTCGATGCGTTACCCTGTTGCCGTAGCCTGCCTGGCCGCGCTGCTCCTCAACGGCTGCGACTTCTTCGACAAGAAGAAGGATCCGCTGCCCGGCGAGCGCACGGCGGTGTTCCAGAACCGTGGCGAACTCGAGCCCGACCGTGAGACGGCCGGCCTGCAGATCGTGCTGCCGGCTCCGGCGGTCAACGATTCCTGGCCGCAGTCCGGCGGCTTCGCCAACAACGCCATGCACCATCTGTCGATCGGTGCCTCGCCGCAGATCATCTGGACCGCCTCGGTCGGCAACGGTTCGTCCTCGTCGCGTATCCTGACGACGCCGCCGGTCGTGGCCAACGGCATGGTCTTCGCCAAGGATGCCGAGAGCACCGTCACCGCCTTCGAGGCCGAGACCGGCAAGCAGGTTTGGCGCGTGACGTTGTCGCCGGAAAAGGCGCGCGACTCGGATGAATTCGGCGGCGGTCTGGCCTTCTATGGCGGCCGGCTGTTCGTCACCACGGGCTTCGCCAATGTGATCGCGCTCGATGCCACCGACGGCAAGGAAATCTGGCGCTCGAGCGTGAGCGCGCCGGTGCGTGGCGCGCCGGCCGTCTTCGCCGACCGCGTCTTCGCCGTCTCGATCGACAACAAGCTGCATGCCATGGCCGCCGTCGATGGCTCCGACCTGTGGAGTTATTCGGCGCTGTCGGAAGTCGCGGGCTATGTCAGCGCTTCCAGCCCGGCCGCCTCGGGCGAATTTGTCGTGGCGCCCTTCACGTCGGGCGAGCTGGTGTCGCTGCGCCTCGATAACGGCCGCCAGGCCTGGAACGAATCGCTGATCGGCCAGCGCCGCGAGGCGCGCGCTTTCGGCAACCTCGCCGATATCCGCGGCCGCCCGGTGATCGATCGTGGCACCGTCTTCGCCATCGGCTCGGCCGGCCAGATGGCGGCCATCGACATCCGCACCGGCCAGCGCCTGTGGGAGCGCGGCTTCGGCGGCAACCAGACGCCCTGGGTCGCCGGCCGCTTCCTCTTCGTCGTCACCGCCAGCGCCGATGTCGCCGCCGTCAACCGCGCCGACGGCAAGGTGAAGTGGGTGACGCCGCTCACGCAATACGAGGACGAGAAGCGTAGCCGCCCTGTGCTGTGGGCCGGTCCGGTACTGGCGGGCGACCGCCTGCTGATCGGCGGCTCGACCGGCGATCTGCTTGCCCTCTCGCCGTACACCGGCGAGATCATGGGACGCATGGAAGTGCGCGATCCAATCCGGCTCGGGCCGGTGGTTGCCAACAACACCATCTACGTCCTGACCGACAACGGCCGACTCATTGCCCTCCGCTGATTCCGGTGAGGACGCACCGCGACTCCCCCGGGTAGCGATCGTCGGCCGACCCAACGTCGGAAAGTCCACGCTCTACAATCGCCTGGTCGGCCGCCGCCGCGCCATCGTCGACGATACGCCCGGCGTGACCCGCGACGTGCGCGAGGGCGAGGGACGCCTGGGCGACCTCAACTTCACGCTGCTCGACACCGCCGGCTGGGAAGACACCGGCGGCGAGGTGCTGGAGGCGCGCATGCGCCGCTTCACCGAGCGCGCCGTCGATAGCGTGGATGCCGTGCTCTTCATGATCGACTCGCGCGCCGGCGTCCTGCCGCTCGACGAGCTCTTCGCCAACTGGCTGCGCAAGCGCCACGAAAAGGTGATCGTCGTCGCCAACAAGTGCGAGGGCCGCGCCGGCCAGAACGGCCTGGCGGAAGCGCATGCGCTGGGCTTCGGCGAGCCGATCCCTGTCTCCGCCGAGCATGCCGAAGGCCTCTCCGACCTGCACGAGGCGATGGCGCGCCTCATTCCGGCGGTCGAGCCGGATGAAGAGATCGTCGAGGAGAAGATCACCGACGAAACCGAGAACAAGGCCGAGGCCGCCGCGGCGGCAGCCCTTCGCCGGCCGCTGCTACTGGCCATCGTTGGCCGCCCCAATGTCGGCAAGTCGACGCTGCTCAACCGCCTGGTCGGCAAGGAGCGCGTGCTGACGGGCCCCGAGGCCGGCATCACCCGCGACGCCATCCGCGTCGAGTGGGAATACAAGGGCCGCAAGATCCGTCTCGTCGACACCGCCGGCATGCGCCGCCGCAGCCGCATCGAGCAGAAACTGGAGGCCGCCTCCGTCGCCGACACGCTCGACGCCATTCGCCTGGCCGATGTCGTTATCGTCGTGCTCGACGCCATCGACATGGCCGAGAAGCAGGACCTCAATGTTGCCAGCTGGGTGATCGAGGAGGGCCGTGCCCTCGTCATCGCCGCCAACAAGACCGATCTTCTCGCCAACGACCGCGCCGACGCCACCAAGGCCTGGCGCAAGCTGAAGGACCGGCTCGAGATGTCGTTCTCGCAGGTCAAGGGCGTGCCCATCGTCGGCATCTCGGCGCTGACGGGACGCGGCCTCGAAAAGCTGATGCCGGCGGTCAACGCCACCTACGCCATCTGGAACAAGCGTATCCGCACACCGCTGGTCAATCGCTGGCTGCGTGAGATGGAGACGCTGCATCCGCCGCCGCTGGCCAACGGCAAGCGCATCCGCCTGCGCTTCATGACCCAGACCAAGACGCGGCCGCCGACCTTCATGCTGTCGGTCAGCCAACCCGACGAGCTGGGCAAGGACTACATGCGCTTCCTGCTCAACCGCATGCGCGAGGACTTCGAGATGCCCGGCGTGCCCATCCGCATCATGATGCGCAAGCCCAACAATCCCTACGCGGTCAGGGCCAAGAAGAAGCGCTACTAGCGAGGGAGCCCTCCGGCATGGCGACGTCCTCCTGCCGAAGATTGGCGATGCCGCGGCGCTCACCGAGGCGCTGCGCCGATCCGGTGTCCTGGGCAGCGGCCGGGTCACTTCCGTAGCGGTCGAGAAGTCGTTCCCCACCATTCTCTCGCATATCTTCCGGCTGCGTCCGAGCTACGAAGGCGATGCCGGCGGCGCGCCCGCGTCACTCATCCTGAAGGCAGGCTTGGCCGATCGGCCTGGCGGCCCGTGGTGGGGCGGCAAGACCGAAGTCGAGTTCTACACGCAGGTGGCCGCGGCCATGCCGTCCGGCCTCACGCCGTGCTGCTTCGATGCCCAATGGGATGCCGGCAACGGCGCCTGGCATCTGTTGCTCGAAGACCTCACCGACTCGCATGTCGTGGCGACGGCCTGGCCGGTGCCGCCGAGCTTCGAGCAGAGCGAAGCCATCATCCGCACGCGGGCACGTTTCCAGGCAGCGTGGTGGGACGATCCCCGTCTCGGCACGACCGTGGGCCAATGGCGGGACGCCGCCGCCGCCGAGCAGGACTGGCAAAGACTGGCGGGGCAATTTGCGCAATTCGGGCAGGTCCTGGGCGACCGCCTCTCGTCCGAACGCCGCGCGCTCTACGCCCTTTTGCTCGATCAGGCGCCGCGCCTCATCGCGCGCTATCACGCCCATCGCCACATGACGATCATCCAGGGCGACTCGCATGTCTGGAACTGTTTCCTCCCGAAGGGCGGTGGCACGACAGACAGCCGGCTGTTCGACTGGGATGCCTGGCGGCCCGACATCGGCACCGACGACCTCGCCTATATGATGGCGCTGCACTGGTATCCCGACCAGCGGCGGACAATGGAAGGGCGCCTGCTGGATTGCTTCCACGACGAACTGCTGAAGGGTGGCGTGCAGGGCTACGACCGCCGTGCGCTGCAGGAGGACTACCGCCTGTCGGTGCTCTGGCAGATCATGACGCCGGTCTGGCACCTGGCCGTCGGCATGCCCCCGGTCATCTGGTGGAACAATCTCGAGCGCATCCACATGGCCGTCGACGATCTCGGCTGCCGTGACTTGCTGGATTAGTGCTTGGTGCCGGTCGGCTGCTGCATCGTCAGGTCGCCGGCGACCCACTGGCCGTGCAATTCGCACGAGGGCATGGCGAGCTGGATCAGGCCTTCGCCGTGCGATTCCGGCGTGACCAGGGTGTTCGGGTCTTCGCCGGGAAAGGCCGAGGCACGCATGCCGGTGCGGGTGGCGCCGGGATTGTAGAGATTGACGCGGATATTGGTGTCGGCGACTTCGGCGGCATAGATGCCGACCATCATGTCGAGCGCGGCCTTGCTCATGGCATAGGCACCCCAGAAAGGGATGACGCGGCGCGACACGCCGGAAGTGATGAAGATGCCGCGACCGGCATCCGAGGCGCGCAGCAGCGGGTCCATCGAGCGCAGCAGGCGCCAGTTGGCCGTCACATTGACCGCCATAACCTCGTCGAAGGTCTTGGGCTCGATATGGCCCATCGGCGCCAGCACGCCCAGCACGGCGGCATTGGCCAGCAGCACGTCCAGTTTGCCGAATTTCTCGTAGAGCGCCGCGCCCAGGCGGTCGATGCCGGGGCCGTCGGTGATGTCGAGCGGCACCAGCGTGGCCGAGCCGCCGACGGCCTTGATTTTGTCGTCGACGGCTTCGAGGCCGCCCACGGTGCGCGCGACCAGCACGCAATGCGCGCCCTCCCTGGCATAGGCGACGGCGGCGGCCGCGCCCAGCCCGCGGGATGCGCCGGTGATCAGCGCGATGCGGCCAGCAAGTCTCATGGGGCTCAGGCGGTTTCGGCGAGGAAGGAAAGCTGGCGCTCCTCGATGCCGAACTGGTCGTCGAGCGGAATCGGGTAGTCGCCGGTGAAGCAAGCGTCGCAGAAGGCAGGCTGTGCCGGATCGCGGCCGCCGGGCAGGCCCATGGCGCGATAGAGGCCATCGATCGAGACGAAAGCCAGTGAATCGACGCCGATGAACTTGGCCATGCCGGCGACGTCGTAGCGCGAGGCCAGCAGCTTGTCGCGCTCGGGCGTGTCGATGCCGTAGAAGCACGGGTCGGTGGTCGGCGGGGCGGCGATGCGCATATGCACTTCGCGGGCACCGGCCTGGCGCACCATCTCGACGATCTTCGACGAGGTCGTGCCCCGCACGATCGAATCGTCGACCAGGATGACGCGCTTGCCTTCGATGAGCGCGCGATTGGCGTTGTGCTTCAGGCGCACGCCGAGATGGCGGATATGGTCGGACGGCTCGATGAAGGTGCGGCCGACATAGTGGTTGCGGATGATGCCGAGTTCGAACGGCAGGCCCGAGCCTTGCGAATAGCCGATCGCCGCCGGCACGCCGGAGTCGGGCACCGGGACCACGACATCGGCCTCGACCGGGCTTTCCTTGGCCAGTTCCATGCCGATGCGCTTGCGCGCCTCATAGACGCCGACGCCTTCGAGGCGCGAATCGGGGCGGGCGAAGTAGATGTGCTCGAAGACGCAGAAGCGGCGCGGCTGCTTGGTGAAGGGTTTGATCGAACGCGGGCCGTTGCCGTCGATGATGACGATCTCGCCAGGGTCGATGTCGCGGATGAAGCGGGCACCGATGATATCGAGGGCGCAGGTCTCCGAGGTCAAAATCCAGGAGTCTTCCAGCTTGCCCATGACCAGCGGCCGCACGCCCAGCGGATCGCGCACGCCGATCAGCGCCTGGTCGGTCAGCAGCAGCAGCGAATAGGCGCCCTTCACGCGGCCGAGCGCGTCGATCAGGCGGTCCTGCACCGTCGAATAGTTCGAGCGGGCGATCAGGTGGTTGATGACTTCGGTATCGGCGGTCGACTGGAACAGGCAGCCCATGCGCACCAGTTCCTTGCGCAGCAAATAGGCGTTGGTCAGGTTGCCGTTATGGGCAAGCGCCAGGCCGCCGAAATCGAAATCGGCGAAGATCGGCTGGATGTTGCGGTCCGAGGCGCCGCCGGTGGTGGAGTAGCGGTTATGGCCGACGGCCGAATAGCCCTTGAGGCGGGCCATGACCGGTTGTTCGCCAAAGATGTCGCCGACGAGGCCCGGGGAACGGTGATCGTGGAAGTGGCGGCCGTCGTAGGTCACGATGCCGGAGGCTTCCTGGCCGCGATGCTGCAGGGCGTGCAGGCCAAGGGCAGTATGGGCGGCGGCATCGGCCGTTCCATAGATGCCAAACAACGCACATTCCTCGTGAAACTTATCGAGGTCGTTGTCCTGACGTACGGGGTAAGGCGTCGGCACGGCGGGGTTATATCCGGGGCTCCCCGCCCCGTCATCAAGGATAACTCACTGCGGCGGTTTGGCGCCCGGCACGGTGTTGGGGGAGGCCGGCGACGGCGGCATCGGAATCGTGCCGTTTTCCTGCCCCGGACGCTGCAGGCGAGTGCGGAGTCCCGGTGGCAGATAGGGCTCGATGAAGGTCGCCATGTCGCGGATGGGGGGAAAGGTGGCGCTGCCCTCGACCGCCGGCGGCAACTGGCGTGGACCGAGATAGCTGTAAAACAGGAAGGCCATGCCGAGGACAGCCCAGGTGCAGAGCACGCCGAAGCCGGCGCCCAGGATGCGGTCCGGCTTGCGCAGCGGGCTGAGCCTGATCGAGCGTGAGAGTGCGTTGGTCAGCATGACCAGCACGACCAGGGCGCCCACGAAGACGGCCAGCATGGAGGCGAAATAGGCCAGTTCGGCACTGCCGACGAGCTGCTGGACCTCGGGCTGGATGATATGGGCGAATTTCCAGGCGACCCAGCCGGCGGCGACCCAGGAGAAGATGAACAGCACGGCATGGGCAAAGCCGCTCGACAGGCCGAGAGCGGCGCCGAACAGCGCCACGGCGATCACCGCCACGTCGAAAACCGTTATGCCAAGCTGATCCATCGACCCTTTTTTACTCCGAAATACACGCGCGCGGGCTACTCATCTTCGTCCTGCCGAGGACCTGATTTTCCCTCGCGGCGCGGGCGCTTGAGAGGCCGGTCCGCCGCCTGGAAACGCGCCACAAGGTCCGATAGATGCTCGATTTCGTCAATGGCGATGCCATCGGGGCCACGCGGCGAGGGGCTGGCGCCGGCACTGGCCCCACCGCTGGCCTTGGGCAGCAGGGCAGTCTTGAAGCCGAGCTTGGCAGCCTCGCGCAGTCGGGCGTCGCGCTGACTGACGGGACGAACTTCGCCACCGAGGCCAATCTCGCCGAACACCGCCATGTTGGGTGGCACGGCTTGGTCGGCCAGCGAGGAGATCACCGCCGCCGCCACCGCGAGGTCGGCTGCCGGCTCGCTGATGCGCAGGCCGCCTGCGACATTGAGATAGACGTCGTTGGCGCCGGTGGCGACGCCGCAGCGTGCCTCGAGCACCGCCAACACCATGGCCAGTCGCTGCGAATCCCAGCCGACGACGGCATGGCGCGGCGTGGCGAAGGAGGTCGGCGCCACCAAGGCCTGGATCTCGACCAGCACCGGCCGCGTGCCTTCGATGCCGGCGAAGACGCAGGCACCGGAGACCTGGCCGCGCCGTTCAGCCAAGAAGAGGGCAGAGGGATTGCTGACATCGGAGAGGCCGCGGTCCGACATCTCGAAGACGCCTATCTCGTCGGTCGGGCCGAAGCGGTTCTTCACCGCACGAAGGATGCGGAACTGATGGCCGCGTTCGCCCTCGAAATACAGCACCGTATCGACCATGTGCTCGAGAACGCGCGGACCGGCGATGGCGCCGTCCTTGGTGACGTGGCCCACCAGCAGCACGGCGATGCCGCGGCGCTTGGCGAGATCGACCAACGCCTGCGCCGAGCCGCGTACCTGCGTGACCGTGCCGGGCGTGCTGTCGATGGTGTCGAGCCACATGGTCTGGATCGAATCGATTACCGCCACGCGCGGCGCATCGGGCGCTTCGAGCGTGGCAATGATATCGCGCACCGAGGTGGCGGTGGCGAGCTGGACCTTGGCGTCGGTGAGGCCCAGCCGCTCGGCGCGCAGGCGCACCTGGTCGAGCGCTTCCTCGCCGGAGATATAGGCCACCGCTACACCCTTGCGGGCGAGTGCCGCCGTGACCTGTAGCAGCAGGGTCGATTTGCCGATGCCCGGATCGCCGCCGATCAGTAACGCCGAGCCCACGACCAGACCGCCGCCACAGGCGCGGTCGAATTCCTGGATGCCGCTCTTGTAGCGCGGCGGCTGCGGCGAGGTGCCGGTGAGGGCGGCAAACTCGATGCGACGACCCTTGCCGGCGCGGACGAGGCCCCTACCGGCCGGGCCGGGCGCGGGCGCGGCCTCCTCGACGATGGTGTTCCACTGTCCGCAGGCCTCGCACTTGCCGGCCCACTTGTTGGAGACGTTGCCGCAATTCTGGCAGATGAACTGCTTTACCGGCTTGGCCATCAGTGCGGCCCCTGCTCGAGCGGCCCGCGCTTTGAGAGGCACCAGACGTCGCGATGAAGCCAGCAGGATTCGTCCTTGTCGTGGTGGTCGCGCCGCAGGCTTCGCACCGCGTGCTGGCCAGCCGGATCGGCGAGCGCTTCCTCGATCGCGGCACTATCATCTTCGGTGCGTGCGCCGGCGCAAGGATAGAAGCCGACCCAGCCGGCGGATCGTGCGGCGAAGTCTTTGCCCCGGCGGTCGAGGCGCAGCATGAAACCGCCGCGGCGTCCGTCCGCCGTGATCGGCAGCAACAGACGGCCGCCGTCGGCCAGCGCATCAAGCCACCAGGCATGCGGCGCGGTGGCGCCGGCGAAGGCCACGATGACGTCCCATTGCCCATCGACCGGGTGGCTGGCGTCGGCTCGGCGAACATGAGCCGTGGGCCAGGGGGTAAGGTTGCGTTGCGCGATGGTGGCGAGCGGCTCATCGATCTCAATAGAGTCGACGCGGCCGCCGGGACCGGCCAGTTCGGCGAGGATGGCGGTGTAATAGCCCGATCCGGCGCCGATCTGCAGGATGCGGTCGCCGGCTTTCACGCCGATCCGGTCGAAATGTTGCGACCACAGGTAAGGTTCGCCGATGTTCAGGTGGCGGTGCTCGTCCAATGCCACCAACACGTTGTGATAGAGCCACTGCGGGCGATCGTCAGGCGTTGTCCAATAGCCATCGCGGTGGTGATAGAGCCGCCACGGGCCCGGGCCGACGAAAGCTTCGCGCGGCACCGTGGCAAAGGCATCGACCACGCGTTCGTCGCCGAGATGGCCGCAGACACGCAGGTCTTCCGCGAACCACCGGCGGATGTCGGCGATGTCGGCCTGCGCCATGGCTAGAGCTTCCGGACCTGCATCTGGATCGGGCCGTCGGCGCGGCCGTGGATGAACTGCTCCACATGCGCGTTGCCCGAACGGTCGATCTCGGCGACCGGGCCCTGCCAGATCAGCTTGCCGTCGTAGAGCATGCCGATGCGATGGCCGATCTTGCGGGCGCTCGCCATGTCGTGGGTGATCGACACTGCGGTGGCGCCGAGGTCGCTGACGCATTTGACGATCAGATCGTTGATCACGTCCGACATGATCGGGTCGAGGCCGGTGGTCGGCTCGTCGAAGAAGATGATCTCCGGCTCGCGGGCGATGGCGCGAGCCAGCGACACACGCTTCTGCATGCCGCCCGACAGCTCCGACGGATTGAGCTCGCCGATCTCCGGCCCCAATCCGACGGCGCCCAGCTTGGCGAGCGCGATCTCGCGCGCCGCCTCGGGCGCCATGCCGTCGCTCTGGATCGGGCCGAAGGCCACGTTCTCCCAGACCTTGAAGGAATCGAAGAGGGCGCCACCCTGGAACAGCATGCCGAATTTTCGCATGACACGGGTGCGGCCGCGATCGTTGAGGTCGACCGTCTCCTCGCCGTCGATCTTGATCGAGCCGGCATCGGGATGCATGAGGCCGAGGATGCATTTCAGCAGCACCGACTTGCCGCTGCCGGAACCGCCGATCACCACCATGGATTCGCCGGCCGCCACGTCGAGGTCGATGCCCTGCAGCACCTTCTTGGTCCCGAAGGACTTGGTGACGCCGCGCAGCGAGATCTTGGGCGGCGAGATTGTGGGAAGTGCCATGGCGGTCGGGATCAGCGCGCGAAGAAGGCTTCGGTGATGAAGTAGTTGAAGGTGAGGATCAGGATCGAGGCCGAGACGACGGCGTTGGTCGTGGCCTTGCCGACACCCTGGGCGCCGCCCTTCGACGTGTAGCCATGGTAGCAGCCCATCAGGGTAATCAGGAAGCCGAAGACGGCGGCCTTCACCAGGCCCGAGACGACGTCCTGGGTCTGCACGAAGTCGACGGTGTTGCGCAGGTAGGTCTGGTCGTTGAAGTCGAGCTTGTAGACACCCACCAGGTAGCCGCCGAAGATACCGATGATATCGGCGATCAGCACCAGCAGCGGCAGGGTGACGACGCCGGCGATCAGGCGTGGCGCCACGAGATACTTGAACGGGTCGGTCGAGAGCGTGGTCAGCGCGTCGATCTGTTCGGTGACGCGCATGGTGCCGATTTCGGCTGCAATAGCAGCGCCAACGCGGCCGGCTACCATCAGGCTCGCCAGCACCGGGCCGAGTTCGCGGGTGAGCGAGACCACGACAACATTGGGAATGGCGCTCTCGGCCGAGAAGCGGGCGAAACCGGTGTAGCTCTGCAGCGCCAGCACCATGCCGGTGAAGATAGCCGTCA
>JBBRFD010000119.1:0-14462 GCA_038224985.1 Reyranellales bacterium
CGACCTCCCCGGCCAGGTTGTCGTTGCGTGGCAGATAGAGGCGGAAGGTCGTGCCACTGCCACGGCCGCTGCCGGCGCCGAGACCGGGCTCGCTGTCGACCCGGATATGGCCCTCGGACTGCTTGATGAAGCCGTAGACCATGCTGAGACCGAGACCGGTGCCCTTGCCGACATCCTTGGTGGTGAAGAAGGGCTCGAAGATCTTGGCCATTAGTTCCGGCGGCATGCCGACACCGGTGTCGCTGACGGACACCATGGCGTAGTCGCCGGGCTTTATGGTTGGATCGTAGAGATAGTCGGCATCGAGCGTGACGTTGCGCGTCTCGATGCGCAGCTTGCCGCCGTCCGGCATGGCGTCGCGCGCATTGACGCAGAGATTGACCAGGGCGGTTTCGAGCAGGGTGCGATCGACATTGACGAGCCACAGACCCTCGGCGAGGACCGATTCGATTTCGATCTGCTCGCCCAGCGACCGGCGCAGCATCTTGGCGGTCGCTGCCACCAGGTCGTTGATATCGGAGCGCTGGGGATGGAGCGGCTGCGTGCGCGAGAAAGCCAGCAACTGATGCGTCAGGCTGGCCGCGCGTCCCACCGCCTTGCCGATCCGGTCGAGACGGCGGGTGATGGCGGGATCGAGCCCTTCCTCCTCCTGCAGCGCATCGGTGTTGGCCAGGATGATCGTCAGGATGTTGTTGAAGTCGTGGGCAATGCCGCCGGTGAGCTGGCCGACCGCCTCCATCTTCTGCGACTGGCGCAGCTGCCCATCGATGGCCAGCCGCTTGGTGACGTCCTGCACCATGGTGATGCTGGCGGGCGCGCCGGCCAGCAGGATCGGGCTGACCTCGATATCGACGTCCATGATCTTGCCGCTCTTGGTGTGGTGCCGCAGCCCCTGCACACTGCGGCGTTCGCCGGGCAACGCCTTGTTGCGCATCGCCACCGCGGCGGCCACGTCCTGCGGCACGTAAAGGTCGTTGGCCGACAGGGCGAGGAATTCCGGCCGCGACCAGCCGTATTGCAACACCGCGGTATCGTTGACGTTGACGATACGCAGGTCGGCACCGATCACGAACATCGGCAGTGGACTGGCGTCGAACAATTGGCGATAGCGCGCCTGCGCGTCGCGCAGGGCGGTCCAGATATGGGTCAGCCAGGCCGCCAGTCCGATGGCGATCGCCAGTGCGATCGCCCAACCCGACAGGACCAGCCAGACGATGTGCCGCCACGGCGCCAAAACGCGATCGGTCGGCTGCGTCACGGTCAGGATGAAGTCCGGATAGGCGGCGATGCGGCGGAAGGCGACGAGCCGGCGCACGTTGTCGATCGTGCTGACCGCCTGGAATGTGCCCGACATGCGCCCGTCCCGGGCGGCGACCAGCAGTTCCCTGCCGAGGCTCATCCGGCCCATCGCGCTGTCGGCGAAGGGACTGCGCATCATCATCATGCCGTCGTTGCGCCACAGCGCCGTGGCCTGGCCGGTGAGGGATTTCTCGACCGTCCAGACGCGGTCGAAGAAGCGGGGGTCGACGGCAGTGACGATCACGCCGGCGAACTCGCCTTCGGTGAAGAGCGGCCGCGAGGCCGGAATGAACCATTCGCCGGAGCTGCGCGAGCGGATCGGTCCGCCGAACTGGACCGGCGCGCCCGGCTCGTCGCGGTGACGGCTGAAATAGGCGCGATCCGACAGGTCGATCCCCTCCGCACCCTGCTCGCTGCTATAGAGGACATGTCCCCGGCGATCGATTACCGTGATCGACCGCAGGAACGGGCGGGACGCGAGCGCGAGCAGGAGTTCGGCGCGCACGTTCTCGGGCGTAGCCGTTTTTGCTTCCATCGCGTCCGCCACCTTTTCCTCGACGGTTTCCAGCGTCTGCTCGACATTCTGGAAGGTGCGGGTGGTCTGTTCCTCGGTGAGGTGTGCGAAGGCGCTCAGCACATGATCGCCGACCAGGACGGCGTCACGCCGCAACTGCAGCACCAGGCTCGTCAGGACGGCGGCGCTGATCACGGCGAAGGCCGCCACCATCAGGACGATGCGAAGCCGGAACGACACGCTGCGGTTAAGCGCCGATGCGGGTATGCCGATGAAAAAATTCACGCATTTCCGTTTGGGCCGGCTACCGCGTGCAGCGACAACCGATTGCCCTGCATCGCTCGACGGAAGCCGCCAATGGGTATCAACGCGGGAGGTGCGCGCCCGTTCCACACTCGTGGGTGTAAAATGATGGAGTGGAGCAACCTTTGCGGAACTGGGGCATCGGCTGTCCTGGTTTCGTCGCCGTGCCGTAACCGTGCCGTCGCCCATTGGCTTTGTCTTATTTTTACAATTGCTCTGGACTCAGACAGGCTAAAGGCGCAGGCGTGAGAAGTAGACGTTTTTTCTGCACGGCAGGATGAAGGTCACTTAGGAAAAGACGCAGGCAGCAAAGCCGAGGTTCTTTCGGACCGCGGTTTGAAAACGCTGCAAAGGCGGACTTTCATGAACGACGGCGACAAAATCGGAAGCTGCAGCGGTCCCCTGGCGGGTATTACCGATCCGCTGGGCCTTGCTCAAGCCATCGTCGACACCATCCGCGAGCCCCTGCTGGTGCTCGATGCCGATCTCCGCGTGGTCGCTGCAAGCCGCTCTTTTTATCTCAAATTCAATCTCCTGCAGGCCGATGTCGAGGGCAAAGCCGTCTATGCGCTGGCCGGCGGCCAGTGGAACATCCCCGAGCTGAAGCTGCTGCTGGAGCGCATCCTGCCGCGCCAGACCTCGATGGAGGCCTATGAGGTCGAGCCGACCTTCACCGGCATCGGCAAGCGCAGCATGCTGCTCAATGCCCGCAAGGTCTTCTATGAGGAGGGCAACGCCAATGCGTTGATCCTGCTGGCCATCGAGGACGTCACCGACCGGCGCGCCATCGAGCGCCATCTGGCCGATCTGCTGGCGCAGAAGGAGACGCTGCTGATCGAGATGCAGCATCGCGTCGCCAACAGCCTGCAGATCATCGCCTCGATCCTCTCGCTCAAGGCCCAGACGGTCGACTCGGAGGAAATCCGCGGCCATCTACAGGACGCCCATCGCCGCGTGCTCTCGGTGGCGACAGTGCAGCAGCAGCTCAACGCCTCGCGCCATCTCGAGCATATCGAGGTCGGTCCCTACCTGACCCGGCTCTGCGATGCGCTGGCGGCCTCGATGATCGGCGACACGCGTCCGATCACCATGAAGGTCTTGGTCGACCAGGGCACGGCCAGCTCCAACCAGGCCGTCAGCATCGGCCTGATCGTCACCGAGCTGGTGATCAATTCGCTGAAGCACGCCTTCGTCGGCGCGCGGCGCGGTGGCCAGATCGTGGTTTCCTACGAGGCCGCGAACGCCGGCTGGAAGCTGGTGGTGGCCGACAACGGCGTCGGCAAGCCCGCGGGCGCGCCGGACAAGGCGCCCGAAGCCGGCCTCGGCACCAGCATCGTCGAGGCGCTGTCCAAACAGCTCGACGGGCGCGTCATCATGTCGATGACGCCGCAAGGCACGACGGTCTCCGTCGTCAACGGCTCCTTCTCCACGAGCCTTCCGGCGGCCGCCTGAGCGTCGGCCCGGCCGGAAACGGGGTTTCAAAGCCGACAGGCTGTACTACCGATGATTCCCAAGCCATTGCTGGAATGTTAGCTTCGCAGGCGCCGTGCAATGTCCAGTCGGGGCCGCAATGAAAACCGTGTTGAAGCTGTCGCGTAACGTCGTTCGTTTCTTTCCGGCCAAGGCCAGCGAAGGCGACCGTATTTTCCTGCGCCTCGCCGATCCTCTGCCGGGCACCGCGGTTCCCAAGGTCACGGTGGGCGGCAAGGCGCTGAAGTCGGCGCGGCTGCTGAACCGCTTTACCGTCGTGGGCGACCTGCCGGCAGACCAGCCCGGAAAGAAAGCCGTTACCGTCAGCGTGCCGGGACCGGGCAAGCGTAGCGCGGTGCTGACGGTGGTGGGCTCGTTCGAGCATAAGGGCAAGCGTCTGGCCGAGACCGGTCCGCGGGCTTGGCGCAAGATTCTGCACTACCTCAACAAGGACAAGGACGGTGGCACGGTCTCCGCCTTCGCCCAAGGCAAGGACTCCGATCCGACCCGGCCGGGCAGCAACTGGTGGATGTCGGGCGGCAGCCTCTCGCACGACGCCCATGCCCATACGGCCCTTGCGATGGCGCCGGTGCAGCTCTGGCAGTACGCCTCGCCCGATGCGGATATCGTCTACTACAACGAGCCGGTGCTGTCGGAAGACAACTTGATCCTGGCGTCGATCACCAACTCGGGCACCGGTGAAGTGCTGGTGGTGCTAGACGCCGCGACGGGCGCCAAGCGCTGGTCGTGGGAAACGACCACCATGGGCCGCATCGATTCGACGGTGGTCTGCGTCAACGGCCGCGTCTATGTCGTGCAGCTCGTCGCCGCTGCCGGTGCACAAAGAAACGCCAGGCTGATCTGTGCCAATGCCTCGGACGGCTCGATCTTCTGGGACTTTCTCCTGCAGGCCAATGCGCCGACGGCCTTCACGCGCCTCGCCGCCGCCTATGGCCTGATCTATGCCATGACGCCCGATGGCATGCTGCGCGGCATCGACGCCACGACCGGCGCCCTCCTATGGACGGCCGAGGCGGCGGTACCGCTCTATCCGAACATCCTGAGCGATCAGTCGATCGCGGTGGCGGGCGGCAGGGTCTATGTCGGCAGCATGACCGGCCTGCGCGCCTACGATCCGGGAACCGGCGCGCTTCTGTGGTCCTCGTCGCAGATATTCGACTGCTCCTTCTCTCCCGTCGTGGCGACGATCGGGACCAATCCGCTGCTCGTCATCACTGGCGATTTCGACGGCATGATCCGCGCCTTCGACTATTCCGGCGCCCTGCGATGGACATACTCCGGCAGCCTCCAGCTCGTCGATTTCTACTCCCGCATGGCCTGCGGGCCGGAGCTGCTCTATGTGCAGCATGAAAATGGGGTGGCGGCGCTCGATCTCGCCACCGGCGTGGTTCAGGCGACGTCGCCGGCGCTGGGCAGCCTTACCTCGGGCGGTCCGACCGCCAGCGACAATCGCGTTTTGCAGTTCTGCGCGCAGCCACAGCCATCGTCGACGGGCGCCGGCAAGCTTCAGATCCTCGACCGCGACAATCTCTCATTCGTAGGCAGTCTCACCCTGCCGAACGGCATCTCCCTGGTCCGCCCGGTGCTGGAAGGCGACCGGCTCTATTTCGGTCTCACCAGCGTCATTGGGCAACTCCATAACGGCATCATGCAAGCGTGGCGCGTTCGCTGAACGGTCTTCATCATGGCGTCCATGGCCGAGACAGAGTTCCATCTCTTCGCCGATGACGGCGAGACGCCCAACAATCCGCGCCTGCCGCTCGTTCTTTATCGCGGCGCCGTGGCGCTGGACGGCGCGCGCGATCCGGCGGCGGTCTTCGAGAAACTGTTCGGGGCGAACGGCTGGAGCGAGGGCTGGCGCAACGGCGTCTACGGCTTCCTGCATTTCCATCCGCACGTGCATGAAGTGCTTGGCATCGCGCGCGGCCAGGCGCAGGTCGCATTCGGCGGCGTCCAAGGCCGCGTCCTCGATCTCGCTGCGGGTGACGTGGTTGTGGTGCCGGCCGGCACCGGCCATTGCCGCCGCTCGGCGAGCGACGATCTGCTGGTTGTGGGGGCCTATCCCGACGGTGGCGGCTCCTGGGCTCATGCGCGGCCGCGTGAGATCGATCACGCCGCCGCGCAGGCCGCCATCGCCCGCGTCGCCGCGCCGGCGCAGGACCCTGTGCATGGTGCCGATGGCCCGCTGAAGGAAGCTTGGTCGCGTTAGACGCGCGGTCGAGGCGCGAAGCGGTTCCAGATGAACAGCACGAGGATAGCGCCAACCGCCGCGCCGATAAAGCCTGCACCCTGGTCGGCACGGTACCAGCCGACCGCCTGGCCGAGATAGGTAGCGACGAAAGCGCCGGCGACGCCCAGCACCGTGGTCAGGATGAAGCCCGAAGGCTTGTTGGGGCCGGCGGTGACGAGGCGCGCGACGATGCCGGCGACGAAACCGATCAGGATGATCCAGAGAATGCTCATGACTTTTGCTCCCGCGTGTTGTCGGTCAGATGTTGCCGGTCGGATGTTGCCGGTGAGATGTTGCTGGTCAGATGAGGTGCGTGACTTCCTTGTCGGTCGGCAAGCGACCTTCCGGGGTCAGGTGGTCGACCGCCCTGGGCAGTTGGTCGCTGAGGCTGGCGAGCAATTCCTCGCGCGACAGGCCCGTGCGTTCGGTAAGAAAGGAAAGCTGCTCGGTCGTCAGGACCCGTTCGAGATCGTGTGGCGGGATGCCGACGTTGGCGCCTTTCGAAATCCAGGAATTGGCGACATCGCCTTTGCCGGCGCCTTGGAACTGCCGCAGGAGGTCGCCGAGGCCGCCGCTCATGGCGCTTCCGGCAGCGCTGCCGCCCAGGATGCTGTTGAGGCCGTTGCGCAAAGCGTCACCAAGGCCGCCACTGCCCTGCAGCGTCATGCCGGGGCCGGCCTGCGCGCCGGGCGCCGGCGATGCAGCGGCGGGTGCGCTGTTGCTGAAGCTCTTGATCGCCTTGTAAGCCAGCAAACCCAGAACCGCGCCGGTTATCGGCGACATGCCGCCGCCCATCAACCCGCCCCGGCTGAAGCCGCGTGGCCCGTTCTGCATTCCCGTCAGGACATTCAATAAGCTCATGGCGCTCTCCCTTCGATGTTGAGATCAGTCCGAACCGGCGAGTTGTTCGACGGCATGGCGGGGTGCCGGTTCGGCGATTTCCTGCTGCGTGACAAAGAGGTCGATGCGGCGCGCGCCGACGCCGATGCTGCGCTGGCTCGACAATACCGCCAACGGAACCGACAGCACGAGGCCCGCGACGACCGGCGCGATCCACGGCAAATAGGCCGGTGCGAACATTGCCATGGCGGTCGCTGCAAGCCCGCCGGCCAGAGCATGCAGCGCATGACGCTGCAGGGCGGCGCTCCAGGCGACGCCGCGATCCTCGCGCGGCTGCGGTGGCCAACCGACGGCGCGGCCGGCCAGAATGCGCAGGATGAAGCTGGTGTGCAGAAGCATCATCACCGGCGCCAACAGCATGGAGACCGCGAGCTCCGCGGTCGCGCTCGAAATAAGTGCGAGGTGGCCGCCGAACCTGCGGGCGCTTGCCGTCGAGGCGAGGGTTACGAGCAATGCCAGAATCTTGGGCAGGAGCAGCAGCAGGCCGGTCAGCGCGAGCAGCGCATGGACCTCCTCGGTGCGGTACTCCGGCCAGAGCGGGAACAGCGAGCGTGTCGCACCGAAATAGACGTGGCCCGCGGCCTCCTGCTCGATGGCGATGGCGCCGCTCAGCAGCAGCGAAGCCAGCCAGAGCGGCGAGGCAACGTAGCCCAGGATGCCCATGGCGAAGTGCAGGCGGCTCATGCCGTGGAGGCCCGGCGAGCCTAACAGGCGACCATGCTGCAGGTTGCCCTGTACCCAACGCCGGTCGCGCGCGGCATAGTCGAGCAGATTGGATGGCATCTCCTCGAAGCTGCCGCCCAGTTCCGGCAGCATCCAGACATGGTATCCGCCACGGCGGATGAAGGCCGCCTCGACGAAGTCGTGACTGAGGATCTCGCCACCCAGCGGCGCGGCACCCGGCAGCAGAGGCAGGTCACAATGCACGGCGAAGGCAGCCGTTCGGATGATGGCGTTATGGCCGTAGTAATTCGCCTCGCCCATCTGCCAGAAGCTGTGGCCGGCCGCGAGCAGGGGACCATAAAGACGACTTGAGAACTGAAGAACGCGCGCAAACAGGGTTTCACGGCCCGCGGCGACCGCCAGCGTCTGGATAATGCCGGTGCGTGGATTGGCTTCCATCAGCGCCGCCAGCCGCACCAGCGTGTCGCCACTCATCGTGCTGTCGGCATCGAGCACGACCATGTGGTCATAGCCGACGCCTTGACCCGCCAGCCAGTCGGCGATATTGCCGGCCTTGCGGCCGATGTTCTTCGCCCGCCGGCGATAGAAGAGACGGCTTTCGGCGCCGAGTTGCTGGCGTACTTTCATCCACACCTGCACCTCGCGCTGCGCAATGGCGTCGTCCGTCGTGTCGCTCAGCATGTGGAAGTCGAAGGACGCGAGCCGGCCAGTGGCTTCGAGGGAGAGATACGTTTGCACGATGCGCTGGAAAGTGGCCTGCGGCTCCTCGTTGTAGATCGGCATGACGATGGCAGTGCGTGTCTGAAGATCGGGCAAAGGATCTTCCATCCACGCGGAATGGCGATGCAGCGTCAGGGGGTGGAGGCCGAGCACCTGAAGCACGAAGCCGATGATGGCGGCCCAGAACGATAGAGCGATCCAGCCGAAGCCCAAAGTAAAGACCGCCAAGAAGGCGATTTCGGTCAGTTCGAAACCGCGTGGTTCAAGCGTGATGGCCATGAGCGCCGTGCCACCAGCCGTCGTGCCGGCGACCAGCAAAAACATCGTCAGGCGCCGCCACCAGGCATGGTTGGCGAGGCGATCGAAGTTCCAGGAAGCGATGTTACCTGAGGTATTGTGCGAGGTATGCGTCACGGTCTCACCGCATAGGTCCAGGTTTCCGTGATCGCTTCGCCGCGTAGCGAGAGAAAGGCGCGCAACTCCACCGGCTTGCGGCCGTCCGGCTCGACGTGGATGAAAAGACGCCACATCTTTTGTCCGGGAATTGCTTCGACCATCGTGCTCCGCAGTTTGCCGCCGGCGGTGGTAACGATGGCTTCGACAGGTTGTTCCGCGCGTAAAAGTTCGACGTCGCCGCCGGTGAATTCGACGACGAGGCGGCGTTGTTTCGGGGCGCCGATGACGGCGGAGGTGCGCGTGGCGACGACGCGGCCGGTCGGGGACAAGGCAGGTTCGTCGGCGAGCGCTGCGAGGCGATAGCGAAAGTCGAGCCTATCGCCCGCCTTGGCCGGCGTCCGCGGCGCCCAGAACGCCACGATGTTGTCGTGCACTTCGGACTCGGTCGGGATTTCGATCAAGCGGACTTCACCGTCGCCCCAGTCGCCGATCGGCTCGACCCAAAGGCTCGGCCGCGTGTGATAGAGGGCGACCTGATCCTGATATCGTGCGAACGCGCGCTCGCGCTGCATCAGGCCGAAACCGCGCGGATTATGGTCGACGAACGAGGAGATCGCCAAAGCGCCGGGATTGCCGAGCGGCCGCCAGACGCGCTCGCCCGCCCCGGTAATCATGTAAAGCCCATCGGAGTCGTGCACTTCTGGACGGAAGTCGTCGCGGCGCGGGCCGCTTTTGCCGATGAAAAACATCGAGGTGAGCGGCGCCATGCCGAGGACCCCGACGGTATTGCGCATGTAGAGCGTGACCGTGGTCTCGATCACCGTGCGCGTGCCGGGACGGAGTGTGAAGGCATAGGCGCCCGTGACGCCGGGGCTGTCGAGCAATGCCCAGACTGTCAGTTCTCGTGCTCCGTCCGCCGGCGTCACCAGCCAGAAACTGCGGAAGGAGGGAAATTCCTCGGGGTGCGGCAGGCCGGTATCGACGGCGAGGCCGCGCGCCGAGGCGCCATAAGCCTGCTCGCGGCCTATGGGGCGGAAATAGCTGGCTCCGAGGAAGGCTGCGATCTCGTCGAACTTCGGGCCATGCAGCGGATAGGTGATCCTGAGGCCGGCCAACGAGATGGCGCCAAGCGGCGTGTCGCCGGAATTGAACATATCCGGGGCCGCCGTGACCGGCGTGGACTTCCCGTCCTTCACCACGTTGATGGTCACAGCCGTGTCGTAGATCAGTCCCGTCGGGAAGAACTCGACGCGGAACAGGCTGTTGCCGCCGTACCACAGCGCCTTTTCGGGCCGGAAGGCGATGCTACGGTACTGCTGGTAGTTGAGGGTGCGGGCCTCCGGTGAGATGCTGGGCGGCGGCTTGCGGTAGGGCTCCAATGCCAGCCGGCGCGCTTCTTCCTGCACGGAGGCGAAGATGGCGGCTCCGTCCTGTGCGAGAATCGGTGTCGCCGCGAGCAACGCCCCCGCACCGGTCAACGCCAGCAAGCTTCTTCTTGCCAGCAAGCTTGTTCTTGTATGCATCGTTGCGAGTGAACGTGAATGCTCTGTTCTGGTTGCGCCGCAACATGCGCTCAATTGCGCGATGTTCGCTTGCGTACTGAGGTCGTCGATTCGAACGCCCGCACAAGGAACTACCTGCCTGCTTCTTCGTTAGAATGCGTTGGAAAATGCGGCAAAGGCGGCAAGGCTGAGAGCAGTGCCGGCTGCGAAGGTCGCGAAAGAGAAGAATCGGTAATGCGCAAATTGGTCGCGTTCGACAGAGCCAGTCTCGACGCGCTCGAGTTGCTGGCCGCCGACAAACACACGCGATTCCAAGCCTTGATGGACGAGGCCGTGGCCGATCTGTTGAAGAAATACCGGCGCCCGACAGCGATGAAAGATCAATTCAAACAAAGCCTTGGCCGCACGCGAAGTGGTAAGGCCAATCGCTGACATTTTCGCGAGCTTACAATCGGCGCCCGTTCTTGCTAATCAAACGCGGGGCAGGTGAGGGTGACTGAGTGCCGATCAAATGGACGATCTCGCGCGACGACCAACTCGTCGAATTCCATGTTTTGCCCGAGGTCGAACTCAACGAGATCCGGGAATGTTTCAAGGCGATGCTGGCTGAGAACGCCGTTCCCTATCGCAAGCTGGTCGATCTGTCTTTTGCCTCGCTGGCGCACGGCGCGGTCGGCATCAAGCTGATGGGTGAGCGGATGCGCGATGTCGCCAAGACCATGCCCGTCGGCCCTGTCGCCGTCGTCGTAGCGTCGGAGCTGGCCGTCGACCTCGTCGAGGAGTTCAACCGGCAGGGTGCACTCAAACGACCCCCGAAGGTTTTTTACGACAGCAAGCTCGCGCGGGCTTGGCTAATGGAACAGCCGACAGGCAAACTTGAGCCCTAGTTTCGGCCCTTACAGCCAGCCCAGAGAGCTCGCCGTTAGAGCCGGGGCGGTTCGTTACGCCGCCATCTCGGTGTCGGTCATCCTGCCGGCCTCGATCATCGCCGTGGCCAGGGTCGTATAGGCCAGCGTCCAGGCGGCGCGCACGTCGGGCGTGAAAGCCTCGCCCAGACCTTTTTCCAGCGTCCAGAGCAGCGCCGCGCCAACCGGTGCGTAGTGTTCGGCGGCAACGCCGTAGCCGGCATGTCGGCGGCCGAGCGACTGCACGGCGGGCATAATCACGTCGAGACGGGCGAGGCCGGCGACGGCGGTGCCCAGCATGCCCATCAGCTTCTTCTTCTGCTCCGTGAGATCGTCGGGGAACATCGGGCGCAGCTCGGGCTGCATCTCGAAGAGGCGGCCGTAGAAAAGATCGGCGGCGGTGGCGGCGATCGGCACGACCTGGGCGAAGGTGGTTTGCACGAGTTTGATCTGCTGGGCGTTCATGTCGGTTTCTCCTGTGCGGGCTGTGGTGAATGAAAGAGCGAGAGAGAGCTGAGAGAGCGTTAGCGCGAAGCGACTTGGCCCTGGTTGCGGGCGGCGGCGGCGATGGTGGCCGTGTCGGCGCACCAGTTGAGGTTCTCGAAAGCCAGACCCTTGATCTGGGCGACGGCCTGCACGGCGCCGCGGTCGATACACTGCTGGGCGCTGGCGCTGTAGGTCGGCGCCATCAGGCGGCCGGCGTTGTCGTGACCGAGGCCCAGCACATGGCCGAGTTCGTGCAGCATGATGCCGCCGAGGTCGCGGTTGCCGATCTTGTCGGCGAACACCAGCACCATGCCGCCTTCGCCGAGCAGCTGCTGGGTCTGGGCCAGCGTCATGCCGAGCTGGGGCCCGCGGTTCTGCAGGACACCGGCCGGCATCGCGCCGGTGCCGCTCACGCGGGCGATGATCCAGGCGTTCTTGGTCGTCGGCGCCGAAGCCACCGGGCCGCTGACGTTATAGGGGGTCGCGGAAACGTCGAAGCGGATCTGGCCGTTCAGCGCGTGGTTCCAGTGGCGCAGCGCTTCGAGGATCTTGGCACGCTCCTCGACGTTGAACTGCGTGTCGATGCGGACCGGGATGATCTCGACCGGGGCCGTCGAGTTGACCGAGGCGACGTTGGTATAGGCAACCGCGGTGTTCGAACCCGTGCCGGCGGCTTGGGCAGTCTCGACCTGGAACGACGCGGCGAAGGTGGCGGCGGCGGCGATCAGGGAGAGGAAGGAGCGGTTGGTCATGGCGGAGTTCCCGGAGGCGTTGTTCGTTTCTGACGAACGAACTTCTACGCAGCTCAGGGGTCATGGCGGTGTCGCCGCTCCCGCCAAATTGGGTCGTATGTGTCGCCACGAAAAATCGCCGTGTGGCGCGCGTGTCGCTGGACGTCGTTATGTGTCGTGGAGAAGTCGTGGCGGGCGCTTGCGTGTCGTTCGAAACGTAAAGGGCCGCGTAAAAGCAGCCCGGTCCGCCGTTTGTGTCGTTATCGAATTTGAAGGCTCTTTAGCGAGCTTGGGCGACCATGCGGCTGGCATCGCGGCCGGCGCGCTGCGCCGCCGCGACGTTGGCGGTATTCACCGCGGCGGCATCGCCACACCAGTTGAGATCCTCGAACGGCAGGCCGCGTTGCGTGGCCAGCGTGCGCACGGTGTTGCGGTCGATGCAGACCTGCTTGCGGCTGGCATATTTCGACGACATCAGGTGATGCTCGTGCTCTTCATGGGCGAGGCCCAGCGCATGGCCGATTTCGTGCAGCATGACGCCGCCGAGATCGGCTTTGCCGATGCGGTCGGTGAACACCAGCATGAGCTCGCCGCCATTGGCCAGCGTCTGCTGCTGGGCGATGCCCTGGGTGAACTGGACGCGCGAGGTGTTCTTGGCATTGCCGCCGACGCGGCCGATGAACCAGGTGCGCTGGTCGATGACGCCGAACGGCGGCTGGGTGCCGGTGCCGAAGGCTTGGGCCGACACTTCGAGGCGCACGAAGCCGTTCAGCACGTGGTTCCATTCGTCGAGCGCCTTGACGATCTTGGCGCGGTCGGAAGCGCTGAAGCTGGCATCGAGGCGAACCGGGATGGTGTCGGTTTTGGCGGCCGTGACGGCTGCAGGGGCGGAGATGGCGGTGTAGGTCGTGCCGCCGGTGCGGCCGACGGCGCGCTCGACCGGAGCGGTTTCGACGACGGGGGAGACGACGCAGGCGGCGCCGCGGCCCGCGGTGGCCGAAAGCGAGGCGATGCAGCTGGTATCGGCGCAGGCGCCCAGCAGGGAGAGGAGGAGGAAGCTGATCGGCAGGCGGAAATTCACCTGAGACTCCGGAAATGACTTTGTTTTCAAAACCGCCGTCGAAAAAGACGGCGTCGCTGGAAAGACGGGGTAGGGAAAGGCTTGGAGAAGAAATCCGACGTTACTTATGAGAATGACGTTAAGCGCTCCTATTACTGGTGCGAAGCACAACAGTTTTCAGTCACGCGCACATTTCTCGCGTCTCATATCGATGATGATATGTGCCTGATTCCAAAGGATTTTTGGCTATGTCAAAAGCGGTATGGCCCGACCACAAAAAGTGCGTCTCTTCGAAGATATAGACAACGGGCGGTATCGCAGGAGACGCGCAAGCACCTCGGTTGGTGCGTTGTGGCTTCAGTTAGATATGCGGAAATGCACAGCCATTTTTGCCGCGTGAAGAAGCGACCGCGAAAGGTCTCGATCTCATACTTGGCATGGAGTGCCGACAGCCACCTTTAGCCGCGGCGGCGGCCACCTGGGCAGGCGAGCGGTCGGGCAGCGACCCGGCGGCCGACGCTCTGCAGATAGGCGCCGGAATTCTTGTCGTGAACGATCGCCTTTTCCGGCGGCGGCGGCTGCTGGTCGGCCGGGGCGGCGGCCGGCGCCGTCTTTTCGACAGTGGCCTTGTTCTTCTTGCTGTTGGATTGCGCGTTCGCCACGGACGGCATCGCCAGGGCGGCGACCAGCAGCACAAACAGGACAGCAGAGGACGTCATGGTGAGGGTATCTGGCTCCGACTGAGACAGCATTTGCGCAGACCGCCGCCTCGTCCACAAGTTCCCGCTGGCCTGAAAAATCCGCCTTATGGGCTCTTTTTCGCCGGCATCGAGCGCAAATAGGCGATCAGCGCGCCCATGTCCTCGGCCGAGACCTTGGCGTAATAGCCGTAACCCATGGGCGGCATCATCTTCTGGCCGTCCTTGTTAACGCCGGTGCGGATGGCGCGGTCGATCTGGGCATCGGTCCAGCTGGCCAGGCCATGGTCCGGGTCGGGCGTGATGTTCTTCGACACGCTGATGCCCCAGGGCCCGGTGAAGGGGAGGCCGCCGGCGCCCAGATCCGTGTCGTACATGATGCCTTTTGGACCCATCGGCGTATGACATTCCAGGCAATGGCCCAGAGGTCCCGCGAGATAGGCGCCATAAGCCAGCTTGTCGGCCGGCGCAGGCGCGGTGATGGGCGCGGCAATCGGCGGACCATAGGCCGGCGGCAGGGCGATCTTGTATTGCGAGCTGGCC
>JBBRFD010000120.1:0-14392 GCA_038224985.1 Reyranellales bacterium
AATGTGCTCAATCCGCCGGCGCTTCTCGACCTCACCGAGGCTTTCCAGTCGCTGGCCCGCGAGGACGATCTGCGCGTCGTGGTGGTTTCCGGCGCCGGCGGCAGGGCCTTCATCGGCGGCGCCGACATCAATCATATGGCCGGCATGAAGCGCTCCGAGGACGGCCGCGCCTTCATCACGATGGTCCACAAGCTGTGCCAGTCGATCCGCGACTGCCCGGTGCCGGTGATCTGCCGTCTCGAAGGCTACACCCTGGGCGCCGGCCTCGAAGTGGCGGCGGCCTGCGACATGCGCATCGCCGCCGACACGGCGCATTTCGGCATGCCCGAAGTGAAGGTGGGCATTCCCTCCGTCGTCGAGGCTGCCCTGCTGCCGCGCCTGATCGGATGGGGGCGCACCTCGTGGATGCTGCTCACCGCCGAGAATATCGACGCCGCCAAGGCCGACCGCTGGGGTCTGGTGGAAGAGGTCGTGCCGGCGGCCAGGATCGCCGAAGCGGTCGAGCGCTGCGTCCATTCCATCGTCGAGGGCACGCCGCTCGCGGTGCGCGCGCAGAAACGCCTGATGCGGCGCTGGGAGCGCCTGCCGCTCGACGAGGCCGTACAGGCCGGCATCGATGCCTTCGCCCAATCCGTCAGCGACGGCGAGCACATCGAGCGCATGACCGCCTTCGTCAATCGCAAGAAGAAGTGAAAAAAAGATGATCGCCCGGCGGCACTTTCTCCTTTCAGCGACCGCCGCGGCGGGCGCGATGCCGGTTTTTGCCCGTGATCGTTGTTAAAGAATCCGTCGTCCCGACCGAAGCCGAGTCGCGCGGAGTAACTTCCGCGCTGAAGCGAGGCGTAGTGGAGGGACCTTTTTCCCTCGATCGACTGCGTCCGGTAGAGAGTAGGCCCCTCGGCTGCGCTCGGGGCGACGGGCTTATTTTTTTGAGAGCTGTTGCGGTAGGCAGGAGGACCAAGTGACCGAGAAAACCGTCCGCGTCGGCTGCCATTCGGGCTTCTGGGGCGATACCGAGACCGCGGCCGTGCAGCTCGTGCGCCACGGCAAGGTCGATTATCTGGTGAGCGATTATCTGGCTGAAGTCACCATGTCGATCATGGCGGCGCAGAAGCTGCGCAATCCACAGGCGGGTTACGCCATCGACTTCGTCAGCGTCGTGATGGCGCCGCTCGCGAAGGAAATCGCCGAGAAGAAGATCAAGGTCATCACAAATGCCGGCGGCGTCAATCCGCTGGCCTGCCGCGATGCCGTGCTTAAGGCCTGCGAGGCCGCCGGCGTGACGCTCAAGGTTGCCGTCGTGCTGGGCGACGACCTGCTGCCGCGCGTCGACGAGTGGCGTGGCATCGGTATCCGGGAGATGGAAACCGGCGCCGAGCTGCCGGCCAAGGTCGTCAGCATGAACGCCTATCTCGGCGGCTTCCCGATTGCCCGGGCGCTGGCCGAGGGCGCCGACGTGGTGATCACCGGGCGCTGCGTCGATTCGGCGGTGACGCTGGGCGCTCTCATTCACGCGTTCAGCTGGACACCGGAGGATCTCGACCGCCTGGCCGCTGGCACGCTGTGCGGCCATATCATCGAATGCGGCGCCCAGAGCAATGGCGGTAACTTCACCGATTGGCGGCTGGTGCCGGGTTACGACAACATGGGCTTTCCGGTGGCCGAAGTGTCCGACGACGGCAGCTTCGTGCTCTCGAAGCCGGACAATACCGGCGGGTTGATCACCACGGCGACGGTGGCCGAGCAGATGCTCTACGAGATCGGCGATCCGCGCGCCTATATCGTGCCCGATGTCGTCTGCGACTTTACCGAGGCGCGCTACGAGCAGGTCGGCAAGGACCTCGTGCGCGTGAGTGGCGCCCGGGGGCGGCCGGCCAGCGACACCTACAAGGTCTCGACCACTTGGCCCGATGGTTACAAGCTCTCCTCGATCTTCATGCTGGGCGGCCGCGAGGCGGCGGCCAAGGGTCGGCACAGCGCCGAGTCGATTATCAAGAAGACGCGCCGCATGTTCGGCGAGAAGGGCCTGCCCGACTACCGCGACGTCAGCATCGAGGTGATCGGCGCGGAGGCGACCTACGGTCCGCATTCGCGCGCGCTCGATGCCCGCGAGGTCGTGGTGAAGATCGCCGCCAAGCACGACCAGAAGGAAGCGCTGGCGCTGCTCGGCCGCGAGATCGCGCCGATGGCGACGGGCGGCGTGGTCGGCATGACCGGCAGCTTCGGCGCCGGCCGCGTCTCGCCCTCACCGGTGATCCGCATGTTTTCCTGTCTCGTTCCAAAGACGATGGTGCCGGTGACCGTCGATGTCGGTGGCCGCCAGATCGCGATGCAGGAAGGCGCGCGAAGCGGAGGCTTCACGGCGGCGTCTTTGCCTGTCGAAGCGCCGCCCAAACCTGCGCTCGAGGGAGCGACGGAAACCGTGCCGCTGGTGGCGCTGGCCTATGGCCGCTCGGGCGACAAGGGCGACAACGCCAATATCGGCATCTTCGCGCGCGAGCCCGAATATCAGCCGATCCTCGATTCGGAAGTGACCGAGGACGCCGTGGCGAAATACTTCGCCCACCGCATCGATGGAAAGGTCAGCCGCTGGCGCCTGCCCGGCATCAACGGCTTCAATTTCCTGCTGCGTCAGGCCCTCGGCGGCGGCGGCATGGCCTCGCTCAAGGCCGACCCGCTGGCCAAGGCCTTCGCGCAGATGCTGCTGGATATGCCGGTACGCGTGCCGCCTGACGTGGCACGCGCCGTTTCAGCGAAGGCCTAGAAGTCGCCCGTCGTTTCGCGGCTGAAAGCAGGCTTTCCGCGGACCACTTTCTTGACCAGCTTTTCGGGCCGCCGGCGTTCGGCGGTGCGGAACAACGACCAGGTGCGGCGCTGGAAGTTGGTGACCGCCTCGGCGCCCTTGTTGAACTGGTCGAGTTCGGGGGTCCATTCGGCCTCGACGAGGCGGATCGGCCGCGTCGGGTCGTCGGTCTCGAAGCGCAGCAGGAACCACGGCTCGCCGCGCTTCAGCTGCAGCGGCTTGGACGGTTCGAACCATTCAAAGGCCCACATCATGGCGCGTGGCCAGATATGGATGGGCAGGCGGCCGCCCACCATCATGCCGGGCCATTGCGGCTCGCGGTAGGTGAGATAGGGCGGCAGCTGGTTCATCCAGCAGACTTCGTCGGCGATGAAATAGTAGGACGAGGAGATCTGGATCAGCGGCCGGTTGGGATGGCGCCATTGGCCCGGTCCGTTGAGATGGACCATCTTGGATAGCGGCGTCGAGCCCACGGCGCTTTGCGGGCCGTCGAGGTTGCGGATGGCGAGTTTGCCCTCCTTGTCCTTGACCAGCGCGATGTTGAGATCGATCGGGCAGGTCACCATGAAGTGGCGTGCCTCGTATTCGGTGACGGCGGGGCAGTTCTGCAACGCCTTGGCGTTCTTCGGATCCTGGTTGTCGGGGCGGCGGAAGGGCCGCGGGTCGTCCCACATGAAGGACGCCTTGTCGGCCCGGTTGACCCAGCCCACTTCCATCACACGACTGGTACGAGCCGAGGTCTGTTCCTCGTTGCGCTTCATCAGGCCAAGCATAGGCCACGTCCTTTCTCCGCCGGAGACACCCTTGGGAAGCGGCGTACCGCTCAATGCCCGGTCGGTCGCGGCGCTTATAGCAGAATCAGCCGAACTTTTGAACGGCCGCGTGGGCGAGGGGCTCTCCCCATTCCTGCAGGAAATGCCCGCCTTCCGGCACTTCCAGCGGGTTTGGGCAGTTGCGAATGATACCGCGAAGCCCGCGCATGACCGGCGGCCCCAGCACGGGGTCCTTCATGCCGATCGCCATCAGGCTTCGCCCGGTCCAGCGCTCGCGCCAGAAGTCGCGGGCGTCGCGCGAGATCGCCGCACCCGGCGCATCGACATGATCGGGCACCAGATTGGGGAAGCGGCGCACGCCGGCCTTGTAAGTGGCATCGGGGTAGGGCGCGGCATAGGCTGCTGCTTCGGCGTCGCCCAAATGCGGGCAGCTGCGTTGCATCAGCTTGGCGATATCCATGTCGGGGCTGCGGTTGCAGAAGGCGCGCCAGGCTAGGAAGCCCTCGCCCAGCGGCTGATCGCCGGTGCCCAGCGCGGTGTTCATGACCAGCAAGCCTTCGTAGCGCTCAGGAGCGGCCATCGGCAGCGTCAGGCCGATCAGCCCACCCCAATCCTGTACCACCAGCACGATATGGCGCAGGTCGAGGGTCTCGACGAAGGCGAGCAGGGTCTCGCGGTGGAAATCGAAGGTATAGACGGTCTCGTCGACCGGCTTGTCCGAGCGGCCAAATCCCAAAAAATCCGGCGCGATCACCCGTCCGGCCTTGGCCAGCGTCGGGATCATGCGGCGGTAGAGATAGCTCCAGGTCGGCTGGCCATGCAGGCAGAGGAAGGTGCGATTGGCGCCGCGCGGGCCTTCGTCGATGTAATGCACGCGCAGGCCATCGGGGCGGTCGAGGTAGTGCGGGGGATATGTCCAGCCGGGCAGGCCGGCAAAACGCTCGTCGGGTGTGCGCAGGGCCTCGATCAATGGTGTATCCTCCGCCGCAATGAAACCTGTCTCTCCCAAGGACCCGAAAGACGCGCGTCTGGCTGCCGCTTTGCGCGAAAACCTCAAGCGGCGCAAGGCTCAGGCGCGGGCCCAGAATCAAGCCAGCGAAGATGTCCCCAAGCCCCCGGAAAACAAGGAAAAACCGGGAGGTTGAGCCGGTCCCTCCAACGGTCTAGAAGCCCCCTCAATGAGCATTCTTTCCGATCGCTGGATCCGCCGCATGGCGCAGGAGAAGGGCATGATCGAGCCTTTCGTCGACGCCCAGAAGCGCGAAGGCGTCATCTCCTATGGTTTGTCTTCGTATGGTTACGACGCCCGCGTCGGCACCGATTTCAAGATCTTCACCAACGTCAATTCGTCGGTGGTCGATCCGAAGAACTTCGACCAGCAGAGCTTCGTCGACCGCAACACCGACGTCTGCATCATCCCGCCCAACTCCTTCGCGCTGGCGCGCAAGGTCGAATACTTCCGCATCCCGCGCGACGTGCTGGTGATCTGCGTCGGCAAGTCGACCTACGCGCGCTGCGGCATCATCGTGAACGTGACGCCCCTTGAGCCCGAATGGGAAGGCCACGTCACGCTGGAATTCTCCAACACCACGCCGCTGCCCGCCAAGATCTACGCCAACGAAGGCGCCTGCCAGTTTCTCTTTCTGCAGGGCAACGAGCCCTGCGAGATCTCCTACCGCGATAAGGCCGGCAAGTATCAGGGCCAGCGCGGCGTCACGCTGCCGAAGATCTGAACAGGGGCAGGGATGGATCGCATTCGCATTCGCGGCGGCCGCCAGCTCAAGGGCGAACTGCATATTTCCGGCTCCAAGAACGCTTCGTTGCCGCTGATGGTGGCGGCCATGCTGAGCGACAAACCGCTGACGCTGAAGAACGTGCCGCGGCTGGCCGATATCAACACCATGATCCAGCTGCTCGAGCAGCATGGCGTGGAGATCAGCGCGGCGCCCGGCGAGAACGGCCATGCGCGCGGCACGACGCTGGTGCTCAAGGCCGGCAAGATCGCCTCGACCACGGCGCCCTACGATATCGTGCGCAAGATGCGCGCCTCGGTCCTCGTGCTGGGCCCGCTGCTGGCGCGCGAAGGCGAGGCACGCGTGTCGCTGCCGGGCGGCTGCGCCATCGGCGCGCGTCCGGTCGACCTGCATATTTCCGGCCTCAGGGCGATGGGGGCGGAGATCGATATCGATGGCGGCTATATGGTCGCCCGCGCGCCCAAAGGCTTGAAGGGCGCGCGTTATACCTTCCCCAAGGTCTCGGTTGGCGCGACCGAGAACCTGATGATGGCGGCGGCCCTCGCCAGGGGCACGACCGTGCTCGACAACGCCGCGCGCGAGCCCGAGATCACCGACCTTGCGCATTGCCTGGCCGCGATGGGCGTTCCGATCGCTGGCATCGGCACGGAGACGCTCACCATCGAGGGCGTGACGGCGCTGAAAGAAGCGACGCATTCGGTCATTCCCGACCGCATCGAGACCGGCACCTATGCCATGGCCGTGGCCATGACGGCGGGCGATGTCGAGCTGATCGGCGGCCGCCTCGACTTGATCGAGACGGCGGTGGCGACGCTACGCTCGGCCGGCGTCACGCTGGAGGAGACGCCGCGCGGCTTGCGCGTGCAGCGGACCAACGGCGCGCTGCGGGGCGTCGATGTCATGACCGAGCCCTATCCCGGTTTCCCGACCGACCTGCAGGCGCAGATGATGGCGCTGATGACGCGGGCCGAGGGCGCCTCGATGATCACCGAGACGATCTTCGAGAGCCGCTTCATGCATGTGCCGGAACTGGCGCGCATGGGCGCCAATGTCACGATCCATCACGAGTCCGCACTCGTGCGCGGCGTGCCCAAGCTGCGCGGCGCCGAAGTCATGGCGACCGACCTGCGCGCCTCGGTGTCGCTGGCCATCGCCGCCCTTTCCGCCGAGGGCGATACGACGCTCCATCGCGTCTATCACCTCGACCGCGGCTATGAGCGTCTCGAGGAGAAGCTTGCCGGCTGCGGCGCCGATATCGAGCGGCTGAAGGGCTGAGAATTGCGGATGAGCGACAAGCTGAAGCTGATGGCGCTCGACGCCGAGGACCTCTCGGTCATCTCCTCGGCGGTGCAGGATGCCCTGGTGGCGGTGCGCGACTGCGCCTTCTTCAAGGACGACAAGCGCTTCGTGCTGCTGCTCAACCGCTTCCGCTGGGAGGCCGATCCCGAGATCGATTCGGCCTATTCGCGCAGCCATGCCGCCCTGGTCTTCAACGACGTCACGGCGGTCCATCACCACCAGATCCCGCTCGGCGAGCCCGACCGGATGCTGGAATTGCTGACAGTAGTCTTGGAAAACCCTCCTTCACTGACCCTGCGCTTTGCCGCCGGGCGTGCAATCCGACTGGAAATCGGCCGTTTCGCGTGCCATCTGGAGGATGTCGGGGAGCCTTGGCCCACCCCGTGGAAGCCCGCCCATCCGGACCCTTAGGCTTAGACAGGGCCCGGGGCGGGCCTTTGTCATTTGGAGCTCAGTCGTGGTTGGCGAAGCGAACGAGAAACTCATTCTGGCGATCCCCAAGGGCCGCATCCTGAAAGAAGCGGCGCCGGTCTTCGCGCGCGCCGGGATCGAGCCCGAGGCGGCCTTTGCCGACCCCGACGCCCGCCAGCTGCGCTTCGCCACCAACCATCCCGATCTCGACATCATCCGGGTGCGCTCCTTCGACGTCGCCACGTTCGTGGCCTTTGGTGCCGCCCATCTCGGCATCGCCGGCGCCGATGTGCTGATGGAGTTCGACTATCCCGAAATCTATGCACCCATCGACCTCGGCATCGGCAGGTGCCGCCTGGCCGTGGCCGAGCCGGTCGAGATGGCGGGCAGCGACGATCCCCGGCGCTGGAGCCATGTCCGCATCGCCACCAAATATCCCGAGGTGACGCGCAAGCACTTCGCGGCGCGCGGCGTGCAGGCCGAATGCGTGAAGCTTTCGGGCGCCATGGAACTGGCGCCGTCGCTCGGCCTCAGCCACCGCATCGTCGATCTGGTCGATTCGGGCCGCACGCTTAAGGAGAACGGCTTGGTCGAGGTCGAGCACATCGCCGACATCACCTCGCGTTTCATCGTCAATCGCGCCGCCCTCAAGACCCAGCCCGAGCGCGTCGGCCGCTGGATCGACCGTTTCCGCGAGTTGGCTATTGCCGCCTAAAGAGGGGCCGCTCAGGCTCGACGCCTCGGCGCCGGGCTTCGAAAAGGAATTTTCGGCCTTCCTGGGGCGCAACCGCGACAGCGACGAGAACGTCGACCGGATCGCCGGCGAGATCGTGGCCGACGTCCGCAAGCGCGGCGACGCGGCGCTGGCCGAGTACACGAAGAAGTTCGACAGGGTCGACGGCGCGCTGCGCATCTCCGATGCCGAGCGCGATGCTGCCGCCGCGACGGTGCCGGCCGCGCAGCGCGAGGCGCTGGAATTCGCCGCCCGGCGCATCGAGGTCTTCCATCGCGCGCTGCTGCCGAAGGATGTGTCCTTCACCGACTCCACGGGCACGAAGCTCGGCGCGCGCTACCGGCCGATCGATGCCGTCGGCGTCTATGTACCGGGCGGCACGGCGGCCTATCCGTCGTCGGTGCTGATGAACATCGTGCCGGCCAGGGTGGCGGGCGTGCCGCGCGTCGTCATGGTCGTGCCGACGCCGGGTGGCGTGCTCAATCCGCTGGTCATGCTGGCCGCCAAGATCGCCGGCGCCGACGAGATCTGGCGCATCGGTGGGGCACAGGCGGTGGCCGCACTCGCCTATGGCACCGAGACCATCGTGCCGGTCGACAAGATCGTCGGCCCCGGCAATGCCTATGTCGCCGCCGGCAAGCGCCGCGTCTTCGGTCAGGTCGGCATCGATCTCATTGCCGGCCCCTCGGAAATTCTTGTTGTGGCTGACAAGAACAACGATCCCGCCTGGATTGCCGCCGACCTTCTGTCGCAAGCCGAGCACGATGCCTCGTCGCAATCCGTGCTAATCGCCAATGACGCCGCCTTCGCCGAGGCGGTGGCCAAGGCGGTCGATACCGGCCTCAAGACCATGCCGCGCGCCGAAATCGCCGGCGCGAGCTGGCGCGACAATGGCGCGATCGTTCTTGTGCCCGACCTGCAGGCTTGCGGCGCCATCGTCGACCGTATCGCCGCCGAGCATGTCGAGCTGGCGATGGAGATGCCGGCGGCCGAAGCGCTGTCGGAGAAGATCAAGCACGCCGGCGCCATCTTCCTCGGCCGCCACACGCCGGAAGCCATCGGCGATTACGTTGCCGGCACCAACCACGTCCTGCCGACCTCGCGCGCCGCGCGCTTCTCCGGCGGGCTTGGCGTGTCGGATTTCCTGAAGCGCACCTCGCTGGTGGCCTGCACGCCGGAAGCGCTGGCGATCCTGGGGCCGATGGCGCTGACTCTGGCCGAGGCCGAGGGCCTGGCGGCGCATGGCCGCTCCATCTCGATCCGGCTCAACCGCCGCGGCTAGGCCTGTATGTCCCCCGCACCTTCCGGGCAGGCGCGCCGCATCGTCGACATCGTGCTCGACGAGCAGTCGGTGGCGCGCCGCAGCCCCGAGATCGAGCACGAGCGCGCCGTGGCGCTGTTCGACCTGCTCGAGGAAAACGACTTCCTGCTGGTCGGCGGCGCTTCCGGTCCTTACCGTCTGCGCATCGGCATCTTCGAGCAGCGCCTGGTCTTCGATATCCGCGACGATGCCGACGCCAAGCTGCGCGACATCATTTTGTCGCTGACGCCGTTCCGCAAGGTGGTGAAGGACTACTTCCTCGTCTGCGAGAGCTACTATGTCGCCATCAAGAAGCACGGCCCGGCGCAGATCGAGGCGCTCGACATGGGCCGGCGCGGTTTGCACAACGAGGGCTCCGAGCTGCTGCGCGAGCGGCTCGAGGGTAAGATCGAGGTCGATCACGACACCGCCCGCCGGCTGTTCACGCTGATCTGCGCGCTCCTGATCACCAAAGCCTGAGAGCGGGGCGATGAGCGGACTTCCTTCCAGCCTGCTCTTCGCCTGCAGCCAAAATTCGGTGCGCTCGCCGATGGCCGAGGCGCTGGCCAAGCGGCTCTATGGCCAGTCCGTCTTCATCGATTCGGTCGGCGTCAGGGCCAGCGACATCGACGGTTTCGCCGTGTCGGCGCTCGACGAGCTCGATGTCGACGTTCACCGCCACCATGCCAAAACCTTCGAGGATGTCGATGCGGCGTCGTTCGAGCTTATCGTCACCCTGTCGCCCGAGGCGCATCACCGGGCGCTGGAATTCACCCGCGGCACCGCTGCCGAGGTCGAATACTGGCCGATACCCGACCCCAGCGCCGCCGACGGCAGTCGCGAAAGCCGCCTCGACGCCTACCGCGAGACCCGCGACCGGATCCTGGCGCGGCTCAAAGCCCGATTCGGCACACCGTCCGGGCCCTCGCTGTAGTTGACTAAAACGGCCCTGCGGCCCATTTTCCCGCCCGCTCAAGAACCCCAGCCCGGAGGCCGGATGGCCAAGGAAGATCTGATCGAATTCAACGGCGTGGTGGCCGAATTGCTGCCCAACGCCATGTTTCGCGTGAAACTCGACAATGACCACACGATCCTCGCCCATACCTCGGGCAAGATGCGCAAGAACCGCATCCGCGTGCTGGCCGGCGACCGCGTCACCGTCGAAATGACGCCCTACGACCTGTCCAAGGGTCGCATCACCTTCCGCTTCAAGTAGGCGTTGCGCGGACTCCTGATCCTCGCGTCCGCCTCACCGCGCCGGCTCGACCTGCTGCGCCAGGTCGGACTCGAACCGGCCACCATCGACCCCGCCGATATCGACGAGACGCCGCAGGCCCGCGAGGCGCCGCGGGCCTATGCGCTGCGCATGGCCGAGGCCAAGCTCGCAGCCGTGGCGTCGCGCCATGTCGACGCGACGGTGCTGGCGGCCGACAGCGTCGTGGCCGTGGGACGGCGCATCCTGCCCAAGGCCGAAACCGAGGCCGAGGCGCGCCGCTGCCTTGCGCTGCTCTCGGGACGGCGGCACCGCGTGCTGGGCGGCGTCGCCGTCGTGACGGCGGGCGGCAAGGTGAGAACGCGGCTGGTCGAGACGGTCGTGCGCTTCAAGCGCCTGACGCCGGCTGATATCGACGGCTATATCCAGAGCGGCGAATGGCAGGGCAAGGCCGGTGGCTACGCCATCCAGGGCCGCGCCGCCGAATTCGTCGCCTTCCTCTCCGGCTCCTACAGCAATGTCGTGGGCCTGCCGTTGTTCGAGACGGTGGCGTTGCTCAAGGCGGTCTCTTGAGCCGTATCGACCGGCTGATCTGCCACGTGATGCCCAAGGCGCACATGATCGCGCTGGTGTCGGAAGGCCGGCTGGTCGAGCTGCAGGTCGTGCGCCGCGACCGTCCCTCGCGGGTCGAGGGCATTTTCCTCGGCCGCCTCGAACGGGTGATGCCCGAACTCGACGCCGCCTTCATCGATATCGGCCTCGACCGCGCGGGCTTCCTGCGCGCCGAGGATCGCGCCGGCATCGACGGCTGGCCGCCGCTCGGCGCCCCGGTGCTGGCCCAGGTGCGCGCCGATACCGAGGGCGACAAGGGCCCGCGGCTTTCCATGAACATCGCCGTGACCGGCCGCTATCTCGTCTATCATCCGGTCGGTTCGGGCGTGACCTTCTCGCGCCGCATCGACAGCGAGACCGAGAAGGAGCGCCTGCGCGGCCTGGTCGACGGCCTCTTCGAAGGCGGCGTCGTGCTGCGCACGGCGGCCGCCGGCGCCTCGGCCGAGGCCTTGCAGGCCGATGCCGCCGTGCTGCTCGAGCGCTGGGAGAAGATCCGCCGCGAGGCCTTGAAGGCCGGCGGCGCCGCCGATCTCTCGGCCCGCATTCCCGGCGAACGCGATCCGCTGGCCCGCGCGCTGCGCGACCATGGCGCCGCGCTCGACGAGGCGATCGTCGACGACCGCATGCTGGCCCGCGCCCTGCAGGACGAGATGGACCGGCTGCGCGAAAAGATCCGCGTGCGCTGGCATGCCGGGCCGATGCCGGCCTTCGAGATCGACGACGTGGCCGGCCAGATCGACACCGCGCTGTCGGCCCGCATCGTCCTGGAGAGCGGTGTCGAGGTCCTGTTCGAGCCGGGCGAGACGCTCTGCGCCATCGATATCGACAGCGCCAGCGCCGGCGGCCGTCAGGGCCGCGCGCCGCGCCGCGGCGTCGAGGTCAATCTCGATGCCGTGCCGGTGATCGCCCAGCAGCTCCGCCTCCGGAACATCTCCGGCGCGGTGATCGTCGATTTCGTCACCATGCGCAGCACCCCCGACCGCGACAAGGTCCAGGCGGCGCTGGCCTTGGCGATGGCCGACGATCCGGCGCCGGTCCAGCTCTATGGTTTCACCCGGCTCGGTCTCTTCGAGTTGACGCGGGCGCGGCGCGGGCCGACGCTGAAAGCGCAGCTCGAAGCGCTGGAGAGGGGCGATGAGTGAGAGATCGGGGCCGCCGTTGCGGGCCGTGAGGATCGTGCCCAAGTGCCCGGTCTGCGGCAAACCGGCCGAGGAGAAGTACAAGCCGTTCTGCGCCAAGCGCTGCGCCGATATCGATCTCGGCCGCTGGCTCAAGGAAGGCTACGCCATCCCCGCCCGCGAGGCGCCGGACGAGGACGAAGAGGACGGCCAGACGGGTGGCTAGACGGGCGGCTAGACAGGCCCGCAGGTGCGTCCTATACACCCGACCTCTGAGGAAGTTACGTGCCCAGGTAGCTCAGCTGGTAGAGCATGCGATTGAAAATCGCAGTGTCGGTGGTTCGACTCCGCCCCTGGGCACCAACTCCCTTTTTGCGCGTCGTAAGCCGTTGTTTTCGCTAACAATGTTTTTGCGAATTGTCCCACTCACCAACACCGCGAATAAAAGTGGGACAATTTGAGGCTCTTTCGTTCTCACAAGGCAGCCACGAACGCTGTCGGCATCATCCAGCGCGCTCACCTCCCTAAGAACCTCGCCAGCGTTTCTCGCAACGCGTCGTCGCGCACGGGCTTGGCGAGCAGCGCGGCGTTTCCTAGCGAGGCGATACGAGACTTGAAAGTCGGGTCGTCGGCATGGGTGGTGCAGAAGATGATGGGCACGCCGTGGCTGTCAGGGCCCCCATCCGGGACCCGCGAACGAAGCGGAAAGCTTAGCCACCCGTGCCAGGGGTGGGAAAAAAGCTCCGACGAAGCCGACGCCGATCAGCGCCTCTTGGATGGCGAGCACACTGGCGCGCAGGAGCAGGTCGGGCCCCGCAAGACAGGGAAGATGACTTCGACGAGAGGGGAAGACGCCTGGCAAGAATTGCGTGTGGAGTTCAGTGCCTAGAAGTCGCGACTCAGCAGATGCATCGCACCGTTCGCGAGCTTCTGTTGGCTGGCCTTCCGGGTGTAATTCTCGGCTTGTTTGATGCTGTCCCATCCGAACATCGCCATGAGCTGGTGCGCGGTGGCGCCATTCTCGGCTGCAGCCGTTGCATCGAATTTTCGGATCCCGTGCGCCGAGCAGTGGCGCAGGCCGGCCCTGTCACACCATTCGCGGAACTTGTTGCCGAAGCTCTCGGCCGTATAGGGTTTGCCGAAGTCGGAAACGATGTAGGTCATGTGACCGCTGGGCGTGGCGTCAATTATCGCCCGTAGGGCTGGCAGAATGGGCAGTACGAGCTTCTTTGGCCCGCCCTTGCCCTTTCTCAACGATCCCTTCGTCACAGTGAAGTGCAGGGCGCCGTCGCGCTCCATACCCCGTCCCAGCTTCACCACGTCGGACCGGCGCACGCCAGTGTAGCGGAGGAGGGCAAAGGCGAGGCGGGCTTTGGTGCCGATCGGGTGGGTGACCTCGTAGCCGGCCACTTCATCATCGGTCCAGGTATGGAAGCCCTCCGACGAGCTGCTGAGGCGCTTCACGTCCAGGGCCGGATTTACGGTGACGTGCTTGGCGGTCTTGGCCCAGACGAAGAGCTGGCGCAGTGCCTTGAGGCGCCCATTGGCGGCTTCGGGAAGTCCCGCCTTCTCATCCCGCAACTCCCGAACATGTCGCTCCTGCACCAGCGTGAAGGGCAGGGAGCCCCGTTCCTTGCCCTTCGAGGTCTTGCTCTGGCAGATGCCCTCGAGGATCAGCCGCCGGACGTGCTGCGTGCTGGGGCCAAGCTGCCCGTATTCGGTCGAGGTGAAGTACATCTCGCAAAGCCGGCGCAGCGTACCGGTCGAGGATCGCTCAAGTATCCGGTGCGGCTGTCGCGGCTCGAGCTTGCCGTCGCGGGCAGCTGGTACTGCTTGACGAAGACGTCGCTCGCCGGCTCGCCGCGAACCCGGATTTTTCGCTGCCCGGGCCGCCGATAATAAAATCGGACATTGCCATGCCTGTCGGTATCCGGAATCAGGTAGGGCAGGTTCAGGTTCATCGCGCCTCTTAGGGCGCCGCTCAGTCCCATGGGTTGGCGGCGCCGTCGCCCTCCTCGGGCAGTGCCTCAAAAGCCATGTCGAGGCCGCGCTGATCCCACACGCTGCAGGAATCGAGGCGCTTGGGCCGGGGCATCCGACCGTCCTTGACCATCTCGTCGAACTTCGTCGGGCTGATCCCGACATAGATGGCGGCCTCGACCCGTCGCAGGCCGCGGCGAGGCTGGCTTTTGCTACGCAGCTCGCTGCCTGCGGCGGTCACGGCCGACCACCCGTCGGCCGACACACACGCTCTATTCCGGCGGACAGTCCAGTCGAACTTTTGGCGCCCGGAGCTGAATTTCTCCAGACTACTAGTGGAACGAATCTAACACTTGGTGCCCTCTTCTGACAGCGGCGATGATCTTTTTGGGATCG
>JBBRFD010000121.1:0-14349 GCA_038224985.1 Reyranellales bacterium
CGATTGAGGAAGCCGATCTCGTAGAAACGCTGCGCGGTGAAGCGGAAGCCCAGCGCCATCTCCATGGCGACGGGATAGGGCATATTGGCGATATGGCCGTGATTGTAGCCGCCCAGCAACCAGCGCTTGGCCTCGGAGACCTCGAACACCGCCTCGCGCACGGCAACGCGCAAGTCGGTGCGCTCAACCAGCATGAAGCCGCCACCCATGGCGAAGCCGTTTACGGCTGCGATCACCGGCTTCTCCAGCTTGCCGGTCATGAAGGGGTCTTCCATCTTCGGCCGCTCGCCGCCGGCCACGCGCTTCTGCAGCGATTCCTTCATGTCCTCCCCGGCGCAGAAGCCGCGGCCGGTACCGGTGAAGATCGCGATTTCGAGCTGCTTGTCGTGACGGAAGTCGGTCCAGGCCTGCGCCAGCTCGGCGCGCATCTCGGTATTGAGAGCGTTCAGCCGGTCGGGCCGGTTCATGCGGATCACGAATACCTGTCCGTGACGTTCGGTTTCGACTACGGCCATGCTTTTCTCCTTACAAATGAGGTGGCGATGTTAGGCTAGACTGGCGGCGGCTGGCACACCGATTGCTCGATTCCACAGTCAAAGAAGGAGGAAAGTTCCGATGTGCAACGGCGACGATCTGGCCTGCCCGATTTCGAGGCGCATCGGCGGCAGTTCCATCGCGACATGGCCCCCGAACGACGTGCCTTCATCTCCAGTGGCTTCGTCGCCTCGGGCGACGGCGCGGCCATGGCAGCTGACGCGCTGGCCCTGGTGCCCGCTGGTCTGAAGCGGCCCAACAGCGCGCGTTCTCACTATCTGCCGGCGACCGCAGACACGGTGCATTGGGGCTATTTCAGCAAGCATCTCAAGCCGCAACTCGAGATCGATTCCGGCGACATCGTCACCATCGAGGCGCTGACCCATCAGGCCTCGGACGATGCCGAGCGCATGATCCAGGGAGATCCCGGCGCCGAAAGTGTCTTCCTGTGGACCAAGGACAAGAAGGCCGTCGACCGTCGCGGCATGGCCGCGGGCGACGGCAAGGGGCTGGGGGTCCATATCTGCACCGGTCCGGTTTTCGTGCGTGGTGCCGAGCCCGGCGACATCCTCGAAGTGCGCATTCTCGACGTGGTTCCGCGGCCCTCGGCCAATCCCCAGTTCAAGGGCCTCGCGTTTGGCAGCAATGCCGCCGCCAACTGGGGCTTCCACTACAACGACCTGCTGACCGGCGATAAGCGCGAAGTCGTGACCATCTTCGAGGTCGACGCCACCGGGCATCGCAACTGGGCCCAGGCGGTCTACAGCTTCCGCTGGCCCAATGTCGTCGATCCCGTCGGTGTGGCGCATCCAACCATCGACTATCCCGGCCTGCCGGTCGATCCGGCCACGACCGTGCGCAATTTCGATTTTCTCAAGGGTGTGCGCATTCCCATCCGGCCGCATTTCGGCGTCATGGGCTTGGCGCCCAAGGAAGCCGATTACGTGAACACCAATCCGCCGAGCTACAGCGGCGGCAATATCGACAACTGGCGCATCGGCAAGGGCTCCACGGTTTATTATCCTGTGTCGGTGCCGGGCGCGCTGCTTTCAGTGGGCGATCCGCATGCCTCGCAAGGCGATTCGGAGCTCTGCGGCACGGCGATCGAATGTTCGCTGACCGGAACATTCCAACTGATCCTGCACAAGGCGGCCGACATCGAAGGCACGCCGCTGCAGATGCTCGACTTCCCGATGATCGAGACGGCCGAGGACTGGGTGCTGCAGGGTTTCAGCTATCCCAACTATCTCGCGCAGCTCGGCCCCAATGCACAGACCGACATCTTCGCCAAGGGCTCGGTCGATCTCGCCATGCGCGACGCCTTCCGCAAGATGCGGCAGTTCCTGATGAACGCGAAAGGCCTGACGGAAGACGAGGCCATCAGCCTGATGTCGCTGGCCGTCGATTTCGGCATCACACAGGTGGTGGACGGCAACTGGGGCGTCCACGCCATCGTGAAGAAGAGTATTTTTCCGAGTTAGGCAACCAGCGTCGGCCGTGTTTTGCGCCACGGTGTCGCCTTTTCGTAGGCGTCGCCGGCGCGCAGCACGGTGGCATCGTCGAACAGCTTGCCGACGATCTGCAATGAGAAGGGCAGGCCGTTGGCGGCAAAGCCATTGCACACCGACAACGCCGGATTGCCGCCGACATTGAACGGCGTGGTAAAAGACGTCTTGGTAAAGAGGCTCGACGGTGGCACCGGCTCGAGCTTTCCCGCCGGTTCGGCGGTCGGCAGCATCAACAGATCGACTGTCGCCATGGTGGCCTGCATCGCCCGCGCCAGCTCGCTGCGCAGGCGCATGGCCTGGATATATTCCTCGGCGCGCACCAGCCCGCCGGCGATGATGCGGAAGCGCAGGCTGGAGCCGAAGAGTTCGGGACGCTCGCGCAGATCCTTGCCATGAATGGTGAAGAGTTCGGCTACGGCTATGGTTTTTTTGCAGTCGTCATATTGCTGCAGTGACGGCAACTTCACCGGCCGCACCGTGGCGCCGAGACCACGGAAGACATCGAGTGCCGCTTCGAAGGCCTTCATGGTGGCGGGCGTCGGTGGCGATTCCGTCTCCAGCCAGTCGGCCGGCACGCCGATGACGAGGCCTTTGGCGTCGCCGGTCAGCGCCGCGCGATAATCCGGGATCGGTACATCGGCGGAACCGGGATCTTCCGGATCGTGGCCGGCGACGACCTGCATCAGGATCGTGAGATCCTCGCAGGTCCAGGCCAACGGGCCGGCGTGGTCATGCGTGAAGCAGTTGGGAATGACGCCGCGCCGGCTCACCAGCCCATAGGTCGGCTTCAATCCGGCGATGCCGCAGGCGGCGGCCGGTCCGCGGATCGAACCGCCGGTGTCGCTGCCCAGGGTCGCGGGCGCGAAGCCCGCGGCGATGGCGGCAGCCGAACCGGAGGACGAACCCGCCGGCGAATGATCTGTGTTCCACGGATTGCGCGCCGGTGGGAACAGGATGTCCCAGGACGGTCCGCCATGGGCGAATTCCCAGGTCGCGTTCTTGCCCAGCAGGACGGCGCCGGCTTCGACCATCTTTTCCTGGCAGAAGCCATCGCGCACCGGCACGTTGTCGGCCAGCAGCTTGGACATCGCCGTCGTGCGGATGCCGGCGGTGTCGTAGATGTCCTTCAGGCAATAAGGCATGCCGTGCAGTGGCCCGCGCACGCCGTCCTTCATAATAGCGGCTTCGGCCGTCTTCGCGCCGGTGCGTGCGCGATCGGCGGTCAAGGTCACGAAGCTGTCGAGCCGATGGTCCAGCGCGGCGATGCGCGCGAGATAGGCCTCGGTCAGTTCCACCGGCGAAAGCTTGCGCGCGGCGATCAGACTGGCGGCTTCGGCGATCGTGAGGAAAGCGATTTCGGACATGCCCGCCTATTCCTTCGCCGGAAGGAATTTGTCGGGCGCGAATATATGCGCGGGCTCGTCGCCATGCGGCCTGCCGGTCGGCAGGCGCCCGATCATCGATTGGACATGGCCATAGGCCTCGAGAAGTTCATTGAGATATTGCGGAGGCAAATCGAGTCCGGCTTGCCGTGCGAGCAGGACGATTTCGTCAGGAGTGGGTTTGTCGGCCATGACGAAACAAGTGCAAGGCCGATGCCAGAACGTGAGAGGGCGCTAGCTTTGCGCTCCGCCGGCGGCGCTTATCCGGCGGATTTCCGGCAACACCTGGTTGCGCCAGCCGACCAACCCGCTGCCGACCAGAACCACGCCGCCATTGTTGGCCAGAATGAACGACGGCACGACCGGCACCTTGACGGCGCCGGCGAAGGAGCGAGCTTCACTCGGCCAGTACTTCGTCTGGTAGGCTTGAGTGGTCTTGGGCGCGTGAGCCCTCAGAAAGCGCACCCGATGCGCCAGCGGCGAGGCCTGCCATTGCGGCCAGTCCGACGCTTCGAATGCCCGGCACGGCGCGCAGTCCTCGGCCGATATGTAGACCACGGAGATCCCGCCACCGCTCGCCGCCGCCGACTTGATCAGCGCAGGCGCTGCCAGAGACACGCCCACGACACCACCCAGCAAGGTGCGCCGCGAGAGGGTCCGTCTGCCGGAAAGGGTAATGGCCTGGAAGGGAATGGGAAAACCAGCCTGATGAGACTAGCCCCGCTTGTACACGAAAGCGGATTTTCAGCAAATAAAACAGTTGTGAAAAGCTCAGTCGCTATGAGCTTTTCCCCCAGATTTGGCGCTCGATCCCGTAGGGGTCGCGCTCTGTATGACACTCCGTATCGAACACCATGGTGTCGCGCCTTGCCACGCTATAGGCGGGCCAGGCGGCCAGCCCGGCATGTCCGGGGGCGCCGTCACGGGCAAAGGCGAGCCAGGCGCGGCTCATTTTGTCGCCCAGCGCCAGTCGGTCGGGATTGGAACCAGTGAGCTCAGCTGTTTCCAGATTGGAAAAAACGAAAGGAATTTCAAGGGTATGGCAGGAGCGCAGGCGTCCTCCCAGCACCGGCGTTTCCCAAGCGAAGAGGTACACGAAGACGGCTGCGGCATGCTGCGCCAGCTTGCGCTCGGCCATGAGCAGGGAGAGGGAGCGGATTCCGAGGTCGGAAACGATGGCGATAGCCACTTCATCGGAACCCATTGTGGGTTGTGCTGCGCGGTATGCCGCGACGATCTCGGTTGATCGCGTACCGAGATAAGGCGTCATCGCTTCGGGCAAATTCTCGAACGTCGCCTCCGCGATCCAGGGCAGGTGGCCAAGGAAAAGGGTCATCTCGTCCTTGTTGCTGCCGATCATGAGCGGCACGTCCGCCGAGGCGGCGGGCGCTTCCGGGGCGAAAGGTCCGCCGGGGAAAATCTTGCCGTCGATCACCGGATTGAACCCGAGGCGGCGGCGATCGGCGAAGGAGGCGCGGCTGACGCCGGCTTGTACGGCGGTCTGCGCTTCGAGGAGGCGCGCGGCTGGGATAGTGCGCAACTCGCCTGCACGCGCCGCGTCGAGGACCAGCTGCTGAAGCAACTGACGCGCGGTATTGGTGCCATCCTCGCGATTGGCCATCTGCACGGCGGGGCCGCTCTGGATGATGGCCTTGTGGAATAGGCCCTTGGCGCCGGGCAGGGCCATCAGCACGCTCACTTTCGCGCCGCCGCCCGATTCGCCGAAGATGGTGACGTTGCCGGGATCGCCGCCGAAGGCTGCGATGTTGTCGCGCACCCATTCCAGCGCCGCGACGATATCCATGATGCCCGCGGTGCCGGCGCCGGCGAAGTCGGGGCCCGCAATGTCTTCCAGATGAAGGTAGCCCAGCGCGCCGAGGCGGTGATTGAACGAGACGACCACGACATCGTCGAGGCGGCAGAGATTGGCACCGTCACTCCACGGCGAGGAACCCGAACCCACGAGAAACCCACCACCATGGCACCAGAAAAGCACTGGCCGCCTTTTGGCCGATAGACCCGAGGACCAGACATTGAGGTAGAGACAATCCTCGTCGAGTGTCTGGTGGCCACCGAGTGTAAAGATCTCCAGAAGGTCGGCCGGCAGGGCGAAGACGTTCTCGGCCTGGATCGCCATGTTGCCGTAGACAAATGCGTCGCGCGTGCCGTGCCAGGGATCGAGCTTTTCCGGCGGCCGGAAGCGCCGCTCGCCCAGCGGTGGCGCGGCATAGGGAATGCCCTTGAAGATATGGACGCCGCGTTCGCTGATGCCGCGCAGGCGTCCGGCTTTTGTCTCGACGACGATATCGTTCATGCGAAGCTCTCCCCCGGGCGATCCTGTCATCTGCTATCGTCGCCGCCGAAAAGTCACCTGGAGGAGATCTGTCGATGAACCACCCCGAACGTTTGCGCGCCCATCTGGCCAAACCCGGCCTCGTCGTCATGCCGGCCGTGTGGGACGGGATGAGCGCCAAGCTGGCGGCCGGCGCCGGATTTCAGACCGCGTTCATGTCCGGCTCCTGCGTCGCGGCGAGCCGGTTGGGCGGCCCCGATCTCGATCTCGTCTCGTTCGGCGAGATGTTCGACTCCTTCAACATGATCCGCGCCGCCGCGCCCGACTTGCTGGTCCTGGCCGACGGCGATCACGGCTACGGCAACGCCATGAACGTGCAGCGGACCGTGCGCGCCTATGGCCGCGCCGGCGCCGCCGCCGTGCTGATCGAGGACAAGATCACGCCGCGCGCGTTGACGTCGGCCGGCAAACCCTGCCTGCCGCGCGACGAAGCGCGCATGAAAATCCGCGCCGCCATCCAGGCCGCGAAGGAGTCCGGCATCTTGGTTCTCGCCCGCACCGATTGCCGGCCGACCCAGGGCATCGACGAGGCCGTGGCCCGCATCGAGATGTATGTCGAAGAGGGTGCCGACATCCTGTTCCTCGACTCGCCCGCCGACGATGCCGAGGTTCGCCGGGCTATCGCCGCCGCCAAGGGCCGTCCGTCTTTCGCCGTGCTGTCCCCCGGTGCACCGCGCGCGACGCCATCGCAGAAAGACGCCGCAACGCTCGGCTTCAAGATCGGCACCTATCCGACCGGCATGCTGTCGCCCGCAATCGCTGGCATGAAGGCAGGCCTTGCCGCCCTCGCCGCCGGCGAAGCCGAAGCCAAGAGCGCCCTGCCGCCGGCCGAGCTGCGCTCGACCGTGGGCTATCCCGACTACGACGTCGCCGCCAAGCCGTTCATCGTCTGAGACATAATCCCCGTTCAGCCGGCCGTTGGATTCGCTCGCGACCGGCGCGAGACGTAAGCGAGCCTGCGCCATCGACAGGGCGCCGCCGCGCGCAACGCGACGGGCCAGTGCGTCTTCAGAAGCCGGCGCTTCAGGATCGCTCATGCAGGGCCGCGCTGAAGATCGGCACATTGTTCGATCACCCACGCCTTCCTTTCCTCGAAGACCGTGGGGCGCTTGAGTTCCGGGCGCTGGTGGAACCAACCGATGCTGGCCATCCAGCGGATCAGCCTAAACCTCGCGATGTCCGCCAGCTCTGAATCGGGGACGGGTCGAACAGCGCGATAGCCGTCGAGGAAAGCGCGCTCGATCTTGGCCGCGTTGGGCTTGCTCTGCCAATAGGTGAGCACGACGGCGATGTCGTATTGATGCCAGCCGAAGCCCGCGTCGTCGAAGTCGATGACGGTCAGCCGCTCGCCGTCGACCAGGATATTGCCGGGGTGCATGTCGGCATGGATCAGGCTGTAGCTCGACGGCTCCTTGCTGAATTGGGTCAGCCAGGCGTGCATTCGTCCGCGTGTCTCGAGCAGAAGGCGGCGCTCGGCGGGCGTGAGCGACTGGTGTTCCCAGAACGGCCCCCAGTGCGGCGCCTCGCCCATCAAGCCGTCGGCGTCGAGATGATGGCGCGTGAAGTGCGGCGGCGGCTGCCAGGCACTCGCCTGGTTGTGCATCGCGGCGGTGAGGGCGCCGAGCTGGGCGAAATAATTCTCGACCGTCCGCTGGTCGGCGGTTTCGGCCAGCACCTCGGAGAGCAGGCGGCCTTCGGTCCAGCGCACCATGCCGGCGAAGCGCTTCTCGCCGGTGGCCGCGACCGTCACCGGGACATAGTCGCGTCCGTCGCGCGCGGCGACGGGCTTGGGCACCTCGACGCCTGATTCGGTCAGGGCGCGGATCCAGTCGTGCTCGGATTCCAGTTCTTCGAGCGTGTGATAGCCCGGCCGGTGCAGGCGCAGCACATAGTCGCTGCCATCGCGCTGGTCGGTGACCTTGAAGGTGACATTCTCGGACAGCGACACCAGCGCTAGGTCATCGGCGTCGACCGGGAAAGCCTTCAACGCGGCGCGGGCGGCCGGCGTGAAGGTTCGCGCTATGGCTTCCTTGTCGGTTTCCTTATCCATCGAGCTCGGCCATCGTCGCGTCGAAGGCAACGAGGAATTCGTCGGCGTGGTTCTGCGCGAAGACCAGCGGCGGACGGATCTTCACGACGTTCCGGTAGGCGCCGGCATTGCTCGTGAGAAAACCCTTGTCCTTGAGACGGTTGATGATCTCGATGGCCTTGTCGGTATCGGGCGTGCGCGCGGCATCCGGCCTGGCGATCTCGACGCCGACGAACAGGCCCTCGCCGCGCACATCGGCGATCGAGGCGAAGCGCACCTTGCGCTGGGCCAGCGCTGCCTTCAGGGCGGCGCCCACCGTGGCGACATTCTCGCGCAAGCCGTCGCGTTCGATGACGTCGAGCACGGCCATGCCGACCGCCGCCTGCAACGGGCTCGAGGCGAAGGTGTTGAAATAGCGCGTGGCGGCTCGGAATTGCTCGATCAGCGAGCGGCTCGCGGCGGTAGCCGCCAGCGGCAGGCCGTTGCCCATCGGCTTGCCGGTGACGACGATATCGGGGGTGAAGCCGGTGACCTCGTAGCCCCACCACTTTCCGGTGCGGCAGTAGCCGGCCTGGACCTCGTCGGCGATGACGAGGCCGCCGGCGGCGCGCACCATCTCGGCGGCGCGGGTCATGTATCCGCGCGGCACGTCGGGCAGTCCCTCGTTGGCGAAGATCGAGCAGACGATCAAGCCGGCGAAGCCGATGCCGTCGTCTTCGAGACCGCGGATCGCACCGCGCAGGCGGTCGAGATAGGCCTCGGTCAACTCGTCTTCGCTGGCGCCGGGCACCAGCGGGCGGAGTTTCTCGGGGAAGGGGATGGCCCGCACATTGCCGGTGGCGTTGCTGATGTCGCCGATGCGGGTCAGCTTGCCGATCGCCTCGCTGTTGCCGTGATACGTGTGGTTGGTGCAAACAATGCCGCTCTTGCCGGCGACCAGGCGCGCCATGCGCAGCGCCACTTCGTTGGCTTCGGTCCCCGAGCAGCTGAACACGACGCTCTCGATCTGCGGGCCATGCAGGGCCGTCAGGCGCTCGGCGAATTCGACGATACCTTCGTGCAGGTAGCGGCTGTGGACATTGAGCGTGCCCTGCTGACGGGCCATCGCCTCGACGACGGTGGGGTTGGCGTGACCGACGCAGGGGACGTTGTTGTACATGTCGACATAGCGGCGGCCGTCGGCATCGAACAGATAGACGCCCTCGCCTCGCACGATGTGCAGGGGCGTGTTGTAGAACAAGGGGGAGCCTGCCCCAAAGGCGCGGTCGCGGCGGGCGACGAGTGACGCAGAAGGGGTTGCTGAACTCATGGCAGGCCTTTCGTTTGTCCGAGGGGGCGAGAAACCATATCACCGGCAAGGACCTTGCGCGTGGCATGTATCTTGCCTCTTATGGCGCTTGAGATATCAACAGCCAAGTCGGGGGATACACATGCTGTACCGTATGTTGACGGGTTTGACGCTGGCCGCTGCCATCGTGGCGAGTGCGGGTGTAACGGGTGCTTCGGCGCAGGATCTGCCCAAGAGCCAGTTCAAGGTGATCGGCCTCAACAGCCCGACGCCTGTGTCGATCCATGACGAGCTGCCGTTCTGGCGCAAGACGATCACTGAGGCGTCCAAGGGCGCGATCACGGCCGATGTCACGCCGCTCGACCAGATGGGCATCGACGACAAGACCATGCTGCGCCTGCTCAAGCTCGGCGTCATGGACTTCGCCGCCATGGACATTTCCAAGATGGCCGGTGACGACCCACGCTTCGAGGCTTGCGATCTTGCCGGCCTGACGCTCGATCCCGACAAGGCCCGGGCCGCCTGCAATTCCTATCGCGCCGTCATCGACCGGCAGATGCAGAAGAACTGGAATGCCAAGCTGCTGGCCTTCGGCGGCAACACGCCCCAGGTCTTCTGGTGCCGCGAGGTAATCAGCGGCCTCGACGGCTTCAAGGGCAAGAAGATCCGTGTCTTCAACAACACCATGCGCGACTTCCTGGGCGGCGTTGGCGGCACCGCCGTCAGCATGGCCTTCGCCGAAGTCGTGCCGGCGCTGAACAACGGCGTGGTCGATTGCGCCGTAACCGGCAGCCTCTCGGGCAATACCGCGGGCTGGGCCGAAGTCACCAAGTCGATCTATCCGATGTCGCTGGGCTGGAGCATCAACGTGCTGGCCGTCAACCTCGATAGCTGGAAGCGCCTCGATGCCAAGACGCAGGCTTTCATGCTGGAACAGGTCAAGGCCTACGAAGACAAGATGTGGGCGACCATCAAGACGACGAACGGCGAGGCCGACAACTGCAACACCGGCAAGCAGCCCTGCACCATGGGCAAGCTCGCCAAAACGACCATCGTTGCGGTCAAGCCGGAAGAGATGGACACCCACAAGAAGCTGGTCGAGGGCGCCGTTCTGGCGGGCTGGGCCAAGCGCTGCGGCGTCGAATGCGCCAAGGAATGGAATGAGACCGTGGGCAAGGTACTCGGGCTGAAGGCGCCGACGCCCTGAGGCCAGGATGAACCCGGCAGTCACGAAGGGAAGCGCGGGATGACAGGTGTGCGGCGCTTCGCCCAATGGGGCCTGTGGTTCGGCGGCGCGCTCGTGCTAATGGCCGCGCTGATCATCGGCGTCGACGTGTTGATGCGTAAATTCCTCGATCGCTCGATCGGCGGTGCCGACGAGCTTGCCGGCTATTCCCTCGCCATCGGCACGACCTGGGGCCTCGGCGCGGCGCTGCTCGATCGCGCCCATATCCGCATCGATTCGCTCTACGTGCTGTTTCCACAAAAGCTGCGTCTGGCGCTCGACACACTGGCGCTCGTCCTGTTCGTCGGATTCTTCGCCCTGACGCTGTGGCATGGCCTGGGTGTCGTCTCGCAATCCTGGACATCCGGGTCGCGCAGCCAATCCGCCCTCGAAACGCCGACCGTGATTCCGCAGGCGCTGTGGATCGGCGGCCTGGTGGCTTTCATCGTGGTGAGTATCGTGCTGCTGGTCCAGGCGTTCAAGCTGGGCGCGGCGGGCGACCTGCATGGCATGGCCAAGCTGATCAGCACGCGCTCCGCCGAGGAAGAGGTCGAGGAGGAGATCCGCGACCTCAAGGACCGTCAGGTCCGCGAAGGGAGCAACTGACATGCTCGGCATTACGCTCCTCATCCTGATCGGCCTGCTGGCGCTGGCGATTCCCGTTGCTGCCGGTCTCGGCATCCTCGGCCTGTCGCTGTCGGCCATCTATTCGAAGCTGCCGCTGTCGCTGGCGATGGGCGAGATCGCCTGGGGCACCGCGAACAATTTCCTGCTCGTGGCGATTCCATTCTTCGTGCTGCTGGGCGAGATCCTGCTGCGCTCGGGCATGGCCGAACGTATGTACAACGCGCTTGTGCTCTGGGTGCCGTGGCTGCCGGGCGGCCTGATGCATTCCAATATCGCGGCCTGCGCCATGTTCGCGGCGACCTCGGGATCGAGCGTGGCGACGGCTGCGACCATCGGCACCGTTGCCTTGGGCGAAGTCGAGAAGCGCGGCTACTCCGAGCGGCTTTTCCTCGGCACCATTGCTGCCGGCGGCACGCTCGGCATCCTGATCCCGCCGTCGATCAATATGATCGTCTACGGCGTGCTTACAGAGACCTCGATCCCCAAGCTCTATCTTGCGGGCTTCATCCCCGGCATCGTGCTGGCCAGCCTGTTCAGCCTGACGGTGCTGATCATCTGCCTGATCTGGCCGAAGCTGGGCGGCACGCCGACGGTCACGACCTGGAGTCAGCGCTTCGCGGCCTTGCCGGACCTCCTGCCGCCGCTCGTCATCTTCCTCGCGGTGATCGGTTCGATCTACGCCGGCTGGGCCACCGCCACCGAGTCGGCGGCGCTGGGCGTGATCGCCGCCATCTGCATCGCAGCAGTCAACCGCCGGCTTACGATGCGCACGATGCTCAATGCCTTCGAAGGCACGATGCGCACGACCGCCATGATCATGGCGATCCTGCTCGCCGCCTATTTCCTCAACTTCGTCATCACTTCGATCGGCCTGACCGGACAGGTAAACAGCTTCATCACCAGCCTCGGCCTGTCGAAGATCGGGCTGCTGATCGCCGTCGTGATCTTCTATTTTATCCTCGGCATGTTCATGGAGACGCTGTCGATGATGGTGGCGACGGTGCCGATCATCGCGCCGATCATGATCAAGGCCGGTTACGATCCGATCTGGTTCGGCATCTTGATCATCATCCTGATGGAGCTGGCGATGATCACGCCGCCCGTCGGCATCAACCTCTATGTCGTCCAGGGCCTGCGCAAGAAGGGCAAGATCGACGATGTCATCATCGGCACGTCGCCGTTCATCGTCACGATGCTGCTGATGCTGCTGGTCCTTTCGCTCTGGCCGCAGATCGCACTCTGGCTGCCGCAGATGGCGGCGACCTAGAGCTACAGCGTAATGACGATATTCCCGGCGCTGTCGAGTTCGGCGCGGGCATCCGGCGGCACGACGCAGGTGGTGTCGTATTCGTCGATGATGATCGGGCCGGTGCGGCCGGCCGCGAGATCGGCGCGGCTCAGCACGGGCGTATCGTGCCAGCCATGGGTGTCGCCGAAATAGGCGCGGCGCGAGGCCTGGGCGCCCGGTTCGGCGCGGCTCGACTTCACCTGTTGCGGCACGGCACCGCCCTCGCGCAGGCCCGAGCCCACGACTTGGATGGCGACCAGCTCGACCGGTTCGTCGGGACCGGCGCGATGGCCATAGGTCTTCTCGTGTTCCTGGCCGAAGGCTTCTTCAAGGTGCTTGACCATCGACGAATCGATCCGACCGTCGGGCACGGTGACGGTGAGATCGTAGCTCTGGCCTTTGTAGTGCAGCGACGCCGAGCGCTTGAGCTTTGCGCTGGCACCCGTGAAGCCTTCGATGGTGAGCTGGTCGGTTGCCTGTTTGGCCAGCGCATTCCACGCCGTGTCGATCTCCCTGAGATCGGCCTGGCGCAGCAATCGCCGGAAGGTGCGGGCGTAGTGGTGCTCGACATCGGCATAGAGCAGGCCAAAGGACGAGAAGAGTCCGGCCGAGGGCGGCACCACAATGCGTGAGATGCCCAGTGCTGCCGCCATGCCGGCAGCGAAGAGCGGGCCGTTGCCACCGAAGGCAAAAAGCGAGAATTCGCGCGGATCGCGGCCGCGTTCGGTCGAGACGGCCTTGATGGCGCGGATCATGTTCGACGCGGCGATCAGATGCGCGCCATAGGCCGCGCGCTCGAGCGCCATGTTGAGCGGCTTGGCGATTTTCTGCTCGAAGGCGGCCTTGGCCTTGTCGGCATTGAGCTTGAGTGCGCCGCCGACCAGATGGCCGGGGTTGATATAGCCCAGCAGCACATTGGCATCGGTGATGGTGGGCACCTCGCCGCCCTTGTCGTAACAAACGGGGCCGGGAAAGGCGCCGGCGCTTTCCGGACCCGCCTGCAGCGCGCCGCCGGCATCGATCCAGACATGCGAGCCACCGCCGGCGCCAACCTCGGCGAGATCGATGGCGGGGACCTTCAGCGTATAGCCCGCGCCGGTGAGCAGGCGCGAGCCGATCATGATGCCGGCGCCCACCGCGTATTCCTGGGCGCGGGCAATCTCGCCGTCCTCGACCATCGAGGCCTTGGCGGTGGTGCCGCCCATGTCGAAGGTGATGATTTTTTCCAGGTTCTTGGCGCGGGCCAGCGCCTGGGCGCCGACCACGCCGCCGGCCGGTCCCGATTCGATGATGTTCATCGGCCGCTCGGCGGCGGCGATGTCGGTGGTGAGGCCACCGTTCGATTGCATCAGCAGCAGGCGGGCGGGAATGCCGGCGCCGTCGAGGCCCTGGCGCAAGGCGCGCAGGTAGGTGGCGACGATCGGCATGACATAGGCGTTGATGACGGTCGTCGAGGTGCGCTCGTATTCCTTGATCTCGGGCAGCACTTCGAAGGAGACGCTGAGCGGCAGGCCGGGCGCCTTTCGGAGGACGATGTCGCGCAGCATCGTCTCGTGTACCGGATTGGTGAAGGAGTTGAGCAGGCAGATGGCGATGGCCTCGACCTTCTCGGCCAGCAGCGCATCGACCGCACGTTCGGCATCGGCGGGATCGAGGGCGCGGTCGATCTTGCCGGCGTGATCGACGCGCTCGTCGACCACCTTGCGCAGGTAGCGTTCGACCAGCGGCCTCGGCTTGACCCAGGTGAGGTCGTAGAGCTTGGGCATGCGCAGGGTGCGGATTTCCAGCACGTCGCGGAAGCCCTTGGTGGTGATCAGCCCGACTCTGGCGCCCTTGTGCTCGAGGATGGCGTTGGAAGCGACGGTCGTGCCGTGGCGGATTTCCTCGATGGCCTCTCCCGCGAGTCCGGACTCGCTGAAGACCTCGCTCAACCCGTCGACGATGGCCTGGGCGTAGTTGCCGACGCTGGAGGAAATCTTCTTGGTGTGGATGGCGCCGTCGGAGCCGAGCAGCACGATGTCGGTGAAGGTGCCGCCGATGTCGACACCGACACGATAGGTAACGGTCATCGGGGCCTACTCCGCGGCGCGCGCGAGCAGCACCGGGTCGTGCCGT
>JBBRFD010000122.1:0-14341 GCA_038224985.1 Reyranellales bacterium
GGATGCGCGACAGGTAGTCCGACGTTCGCAGCGTCTTCTCGATCTCGGGCGGCGCGTAGACAGTGAGCATGAAATTGATCACGTACGGCAGCACGATGTAATACATGACTGCGCAGCCGGCGTAGAACATGAACGGCGTGGCGACCAGGAACGGCAGGAAGGCCTTGCGTTCGTGACGGTAGAGACCGGGCGCCACGAACAGCCAGATCTGCACCGCGATCAGCGGGAAACCGACGATCAGCGAGACAAAGGCCGAGAGCTTCACCGTGACGAAGAAGAATTCGAAGATATCGAGGACGATGACCTTGTAGCCATCGTGCACCGCCGGCTGGATCAGGAACGAGAAGATCGGCTTGGCGAAATAGAAAGTAATGAAGAAAACGGCGATGAAGCCGATCAGGGCATAGATCAGCCGCTTGCGCAGCTCGACCAGGTGGTCGAGCAGCGGCATCGGCTTGTCGTCTTCGGGTCCGTCGTGGGCTTGTGTCACGGTGCCGCGTTATGCCGTTGTTCGGCAGCTAATTCAAAGCGCGATTTGGCGCTCAACCCGCGGCGGCCACTTTTGGCGGGGCGGGCTCGGATTTGGGCTCGGCGACCGCCGGCATGTCCACCGGCGGCGCTTCGGCCGCCATGGTCTCAGTCGTTACCGGCTCGACGGCGGAATAATCGGCCGTAGGCACGGCGGTAAGCACCGGATCGACCGCCGCTTCGAGTGTGGTTTCCGGGGCCGGCTCGACACCGATCTGCGGCGCCGAATCGGGCTCGGCCAGCGGCGAATCGAAGCTCGACTTGGCGTCGGCGATGGCTTTTTCGCCCTCGGCGATGCCGGCCTCGAAGTGGCTTTTGATCTCCTTGGTCGGGTCGAGCGACTGCAGGTCGAGGCCGGGGCTGGCCGTGAGCTGCTTCTTGACCTCATCGAGATCGGACTGGCGCACCATCTCGTCGACATGGCCGCGGAATTCCGCCGCCATGCCGCGCATCTTGGCCATCCAGGTGCCCCAGCTTTTCAGCAGCCCGGGCAATTCCTTGGGGCCGATGACGACCAGCGCCACGATGGCGATGACCAGTAGTTCCGGGCTGTCGATACCGAACATGGCGGATCAGACTGAGCGGAAAGCCCCGTCAGACCTTGGCCGTGCTGTCCTGGCGGACCTGGCCGCCCGCCTGCGTACCGGGCGGAGTCGTCGTGGCCTGCGCCGAGATCGGCTTGGCGGCATCGCCCGGCTGGCCGGCGGTGGCCGGCGGGGCCTCTTCCGGAGTCGCTCCGACGCCCTTCTTGAATGCCTGCAGGCCCTTGCCGAAGTCGCCCATGAGCGCCGAGATCTTGCCGCGACCGCCGAACATCAGCAGCACCACGGCAAGCACGATGAGCCAGTGCCATACGCTGAAGCTACCCATATCAAATGCTCCCAAAAACGATTTGCGGCGTGTCGATTTCGCCGGGTGATTATGGCACCCGCGTAGAAGCTCCGGCAACCTGTCGAATAAGGCCGGATTTGGGCCTATCGACGCTGTCAGCCGGCCTGTTCTTCCGCCACCAGAGGCTCGTCGGCCTCGTCTTCCATCGGTTCGAGCGGCAGATCGGCCTCGTCTGGACGGAATATGGGGGGCTGCGCACGCGCATCCAAGAGGCCGGCGGCCTTCAGTTCCTCGTTGCCCGGCAGATCGTCGAGCGAGGGCAAGCCGAAATGTTCGAGGAAGAAATCGGTGGTGCCCCAGGTCACCGGCTTGCCCGGCGCGCGGCGGCGGCCCATCGGGCGGATCCAGTTCTGCTCGAACAGCAGGTCGAGCGTACCTTTACTCAGGCCTACACCGCGCACCTGTTCGATCTCGGTGCGGGTGACGGGCTGGTGATAGGCGATGATGGCCAGGGTCTCGGTCGAGGCGCGCGACAGCTTGCGCGTGACCGGGCGCTCGATCTTGAGCTTTTCCGAAAGGTCGGACGCGGTGCGGAAGGCATAGCCGCCGGCCACCTGCACCAGGTTCACACCGCGGCCGGCATAGAGTTCGGCGAGATCGGCCAGCAGCTGCTTCACATCGGCGTCGTTGGGCAGCCGCTCGGCCAGGTCGGCCTGGTCGAGCGCCTGGGTGCCGGCGAAGATCAGCGCCTCGAGCAGGCGCAGATGCTGGGCGTGATCTGGCGAGACGACGTCGGTTACGGGGGCGGCTTCGTTGTGGTTTTCAGTCTCTGACATCACCGTCACCGCGGCTCACTACGTTTACGTAAATGGATGGGACCAAACCGTTCGGTCTGGCGCAGTTCGAGCTGGCCGTCCTTGGCGAGTTGCAGACCGGCTACGAAGGTCGCGGCGAGCGCCGAGCGGCGCCGTGCCGGATCGGTCAGACCGGCCGGCAGGAAGGCCTCGAGCGTCTGCCAGTCGATGGCGATACCCAGCATCTGGCTCAGGCGCTCGGCCGCCTCCTCGACGGAGAAAAACTGCATCGGCTCGATCTGATAGGTGTCGGCATCCTTGGGCCGCACTTGATCGCCATAGGCGCGCAGCAGGTCGTAGAGCTTCACGTCCCAGATGGCGCGGCGCACGACGACGACACCCTCGGGCTGGCCGCGTGCGAAGACGTCGCGGCCGAGCTGCGGCCGGGCCATTAGGCGCACACCCACTTCCTGCATGGCCTCGAGACGGCGCAACTGCCACTGCAAGGCATCTGCCATTTCCTGGCCCGACATCTCCTCGCCGGCCGGCGGTTCGGGCAGCAACAGGCGCGACTTCAGGTAAGCCAGCCATGCCGCCATGACGAGATAATCGGCAGCCAGTTCCAGCCGCATGCGACGGGCCTGGGCGATATGGGTCAGGTACTGGTCGACCAGGGCGACCATCGAGATTCGCCTGAGGTCGACCTTCTGGTCGCGCGCCAGCGACAGCAGCAGATCGAGCGGGCCTTCGAAGCCCTCTAGATTGACGATCAGCTCGCCCTCGCCCGGCGCGATGACATCGGGCGTGTGGGACTCGAATCCGTCCGCCGCGGCGGTTTCGGGGGAAGGGCTGGCTGCTTCGCTCATGCAGCCCCGGTTTAGGCCATCGGATGCACGCCCGGCTACAGGATTTGGCCCGGCCTTATCCCCATTCCGGAAGAAGTTCCGCGAGCTTCCGGCTTGCTTCTTTCAAGCCGGCCTGACTCAAGGGCGCCTTGTGTCGGCCCAGCCACGCCCGGCCAGCGTCGAATCGCCGGTCCGCCGCGGCACTCATCGCGCCGGTCCGCGAGGCGATCTGGGTCATTTCGTCCGTCTTGCCGTTGCAGTGGAGAGCGATGTCGCAGCCCGCCGCCAGCGAGCGCCCTGCCCGTTCGGCCAGCGAGCCGCCCAGCGCCTCCATCGACAGATCGTCCGACAGCAGCAGGCCGTCGAAGCCGATATGGCCGCGAATGACATCGCGCACGCCCGATACGGAAACCGTGATGGCGTTGTCGGGATCGACCGCGTCGAACAGCAGATGCCCCGTCATCGCCCAGGGCAGATCGGCGAGAAACTTGAACGGCAGGAAATCGGTGCGCTCCAGCATCTCGCGCGAGGCCGTGACACGCGGCAGCGACAGATGCGAATCGACGGTGGCGCGGCCGTGCCCGGGAATGTGCTTCACGATCGGCAGGACGCCCTGCGCCGCCAGCCCCTCGCCCGCCGCCCGGCCGAGGGCCGCCACGGCCTCGGGCATTGCGGCATAGGCGCGATCCCCGATCACGGCATGGGTTTCGGGAAACGCGATGTCGAGTACCGGCACGCAATCGACGTCGCAGCCAACTGAGGCGACATCGGCGGCGAGCAGCAGCGAATTGAGGCGCGTGGCTTCGAGACCCTGTTCAGGGTGGCGCGCGTAGAGTTCGCCGAAAACTTTTGCCGGCGGCGCCTTGCGCCACTGCGGCGGCTTGAGGCGGGCGACGCGGCCGCCTTCCTGGTCGATCAGGATCGGCGCTTCGGACCGCGCCACGCAGGAGCGCAGTTCCTCGGTGAGACGCAGCGCCCGCTCGGGCGTATCGATGTTGCGGGCGAAGAGGATGAAGCCCAGCGGATTGGCGTCGCGAAAGAAGGCGCGCTCGTCGGCCGTGAGATCGGGGCCGGCGCAGCCGAAGATCGCCGCGCGCGGCAGGGCCATGGTGGCTAGCGCGCCGGCGGAACCGGCACGCAATCGGCCTTGCGGCCCTTCAGCGTGCCGCAGACGCTTTGCGCCTGCTTTTCGTCGAGGGGACCGGCCTGGACGCGATACCAAACGCCCTTGTCGCCGAGATCGACGCGCAGCGCCTGCATGCGGAGATTGTTGAGCACATCGCCATGCGCGCTCTGCAGGCGCGCCCAGGTCGACTTGGCCACATCCTCGGTCTTCACCGCCGCGATCTGCACGCGCCAGCCGCCCGCGGGACCGGACATGTCGCTGATCAGGCTGGCGATGCTGGGACCGTTTTCGGTCGGCTGGGTCGGCGTCGGCGCCTGGGTCACGGTCGGCGCCGGCGATGGCACGGGTGCCGGAGTGGGCGTCGGGCCAACGCCGGGCGTGTTCGCCTGAAGCGGGGTCGGGGTTTTGGCTTCCGGCTCCTTGGGCGCTGCTGGCGTCGGCAGTCCGTTGGCCGGCAGCTTTGGCGTGGGGGCGGCTGAGAGCAGCTTCTCCGGCTTGGTTTCGGTGGCGCCCGGGGCGATGCGGTTGAAGACTTCCTTGTCCTGGTTGGGCGGTATCAGGCCACCGGCATTCTCCGGCTTCACCCGAGCGGGTGTCGTCGGCGCCTGAACGACCAGCGGCTCGAGCCCGCGGCCGCCGGCCTTCACGTCCTGATTATGCGCCCACCAGACGACCAGCCCGAAGCTGGCTATGGCTGCGATCGAGACCATGACAGTGAGGATCTGCCCGCGCCGGCGATTGACGCGCATGAGCAGCGATTCGCCAGGCGGTGGCGGAATCGACTCGGGTTCGTACGCGACAGGCCGGGGCGGCGGATCGAGCCGCATGGCAACCGACTCGTTGGGTCGGTAGATCGTCGGACCGTCGCCGGAGGGGGGCCGGCGGACATGCATTTTTTATCTCATCTCTTCGACGGGTGTTACGCCAAAGACCTTTAAACCCGATCCTATCACAAAATTGATGGCCTTGACCAACGCCAGACGCGCTTGCGTCACGCCCTCGTCGCCCTCGATGACGAAGCGCAGGCCCGTTTCGTCGCGCCCGCGAGTCCAATGCGAGTGGAAGGCCGCCGCGAGATCGTAGAGATAGAAGGCGATGCGGTGCGGCTCGTGCGCCACCGCCGCCGCTTCGACCTGGCGTGGCCATTGGGCGATCAGCCGGATTAGCGCCAGCTCGCCGGCATCCGTCAGCCTTTCCAAGGGCGCCGCCTCATATCTCTCTACAGAGATATTGGCCGCCGTCGCCTGGCGTACGACCGAGAGCGTGCGCGCATAGGCGTATTGCACGTACCAGACCGGGTTATCGCGGCTTTGTTCGGTGGCTTTGACGAGATCGAAGTCGAAGGCGGCGTCGTTTTTGCGCGTCAGCATGGTGAAGCGGACGACGTCGGGCCCGACCTCTTCCAGCAGGTCGCTCAGGGTGACGAAGGTACCGGCGCGCTTGGACATGCGTACCAGCTCGCCGTTCTTCAGGACGCGCACGAGCTGGCAGAGCTTGACGTCGAGCGCGCCCTTGCCAGCGGTGATGGCGCTGACCGCCGCCTTCATGCGCTTGACGTAACCGCCATGGTCGGCGCCCCAGACGTCGATCATGTCGGCGAAGCCGCGGCTGTACTTGTCGTGGTGATAGGCGATGTCGTTGGCGAAATAGGTCCAGCTGCCATCCGACTTCTTAAGCGGCCGGTCGACGTCGTCGCCGAACTGCGTGGCGCGGAAAAGTGTCTGCTCGCGGTCCTCGTATTCCTCCGCCTTCTCGCTCTTGGCCTGATCGAGCCGGCCCTGATAGATCAGGCCCTGCTTCATCAGATCGTCGAAGGCGCGGTCGACTGCGCCAGCTTCGACCAGCGCGCGCTCCGAGGAGAAGCGGTCCATGTGCACGCCCAAGGTCTGCAGGTCGCGCTTGATCTCGCCCATCTGCTGCTCGATGGCGAAGTCGCGCATCGCCGGCAGCCAGGTCTCCTCCGGCTGGTTCAGCCAGTTCTTGCCGTCGCGTTCGGCGATCTTCGCCCCGATGTCCTTGAGATACTCGCCGGGATAAAGACCGTCGGGGATCTCGCCGATCGGCAGGCCGAGCGCCTCCTGGTAACGCAGGTAGGTCGACTGCCCGAGCTTGTCGACCTGCGCGCCGGCATCGTTGATGTAGTATTCCTTGGTGACGGCGTAACCCGCCTTGCCCAGCAGATTGGCCAGCGCATCGCCCACCACGGCGCCACGGGCATGCGCGACATGCAGCGGACCCGTCGGATTGGCCGAGACATATTCGACGTTTACCGCCGCGCCCTTGCCGAGATTCGAATCGCCATAGGCGAGACCGGCCTTCAGGCAGTCGCGCAAACGCTCGCGCCAGAAATCGTCCTTGAGCTTGAGATTGATGAAGCCCGGTCCGGCAATGGCGCCGTCGACCACGTCTGTACTGGTCTTGAGCGCGGCCAGCAGCGGCTCGGCGATGTCGCGCGGCTTCTTGCCCGCCGCCTTGGACAGCACCATGGCGGCGTTGATGGCGATATCGCCATGCGTGGGATCGCGCGGCGGCTCGGCCGCGATGGCGGCGAAGTTAAGCCCCTCGGGCAGGGCGCCGGCCTTCTGCATGTCCTGCAGGGCGGCGACGGTCAGGTCGATGAAATGGCGGTAGGGATTCATGGGGCGGATATCGCTTATTAAGGCCTCGCTGTCATCCCGCAGGAGGTGCGTCGGCACCTTAATCGTAGAGATCGAAGAGTCGTCGGTGTTCGTCGAGCGCGAAGCGGTCGGTCATGCCGGCGATATAGTCGGCGACGATGCGGGCGCGGGCCTGCGTGCCGGCCTGCTCGGCGCGCTCACGCCACGGCGAGGGCAGGCAGTTGGGTTCGTTGAACAGCAGCCTGAAAAGATCGGCCACGACGATGCGCGCCTTGGCGTGGCTGCGGTTGAGCCGCCAGTGCTCGTACATGCGCTTGTAGAGGAAAGCCTTGATGGTCTTCTCGGTGCGCGCCATGCCTTCGGAAAAAGCGACCATCGGCCGGCCTGCAGCGCGGATATCCGCGATAGATTGCGGCGCGGTATCTTCGAGGCGCCGGTTGGTCTCGGCGATCACGTCCTCGACCATGGCGTTGATCACTCGTCGCACCGCCTCGTGGATCAGCCGCGTCTGGCTGATGCCGGGATAGGTCATGGCGACGTGGCCGAACATCTCGCCGACCAGCGGCAAGTCGGCCAAGTCGGCGACCTCAAACAGCCCGGCGCGCAAGCCATCGTCGATATCGTGATTGTTGTAGGCGATGTCGTCGCTGATGGCGGCGACCTGCGCCTCCGGTCCGGCATGGCCAGCCAGTTCGAGATCGTGGTCGCCGCAATATTCGACGATGGCCGCCGGCAGATCGGTCAGTACGCGGCCCGGCTTGAGCAGCGGGCCATTGTGCTTCACCGCGCCCTCGAGCGTTTCCCACGTGAGGTTGAGGCCGTTGAACTCGGCATAGCGGTCCTCGAGCTTGGTGAGGATGCGCAGCGTCTGGGCGTTATGGTCGAAGCCGCCATAGTCCTTCATGGCGGCGTGCAGAGCTTCCTCGCCGGCATGGCCGAAGGGCGTGTGGCCGAGATCGTGGGCCAACGCCACGGCCTCGCCGAGATCCTCGTCGAGCCGCAGCACCCGGCACATCGTGCGGGCGATCTGCGCCACTTCGATCGAGTGGGTCAGGCGGGTCCGGTAGTGATCGCCCTCGTGATAGACAAAAACCTGCGTTTTGTGCTTCAGCCGCCGGAACGCCGTGGAATGGATGATGCGGTCGCGGTCGCGCTGGAACGGGCTGCGTGTTGGCGATTCGTCCTCGGCCTGCAGGCGGCCGCGGCTCTGCCAGGGCAGCGTGGCATAGGGCGCCAACGCCTGATGTCGCCACATCTCCTCGGCCAAATCCCTGCCTCCGTGCGCCGCCGCGGAAATGCCCAACGAAATACGGGGCGCGCGCGGTTTTACTTCTTCCAGGTGGCGGCAACAACCTCGTGGCTACCGTCCCAGATCATATCGCCGGCGACATAGAGGATGATGGCAAAGCCCACCCAGGCGACCCAGTGATAGCGGTCGAGCAGCTTGGCGATGAAGGTCGAGGCCACCGCCATGAGGACGACCGAGAGGCCGAGGCCGAGCCACAGGATGCCCAGATGGTCGCGGGCGGCGCCGGCCACGGCCAGCACGTTGTCGAGCGACATCGAGACGTCGGCGGCGATGATCTGGATCATCGCCTGGCGCATCGACTTGGGCTTCTTAGCCGCTTGATGGGCGTCGGAGATTTCGCTCGATTCGCTGCGCGATTTCAGCCGCAGCTCGCGATACATGCGATACGCGACCCAGGCCAGCAGCAGGCCGCCCGCCAAGGTCAATCCGATGATCGCTAGAAGCTGCGTCGTCAGCAGCGCGAAGCCGATGCGCAGGATGGTGGCGCCCGCCACGCCCCAGAAGATGATCCTGGTGCGGTTTTCCTTCGGCAGCCCCGCGACGGCCATGCCGATGATGATGGCGTTGTCGCCCGACATGACGAGGTCGATCAAAATGACCTGCAGCAGCGCCAGCCATGCGCCGGAGCCGAACGTCATACCAAGCACTTCCATCGACGCCTTCTCCCCCTGTTCAGCCCGATATAGGGAGCTTCACAAGGTATGCAAGAAGCGGCCGATCAGGAGGCGTCCACTTTGTGACGTCGCAGGCGAACGATGGCGAGACCGACAGCGAGTACCAGAACCGCACCGGCGGCGGCACAGACCAATTCGGCATGCGGGATGCGCGCATCGAGCCAGGCTGCGATCGAACCCGGATTGACGACTTCCGTCAGCTTGCCGTCGGGCCCGACGACGTCGTGCTTGCCGTCGCCCGCCATAACCTCGCCAGCGATCCAGCCGATCAGTCCCGCGCCCACCAGGCCGAGCCAGGGGAAGCGGTCGAGCATCTTGGAGATCAGCGTCGCGCCCACGATGATGATCGGGATCGAGATGACGAGGCCGATGACGATCAGCGTGAAGTCGCCGCGCGCGGCGGCGGCAATGGCGATGGCGTTGTCGAGAGACATGACCGCGTCGGCCACGATGATGGTCCAGACAGCAGCCCAGATGTTCTCGTGTGCCTTGATGTCGGCATCGTCCTCTTCCTCGGTCACCAGCTTGATACCGATCCAGAAGAGAAGTGCGCCACCCACCAGCTTGAGGTAGGGCACGCCCAGCAGGAAGCCGATGATGGCGCAGAAGACGATGCGCAGGACGATGGCACCGGCGCTGCCGAACAGGATCGCCGGGCGGCGATAGCGGTCGGAAAGCTTGTGGCAGGCCATGGCGATGACCACGGCGTTGTCGCCGGACAGAATGATGTTGGCGATAATGATCTTCCACAGCGCGGCCCAGAATACGGCTGACGACAGATCCGGCATCACGAAGACCATTCAGCTTTTCTCCCCCTGTTCAGATCACCATAGCCGCCGCTTTCCGGTCGGCGCAACGGGTGCTATCCCGGTGGCCCGAAAAACAGGTCGCGAGAAAGTCGCATGGCGAGCAGAGACGGCTACAACAAGATGTTCCCCGTCTCGTGGACGGAACTGCACCGCGACGCCCGGGCGCTGGCCTGGCGGCTGGCCGATCTGGGGCCGTTCAAGGGTATCGTGGCGATCACGCGGGGCGGACTCGTTCCCGCCGCCATTATTGCCCGCGAACTCAATCTCCGCTTGGTCGATACGGTGTGCTGCTCGACCTACGACCGCATGGCGCGCGGCGCCAAGGTCGAAATGCTGAAGGGCACGACGGCCGCAGCCGACAACGGCGCGGGCTGGCTGATCGTCGACGATCTGGTCGACACCGGCGTCACCGCGCGCGCCGTGCGCAAGCTGCTGCCACAGGCGCATTTCGCCTCGGTCTATGCCAAACCCGCTGGCCGCCCGACGGTCGACAGCTACATCACCGAAGTGAGCCAAGACACCTGGATCCTCTTCCCGTGGGACCAGGAAGCCGTGATGGCCAAGACCATCCTCGAGATGAAGAACGAGCAATGAAGACCTGGATCATTCCCAAGCCGGCCGGCATCGATTCGCTTTCGCTGGTCGAGCGGTCCGACCCGACGCCGGGGCCGCGCCAGGTGCTGGTGCGGGTGAAGGCGACCTCGCTCAACTACCGCGACCTGCTGACCGTCGAGGCGCTATCCGCACGCGCTGCGCCCAAGCCCGACTTGGTCCCGCTGTCCGATGGCGCCGGCGAAGTCGTCGCGGTCGGACCGGGCGTCAGCCGCCTCAAGGTCGGCGACCGCGTGGCCGGCTGCTTCATGCAGAAATGGATCGGCGGGGCGATCGATGAAACAGCGCAAGGCTCGGCCATGGGCGGCGCGATCGACGGCATGCTGACCGAGTTGGCCGTACTGGAAGAAGACGGTGCCGTGAAGCTGCCGGATGCGTTGAGCTTCGAGGAAGGCGCCACGCTGCCCTGCGCCGCCGTCACCGCCTGGCATGCGCTGGTCGAGATCGGCAATCTCAAGGCTGGCGACACCGTGCTGGTGCAGGGCTCGGGTGGCGTTTCGATCTTCGCGCTGCAATTCGCCAAAATGTTCGGTGCGCGCGTGATCGCGACGTCGAGTTCGGGGGCCAAGGCCGAGCGCCTGAAGAAAATGGGTGCCGAGGCGGTCATCGACTACAAGGCGACGCCCGACTGGGACACGGAAGCGATGAAGCTGACCGCCAATCGGGGCGCCGACATCATCGTCGAGGTCGGCGGCGCCGGCACACTGCCGCGCTCCTTCATGGCCGCGCGTCTGGGCGGCAAGATCGCGGTGATCGGCCTGCTGACGGGCCTCGCCCAGGTCGATCCCATGCCGATCCTGCGGCGGAACCTGCGCGTGCAGGGCCTTTATGTCGGCAGCAAGCAGATGTTCGAAGCGATGAACCGCGCCATCGAGGCTGGCAGCCTGAAACCCGTCATCGACAAGGTCTTCCCATTTGCCGAGGCCCCGGCGGCGTATCGCCACCTGAAGAGCCAGCAGCATTTCGGCAAGATCGTCATCTCGCACGCCTAAAGGATAGCGATGCAAAATCTCTGGTCGGACAGTGGCGCCAAGGCCGCAATCGAGACGCACGCCAAGAAGGGCATCGGCGAAGATCTGGCGTTGCGTGTGTACACGACACGCCTGCTCGGCGGCGAACCGAAGCTGGTGCTGCATGGCGGCGGCAATACCTCGGTGAAGACGCGCATGCCCGACATCACCGGTCGGACGATCGACGTGCTCTGCGTCAAGGGCAGCGGCTGGGACATGGGCACCATCGAGGCGCCCGGCCTGCCGGCGGTACGGCTGGCCCCGCTCAGGGAGCTGCACGGACTGCAGGCGCTGTCGGACGAGGACATGGTCAACGTCCAGCGCAGCAACCTGCTCGACAGCACGTCGCCGAACCCGTCGGTCGAGACGCTGCTGCATGCCTTTCTGCCCCACAAATTCATCGACCACACCCATTCCAACGCAGTCCTGGCGCTGACCGACCAGCCCGACGGCGCCGCACTCGCCGCCGACCTCTACGGCAAGCGCGCCGCACTGGTGCCCTATGTCATGCCAGGCTTTGCGCTGGCCAAAAAATGCAGCGAAGTCGGCCAGGCCAATCCCGATGTCGAGGGCCTGATCCTGCTCAAGCACGGCATCTTCACCATGGGCGAGACGGCCGAACAGGCCTACATCCGGATGATCGACCTGGTGACCATGGCCGAGCAGCGCCTCGCCAAGGCGACGCGCAAGATATTCCCCGGCGCCAGCCTGCCCGCGAAGACCGCAACCGTGGCGGAGATTGCCCCCATCCTGCGCGGCCTGATGTCGATGCCGTCGAAGGCCGGCGGCCGCGAGGCAGCGCAACGCTTCGTCTTCGAGTTCCGCACCGGCCCGGAAATCCTGGCTTTCGTGAACGGCAAGGAGATCGCCCGCTACAGCCAGCAGGGACCGGTGACGCCCGACCACGCCATCCGCACCAAGAATCTGCCGTTCATCGCGCCCGCGCCGGAAACCGGCAAGCTCGACGCCTTCGCGAAGGACACGAAGGCCGCTCTGGAGAAATTCGCTGCCGACTATCGCGCCTATTTCACGCGCTACAACGGCAAGCAGATCGTGGCCAAGAAGCAGCTCGATCCGGTGCCGCGCGTGGTGCTGGTGCCGGGCGTCGGGTTGTTCGGCGTCGGCAACTCATCGAAGGATGCGAAGATCGCCGCCGATCTCGCCGAGACCACCGTTGCGGTGATCGCCGATGCCGAGCGGCTCGGCACCTACGAGTGCATCCCCGAACCCGACATCTTCGACATCGAATACTGGTCGCTCGAACAGGCCAAGCTTAACTCAACGGCCGAGAAGTCGCTGGCGCGCCGCATCGTCGTCGTCACCGGTGGCGGCTCGGGCATTGGCGCCGCCACCGCGCAGGCTTTCGCCAAGGAGGGCGCCGAGGTCGTGGTGCTCGACCGCGACGTCTCCAAGCTCAAGGGCTTCGCCATCGCCTGCGACGTCACCGATCCCGCCCAGGTGCGCGCCGCCTTCGACAAGGTTGCCGCGACCCATGGCGGCGTCGATATCGTCGTCTCCAATGCCGGTGCCGCCTGGCAGGGCAAGATCGGCGATGTCGACGACGACATCCTGCGCCAGAGCTTCGAACTCAATTTCTGGGCGCATCAGAGCGTGGCGCAGAACGCCTTGCGCATCATGCGCGCGCAGGGGCTGGGCGGTTGCCTGCTGTTCAATACGTCGAAGCAGGCGGTCAATCCCGGTCCCGATTTCGGGCCCTATGGACTCCCGAAGGCCGCGACGCTGTTCCTGATGCGCCAGTACACGCTCGATCACGGCGCCGACGGCATTCGCTCCAACGCCGTCAATGCCGACCGCATCCGCTCGGGCCTGCTGACCGACGAGATGATCGCGACGCGCTCCAAGGCGCGCGGCCTCAGCGAGGCCGATTACATGGGCGGCAACCTGCTGGGCATCGAGGTGACGGCCGAGGATGTGGCGCAGGCCTTCGTTTCGCTGGCCAAGGCGACGAAGACGAGCGGCGCTGTCATCACCGTCGATGGTGGTAATATCGCCGCTGCGCTGCGCTAAGGCAGGGAGGCGTTCATGGCGATCGAAATCCATCCTCTGACGCCGCATATCGGCGGCCGTCTGACCGGCATCGATGCGAGCAAGCCGCTCACGCGTGCCGAGGTCGAGGCCATCGACGCCGGCATGGACAAGCATGCCGTGCTGGTGCTGCCCGGCCAGGACATCACCGATGACCAACAGCTCGCTTTCTCGCGGAATTTCGGCCCGCTCGAGGAAGGCGCCAATTCGACGGTGCGTACTTCCGAGCTGCGCCTGAACCCGCATTTCGCCGATGTCTCCAATCTCGACAAGGACGGCCAGAAGTTGGCGCGCGACAACAAGCGCCGCATGGCCTCTCTCGGCAACCGCCTCTGGCATTCCGACGCTTCGTTCCGCGCAGTGCCCGCACGCTACTCGCTGTTAAGCGGTCGTATCGTCACCACTGACTCCGGCAACACGGAGTTCGCCGATATGCGCGCGGCCCATGACGCGCTCGACGCCGCCACAAAGGCGGAGGTCGAGGATCTGATCTGCGAGCATTCGCTGATCTATTCGCGCGGCCAGCTCGGCTTCGCCGAGTTCCTGCCCGACGAACGCGTGGCGATGAAGCCGGTGCTGCAGCGCCTGGTGCGCCGCCATCCGTCATCGCACCGCAAGTCGCTGTTCCTCTCCTCGCATATCGGGGCCATCCTCGGCTGGCCCCGGCCCGAAGCCATGGCTTTCGTGCGCGACCAGATGGAACACGCCACGCAGCCGCAATTACTCTACGTCCATCGCTGGACGACGCACGACCTCGTGATCTGGGACAACCGCTCGACCATGCACCGCGTGCGCCGCTTCGACGATCTCAACATCGTGCGCGACATGCGCCGCACCACGACGCGCTGCGACGAACCGACGGTGGCGCAGCAGGCCGCTTGAGGCGCCTGCTGCCCATCGTTTTAAGCATGGGTGCTGCTCCCGGGGCGGATGGGATGTGAGCCGGTAACGGCATTCTTCGTGCGGGCTTCCAATCCCGGCATGTTACCCACTCGCCCCATGACCGAAGTCGCAAGACGCGAACGGATTGGCTTTATCTGCGGCGCCGCCATGGCGCTGGGCGCATCGCTGTCCTTTGCTTCGGCGCGCTTCGGCATCTATGCGGGCCTCGCCCCCGCCGACATGGTCTTCGCACGCTT
>JBBRFD010000123.1:0-14177 GCA_038224985.1 Reyranellales bacterium
ATCGAGGGAACGCGGCAAAACGGGCATGGAACACTCCGGTTGGAAAGTCGGGCCATCATAGCCCAGACTGTGCCCATGTTGTCGCTTACTGAAATCGAAGACGCCGCCCAAACCGTCTACGCCTCGATGCCACCGACCGCCCAATATGCTTGGCCGCTATTGGCCGAACGTACGGGTTGCGAGGTCTGGGTCAAGCACGAGAATCACACGCCCACAGGTGCCTTCAAGGTGCGTGGCGGCCTGGTCTACATGGACCGGCTGAAACGAGGCTCGCCCGAGGTGAAAGGCGTGGCCAGCGCTACGCGCGGCAACCACGGCCAGAGCATCGCGTTGGCCGCAGCGAAAGTCGGCATTGCCGCCACCATCGTCGTGCCCGAGGGCAATTCGGTCGAAAAGAATGCCGCCATGCGCGCCTTTGGCGCCGAGTTGATCGAGGCCGGTCACGATTTCGATTCGGCGCGCGAAATGGCGATGCGGCTCGCCCGGGAGCGCGGCCTCGCCATGGTGCCCTCCTTTCATCGCGATCTCGTCGCAGGCGTGGCGAGCTACGCGCTCGAACTCTTTCGCGGCGCCCCGGCCCTCGACACCGTCTATGTACCGATCGGCCTCGGCTCGGGCATCTGCGGCACCATCGCGGCCCGCGATGCGCTCGGGCTTTCCACCAAGGTAGTAGGAGTCGTCTCGACCGGCGCGCCCGCTTACGCGCTCTCCTTCGCCGCCGGCAAGGTGGTGGCGACCAACGCCGTCGACACCATGGCCGACGGCATGGCGGTGCGCGGACCGGATGCCGAGGCGCTGGAGATCATCCTGAAGGGCGCCGACCGCATCATGCAGGTGAGCGACGACGAGGTGATGGCGGCCATGCGCGTTTATTACGAGGACACACATCAGCTCACCGAGGGCGCAGGTGCGGCGTCGCTGGCCGCGCTGATGCAGGAGCAGGATCGTCTGCAGGGAAAGCGCGTCGGCTTGATCCTGAGTGGCGGCAATATCGACCGGCCGCTCTACCTGCGCGCTCTGGCCGGCGGCTGAGGCGCCCAGGCGAGATCGTTCTTCACCTGCTGCATGATGAACGAGGACCGGCTGCCCTTGACGCCCGGCATGCGCAAAAGCGCCTTCATCGCGAAGTCGCTGAAACGTGCCAGGTCGGGTGCGAAGACATGCAGCAGGAAGTCCATATCACCCGTCACGGCGTAACAGGCCACCACCTCCGACCGCGCGCGGATCGCCGCCTCGAAGGCCGCGACCGTCTTTTCGGAGTGATCGTCGAGTGTCACCTCGACCAGCGCCTGCAAGCCGAAGCCCAGCGCCTCGGGCGAGACCAGTGCGGCGTAACGCCCGATGACGCCTTCTTCCTCCAACCGCTTCACCCGCCGCTGGCAGGGCGTCGGTGACAGGCCGACGCGATCGGCGAGGTCGACGATCGGCAAGCGCCCCTCGGCCTGCAACACCGCAACGATGCGTTTGTCGATGTCATCCAGCTCGGCCATAGTGAAAATCTCTATGAAATATCCATTCTATGGAGGATACATCCAAATCCACGACACAAACAGCCTCACTTCGCCGGGATTCCCTCCCGCTCTCGTTGCCATATTCCTTTCATGAATATCGTCCCGATCGACAATCTCCGCGGCAACTACGCCACGATGGCCCCCGACTGGACGGTGCCGCAGAACGCCGACCTCTATTCAGACGAAGATCAGGCCGTGTGGCACCTCCTGGCCAGGCGCCAGAGCGCGCTGGCTCGAGAACACGCCTGCGCGGAGTTCTTGCGCGGGCTCGCGACGCTGGGCATCGGCGAGACGATTCCCAACTTCGATACCGTGAACGCGCGTCTGCGGCGCCTTACCGGATGGCGGATCGTGGGCGTCCCCGGCCTCATTCCCGACGCCGTATTTTTCGACCATCTGGCCAACCGCCGCTTCCCGGTGACGGTGTGGATCCGCATGCGCAGCGAACTCGACTACCTGGTCGAGCCCGACCTGTTCCACGACTTCTTCGGCCATGTGCCACTGCTGACCGATCCGGTCTTCGCCGATTACATGCAGGCCTGTGGCCGCCGCGGCGTCGAGGCCGGCCCACAGCTCGATCTGCTGGCGCGGCTCTACTGGTACACGGTCGAATTCGGCCTGATCCGCAGCGCCCAGGGCCTCAAGGCCTACGGCGCCGGCATCCTGTCCTCGGCCGCCGAGGTCCGGCATGCGCTGCAGGACGACGGTGTCGAGCGCCTGCCCTTCGACGCACCGAGCGTCATGCGGCGGTCCTACGAGATCGACAAGCTACAGAACACCTATTTCGTGCTCGACGACTTCCACCAGCTCTTCGAGGCCGCCCAAACCCGGCTAGCGTGATAATCTGGCGATGTGACGCGCCGCCTCATCTCCCTGATTCTACTTCTCTCGCTCCTCGCCACGGCCGCCAGAGCCCAGCTCGAGGATGAAGAAGAAGACAACGAGTTCTCGCGGCGCACCTCGACCGACTTCGTGACCGTACCGCCGGCCAAGGAAACAGGCGCCGATGGCATTTTCGCCGCCGCCGGCACTTTGGAAAGCCTGTTACAGCTCGACAATATCCTGAGCCCGGGGCCCGACTACAGCCGCTTCTCCAACCTTTTCGGCGAAGTCGAACTGCGCGGCTATGTCGGCATCACGCAGCTCCTCACCATCAACGGCCTATTCCGCCTCGAGCAGGTCCGCGACCAGCGCAGCGGCGGCGCCTTCGCCGACGAGAACCTCTACGTCCAGCGCCTGTTCGCCGTCGTCAACGTGCCGCCACTGCACCTCTACGGCGGCAAGATCCATCCGCGCTTCGGCACGGCCTGGTACGCCACTCCCGGCATTTACGGCGACGATTTCGCCGACGACTACGAGCTGCAGGAGCGGCTGGGCTTCGGCATGCGAGCCGATGTCGAAGCCTTCGGCCACCATCGCCTGACCGTGGAGGCGTTCCAGGCCGACACCACGTTCCTGGGCCGCTCACCTTTCGGCCCGCAGCCGGGCGATGCCAACTTCAAGCGCCAGGCGCAACGCTCGCTGGCCGATGGCGGCGTTTCCAACACGGGAGCACTCGAGAGCCTGGCCGTGGCGTTCAGCAGCCGGAACATCGGCGGCGTGCGCGGATTGAGCACCAATTTCGGTTGGGCCCGGCAGAAGGCCTCATTCGTCGACGTGCGCGACGAATACTCCTGGGTGGCGGGCCTGACCGGCCGCATCGTTCTTCGCGAGGGCGTCCGTCTGGTGCCGATGGCCGAGTACGCTTCGGTGAAAGGCCAGGCCGGCACCGAGCGCAATACCGACTACCTGACGCTGGGTGCCACCCTGCGCGTGGGCGATGCCTGGGCGTTCGGCGTGCACGGCTCGACGCGCGACGTGCGCGACTACGCCGCCAACGACTTCCGCACCGACCTGCTGGGCGGCCTGGGCGTCGCCTACGACCTGGGCGACGGCTTCAAGGACATCAAATGGCTCGACGGCCTTTCGCTGGTCGCCGGCTATCGTCACGACCGCCGCGCCGGCATCGAGCGCGACACGATCGGCTTCCAGATCAGGCTACAGCGCGACTTCTGAGCATCACCAACCCGTCGACCGCGACCACGCCTTCGCCGGCGCGCTTGACCAGCAGCGGATTGATCTCCGCCTCGGCCACGTCGGCGAAAGCCTCATGCGCGAGTTGCGAGAAAGCCGCGATGGTGCGCGCCAGGGCCGCGACATCGCCCGCCGGCATGTTGCGATAGCCCCGGATGGTCGCCAGGCCCTTGACCTCGGCGATCATCTCTCCGGCCTCGGCCTCGTCGACCGGCGCGATGCGCGTCGAGGCATCCTTGTAGATTTCGGCCAGCACGCCGCCCAAGCCGACCGTAATCGTCGGCCCGACCAGCGGATCGCGGCGAAAGCCCAGAATGACCTCGACCAGACCGCGCTCCATCTTCTGGATCAGGAAGCCGTCGAGCTTCGCGTCGGGTGCATAGGCCTTCACGCGCTTTTCCATATCACGCGCGGCAACGGCTGCGGTCTGGCCATCGGCCAGTCCCAGCGCCACGCCGCCCGCCTCGGTCTTGTGCGGGATATCAGCGGAGAGAATCTTCAACACGACCGGACCGCCGATTTCACCGACGACGGCTACGATGCGCTTGGCATCGGGAATGGCCATCGACTTGGCCATGGGCACGCCAAGTGCCCCAAAGAGATCGGCGGCGCGGCGCTCGTCGAAACCCGAAACGCGACCGGCCTCCAGCGCGTCCGCGGCACCACACGAGGGAGCCGTGAGCGGTGGCAAGGGCTGCGGCGGCGTCCGCAACAGGCAAACCGCCATGGCCTCGGCGCAGGATTCGGGATGGCGGAAGGCCGGGATGCCGGCGGCGGTCAGCAACGCCAGCGACTTTTCCGCCGCCGGCGTCAGCGACACGGCGAAGGGCTTGGCCGAGCCGGCAAATCGCAGCAGCGGCTCGACGGCCAGCTCGGGATTGAACTGCGCCGAGGAGCCGACGACGAAGATCGCCGCATCGTTGCCGTCGTCGGCCAGCAGGCGCTCGATGGTGCCGGCCACGATCTCGGGCTTGGCGCCGGCCAGCGTCAGATCGATCAGCTTGCCCTCGCCGGCCGCGATGCCGAGCGACTTCAGCCAGTCGACCAGCGCCTGCGGCGGATCGGCGATGTCGAGACCGGCCATGGCCATGCTGTCGACCACCATGGCCGCGCCGCCGCCCGTCGTGGTGGCGACGGCGACGCGCTTGCCTCGCGCAGGCGGGCGCTTGACCAGAAGCGGCGGCACATCGATCAGCGATTCGAACATCGACACGCGGGCAATGCCGTGACGGCGGCAGAAGGCGTCGAAGGTGGCGTCGGAGCCGGCGATAGCCCCGGTATGCGACTTGGCCAGCTCCTGACCTATATCGGAACGGCCGAGCTTGTAGGCGATCACCGGCTTGCCGGCGGCATGGGCGCGCCGCGCCGCCTGCGCCAGACGATCGGCATCGCGTAGCGTCTCCATGAACAGCAGGATGGCGTCGGTCTTGGGATCGTCGACCAGCATGTCGGCGATCTCGCCCACCGCCAGATCGACCTCGTTGCCCACCGAGATCAGACGCGAAAAGCCGATACCGCGCGCATCGGCGCGAGAGAGCAGCGCACCGATCAAGCTGCCGCTCTGGCTGACCAGCGCCCAATTGCCTTTGCGCAGCTTGTCGACGGCGAAGGCGGCATTGGCCGTCAGCGCCATCGACGGATCGGTACTGACGGTGCCGATGCTGTTGGGCCCGACCAGCCGCACGCCGCCTTCGGCCACGATACGCTTGAGATCGTCCTGCAACGAGGCGCCCGCCTCGCCCGCATCGGCAAAGCCACCCGCCAGGATCGAGGCCACCTTGACCCCGCGCCTCGAGCAAGCCGAGAGCGCGTCGATGGCGTCTTTGCCGTTGAGCAGAATATAGGCGTGGTCGATCTCACCCGGGATCGCGTCGAGGTCCTTGTAGGCTTTAACCGCGAAGACCTCGGCACGGCCGGGATTGACCGGCAGGATCTCGCCCGTGAAGCCATGCTTGGCGAGAAACCGCTGCGGCCGTGACGTGGTCTTTTTCTCGTCGGCGGAAGCGCCGATCAGGGCGATACGTCGGGGTTCGAAGAGGGCGCGAAACAGATCATTCATTTTGCGATTACACCACACATTGAGAGCTATAATCAGCGCATGATTTCCCGCCGCACCCTCCTCGCCGCATCCCTGCTCCCGGCTTTGCCCGCCAATGCGCAAGCGCCGTGGCCAAGCAAGCCGATCAAGCTCGTCGTGCCCTATGCGCCGGGCGGTTCGACCGATGTCGTGGGCCGCGTCATCGCCGAATATCTCGGCCAGCAGCTCGGTCAGAACATCGTGGTCGAGAACCGGCCGGGCAAGGGCGCCACCATCGGCACCGCGCAGGTCGCCAAGGCGGCAGCCGACGGTTACACGCTGGTGGTCTCCAATGTCGCGTCCTTCGCGGTGTCGCCTACTCTCTATGGCGATGTCGGCTTCGACCCCGAGAAGGACTTCGCCCACATCACACTGGCCTCGCGCAATCCCAGCGTCCTCGTCGTCCATCCCGCCTTCGAGGCCAAGACGCTCAGGGACTACGTGGCCTATGCCCGCGCCAATCCGGGCAAGCTCGCCTACGCGACCTCCGGGCCTGGCTCCTCCAATCACCTGCTGGGCGTCATGCTGGAGACGGTGGAGGATCTGAAGCTGATCCATATTCCCTACCGCGGCGCCGGCCCGGCAATGCAGGACACGATCGCGGGCAACGTGCCGTCGATGTTCGATTCGCTGCCGTCGGCTGCGCCGCATATCAAGGCGGGCAAGGTGCGCGCCCTCGCCGTCAGCAGCGAGCAGCGCAGCCCCGCCTTCCCCGACGTGCCGACCATGAAGGAGGCGGGCTATGCCGACCTCGTCTGCTATTCCTGGTTCGGCCTCTCGGCCCCGGCGGGCACGCCGCAGGCCATCGTCGACCGGCTCGCCTCGGAGACGCAGATAGTGCTCAAGAACCCCGAGGTCGTGAAACGCTGGCAGGAGATGGGTGCGGAGGCCAGCACCATGACGCCCACCGAATACACCGCGTTCATCAAGGCCGACCTCGCCAAATGGGCACCCATCGTCAAGGCATCCGGCGCCAAACCCGAATAAGGAGACAGCCATGACCATCCACCGCGTGACATCGCCCGCCGTCGCCGAGCCACCGCCCGAACGCTGGTCGAACTGCCTCGTCTGCGACGGCATCGCCTATGTCTCGGGCATGACCGCGCGCGGCAGCGATCCGGCGGCGCTGGCGAAGATGGACGAGTACGAGCAATCCAAGGCGATCTTCGACAAGATCAAGGGCATGGTCGAAGCCGCCGGCGGCAAGATGGCCGACGTCGTCAAGATCACCGTCTATGTGACGAAAATCCAGAACAACACCAAGGTCTGGGCAGCCCGCCGCGAATTCTTCAGCGGCGACTTCCCGGCCTCGACGCTGGTCGAGGTGAGCGCACTCGCGGCACCCGAGATCCTCGTCGAGATCGAGGCGATCGCCCATATCGGCCAGGGCAGGCGCTAGGGGCGCGACATCGCGGCGATTAAGGTGGCCCCCTGAACAAGGAGCCACCAATGACCATCCGCCGCATAACTTCGCCCCTTGCTCCCGAGCCGCCGCCCGAACGCTGGTCCAACTGCCTGCTGGTCGATGGCATCGCCTATGTCTCGGGCATGGTGGCGCTGGCCGGCGACGCCAAGGGCCTGGCCGCCATGGACGAGTACGATCAGGCCAAGGCCTGCTTCGGCAAGATCGGGGCTTTGCTCGCGGCGGCCGGCGGTAATATGCGTGACGTGGTCAAGATAACGATGTTCGTCACTAACATCGGCAATGGCGACAAGATCTGGCGCGCGCGGCGCGAATTCTTCACCGGCAACTTCCCGGCCTCGACCATGGTCGAGGTCCGCGAACTTGCCACGCCCGAAACCCTGATCGAGATCGAGGCCATCGCCCATATCGGCAAGGGCCCGCGTTAGCCTCTACTGAAACCGCTTCTCCAGCTGCTGCCAGCGCTCGTTCTCGAACAGCGTCCAGAGTTGGCCATGGTCGAGCATCTGGTTCGACATGGCCGCTGTGTTGCCGGTGGTCTTGAGCGAGCCCAAGAGGTCCTGTCCGACGCGTGCGAAAAGGCGTGTCAGGGAATTGGGATAGATCGCGACCTTGAAGCCCAGTGCCTCGAGCTGCGGGAAAGGCAGGATCGGCGTCTTGCCGCCTTCCACCATATTGGCGAGGCAGGGCGCGCCCATGCGCCTGGGCACCTGGCCCAACTCAGCCTCGCTCGGCGGCGCCTCGACGAAGAGGATATCGGCGCCGGCCTCGCGGTAGCGCTCGGCGCGCTCCAGAGCCGCCTCGAAGCCTTCGCTGGCGATGGCGTCGGTACGCGCCACGATCATCACGTCCTGATCGACGCGGGCATCGGCGGCGGCCTTGATGCGCTGTTCCATCTCCTTTGAGGAGGCGACCTTGCGGCCCGGTTCGTGGCCGCATTTCTTCGGCCATTCCTGGTCCTCGAACTGCACGGCGCTGACGCCGGCGCGTTCGAACTCGCGCATGGTGCGGATGACGTTGAGCGGCCCGCCATAACCGGTGTCGGCATCGGCGATGATCGGGATCGACACCGAATCGCAGATGCGGCGCACGCGGTCGAGGATCTCGCCGAAGCTCAGCGCGCCCATGTCAGGCGCACCCAGCGAACTCATCGAGACGCCCGAGCCGGTGATATAGGCGGCATCGAAGCCCGAGACCTCGACCAGACGCGCGGTGATGCAGTCGTAACAGCCCGGCGCCACGACGATGCCGGGCGCCGCCATGCGCTGGCGCAACGCGCGGTGGCGCGTCGTCGTGGTTCGCAGGCCCGTCGGATACGCGCTGTGATCGGTCATGGTCCACTCATGTGATGCGGCAGCCAAAGGGCTATTTCGGGGAAGAACACCAGCATGACAAGCAACACGAACATCAGCAGATGGAACGGAATGGTTCCCCAGACGATCTCGGAAAGCTTGCCGTCCCAGATGCTCTGGATGACGAAGAGGTTGATGCCGATGGGCGGCGAAATCTGGCCCAGCTCGATGAACAGCACCAGAATGATGCCGAACCACACCGGGTCGATGCCGTATTTCAGCAGCACTGGATAAAGCAGCGGCACCGTGACGACAATCATGCCCAGGCTTTCGACCAGGCAGCCGAGGACGGTGTAGAGGATGAACAGCGCGAAGAAGAATTCCAGCCGCGACAGTTTTAGATCGACCAGCCAGGTCGTGAGCGACTCGCCGACGCCGGCGACGCTGATGGCATAGGAGAAAACGAAGGCGGTATAGACGATCAGCAGGATATTGCCGCTGATCATCACCGCCGAAATCATCGCCGTGCGCAGCTGCGTCCAGCCGAGGTTGCCCCAGATCGCCGAGACGACGACGGCCAGCAGGCAGCCGACAGCGGCAGCCTCGGTTGGCGTCGCCCAACCGAAATAGAGGCTGCCCATGGTGCCGCCGATGACAACCGCGAAAGGCAGCAGATCGGCGGCGGCCGAGCCGAACTCGGCGGCATTCTGTGGGCCCTTCTCGCGCGGCGCGATCTCGGGCTTCAGCAACGCATGCACCAGGATATAGGCCATGAACATCGCCGTCAGCAGCAGGCCGGGAACGATGCCGGCCATGAACAGCTTCGACACCGAGGTCTCGGTGAACGTGCCGTAGACGATCATGGCGATCGAGGGCGGAATCAGAATGCCGAGGGTGCCGCCGGCCGCGAGCGAGCCCGCCGCCAACCGGCGGTCGTAGCCGCGCTGTAGGAGCTGCGGCAGCGCCACCGTGCCGATGGCGGCGGCGGTCGCCACCGAGGAACCCGAGATGGCGGCGAAGAGCGCGCAGCCGGCGATATTGGTCTGCAGCAACCCGCCGGGGATGACGCAGACCAGCTTGGACAGCCCGCGATATATTCGAAAACTGAGGCCCGAGTGCTGCATGATCTCGGCCATCAGAATGAACAGCGGTATGGCCGTGAGCGCAAAGCTGTTCATCGAGCCCCAGCTCATCAGGCCAATGCCTCTCAGTGCCGGAATGCCGCCATGCAGCAGCAGATAGACGATGGCCGGCACACCGATGGCGAAGGGGATGGTCATGCCCGCGGCCAGCAGGCCGAGGAAAATCACCAGGACAACGAAGACTTCGAGTGTGGCGCTCATGCCGCAAGCTTTCGCACGTCGTCGATCACGGCCTTGCCGAGTACGATCAGCAGCATGGTTGCTCCCACGATCATCGCGGTTTCCGGAATCCAGAGCGGCGTGGCCAGAACGGTGCTGGCCTGCGCCTCGCGGCGATACGAGCTCATGACGAACTGCAGGAAATACCAGTCGGTCAGTGCGATATAGCCGAAGGACAGCAGATCGAAAATCAGCGCCGAGACCGCCTTGCCACGCGGTCCAAGTCGCATTTGCACCATCTCGACGCGATGGAAAGCATTGCGGCTCTGGCAGAGGGCGAGGCTCAGAAACGACACGCCGACCAGCAGATAGCCCACCAGCTCGTCGGAATGCTCGGTCGTGCTGTTGAAGACGCCACGCAGCACAATCTCGAGAAGGATGAGCAGCGTCATCCCGATCAGGCAGAAAGCCGAGGTCCACAGGCTCACCCGTTCGAGTAGGCCGAACGGGCGAGCGTCAGGTGAGGACGACATATCAGCGTCCGAGCGCGTCGCGCACCTTCTTCAGCGCTTCCTGGGTTTCGGCGCCCTTGGCCTTGGCCCATTCGTCCCAATAGCTTGCCATGCGATCGGCGCCACGCTTGTAGTCCTCGGCCGCCGCCTTGGTCTGGACCATGCCCTCGGCTTTGCGCTTGACCGCCTCCTCGCTCTCCTCGCCGGCCATCATCGTAGTCATCTTGGGCGACAGTTCGACGATCGCCTTGGTGAGCGAATCGCGATAGTTCGCGGGAAGCTTGGCATAGGCCTCCTTGTTTACCGCGACATTGGCTTCGAAGTAGTTGAGGCCAATTTCGTAGCAGTACTTCAGCAGGTCTTTCCAGATCTTGCCGCCGCCGGCATTGGCCGTCAGCACGCCATCGACAACGCCGCGCTCCAGTGCCGACGGCACCTCCGATCCGCCGACCGTCAAGCCATTGGCGCCGAAGCGCTTGAGGAACTCGATCTGTTCGGGCGAGGTGGCGCGAATCTTCTGGCCCTTGAAATCCTCGAGCGACGTGAGCTTCTTGCTCGACCAGGCGATCTGCATCGGGAAATAGTATGTCGAGAGCACCGTCGAGCCGCGCTTGTCGTAGGCCTTCTCGACATAGGGCTTCATCACAGCCAGGGCCTTCTCGAACTCAGCCGTGTTGGTGATCAGCATCGGCAGGCGCAGGATGCCGGTAATCGGCACATTGCCCTGCTGGAAGCCGTCGTCGCCGATCTGGATGACGTTGTCGCCGACCGCCGTGGTGATGTCGGTGGCCTTGATGGTGAGCGCGCCGCCCAGGTGATACTTGAGCTGGAAGCCGCCATTGGTTTCCTTGGCGACCCGCTCGATGATTTCCTGGAAAACCTTCGCCGGCGCCAGCGTCGCCGCCGGGACATAGGTGTAGACGATCCAGGTTGTTGGCGACTGGGCGCGCAAAACAGCGGGTGCGGCAACGGTGCTGGCCGCCAGGGCGGCAATGGTCTGGCGACGCGTGATCGGAAGCGTGGTCATCGGCGGTTCCCCTTGGTCGATTTGTTTGGGAAAGCTTAGACCTTCATCAGGCGTGGGAAAACATCGGCTTTCCGCCTACCGGCATGGTGGCTTTGAGGATCGTGCCGCCGGCCACCTTGGCGCTGGGCCGCGACACGACGATGTAGAGGTCGTTGCCCGAGAAAGCGATGTTGGTGCAGAAGATATCGTCGCCACAGTCGACATGATGCGTCGGCCGGCCGAGCGAATCGAAGCGCCAGACGGTCGTGCTGGGATGGGCCACGACGAGGCCGCCCTCGGCATCGAGCGCCAATCCATCGGGGCCGGCATGGCCGCCGGTCATTTGGATGAAGAGGCCGACCTTGCTCGCCATGCCGTCGGCCATCAGCGGTAGCCGCCAGATGGCATTGCCGCGCGTCACGCCGACATAGAGCACGTTCTCGGCCTTGTTCATGACGAGGCCGTTCGGGCTGGGTACGGTGTTGACCAGCATCGTCAACCGGCCCGCCGTGTCGTAGCGATACACGCGGCCGGTCGGATCGTGCAGGCCGGTCTGGCCCTGGTCGGTGAAATAAAGATCGCCGTTGGCGGCAAAGAACAGGTCGTTCACGCCCTTGAAGCTCTCCGAACCGCGGTGATCGATCAGCGGCGTGATCTTGCCGTCGGCCGGATCGAGCAAGACGATGCCGCGCTTGTAGTCGGTGATGAAGATGCGGCCATCCTTGTGGATCTTGAGACCGTTCGGCCAGCCGTCGTATTCGGTGATCAGCGTCCACTCGCCGGCCGGGCTCACCCGGAAGACGCGGCCGAAGGGAATGTCGGTGACATAGAGATTGCCGGCACGATCGAAACTCGGCCCTTCGAGAAACGCGTCGAGCGCCATGCCGGCGGCATTGGCATCGCCCCAGGCCGACTTCTTGTTCTTGCGAAACTTCTCCGGCACCCGCGAAAACTCCTTCGCAGGTACCCCTTTGGTCATGCCGTACATGATTAGGCTACCTTCAGCTCACGCTCGGCCTTCAGGTCGCGCACGGTCATGCGCAGCGCGTGGACCGTGCGTTCGATCTCGTCGGCGCCATGCGTCGAGGAGACGAAGCCGCCGGGCGAGCCCATGACATCGACACCGTGGGTCATCAGCGCCATGCGGATCTTGCCACTGAGCGACGGCGTGCGGGCACCCTTGAGCTTGGCGAAGCCGAACTTCAGCGGATCGAAACTCATCGGATCGAGCGCCTCACCCGTCGGATTGGGATAGATCTGGAACGTGGACGAGTCGCCGTAGATGCCCCAAGGCACGCTCTCCTCGACCAGCACCTGGCGCATAGCGGCGCGCAAGGTGGCGGCGGTCTTGTTGGCCTTCTCCGGCAGGTCCTCGTCGCGCAATAGCGTGAGTGCCGCGACGGCGGCGGCGGCCGACAGAGGATTGGCATTGTAGGTACCGGGATGCGAGACCTTCTCGCGCTTCTTGGCAGCCGACACGGCGTGATCGATGTAATCGAGGATGTCGCGCTTGCCGGCGACGGCGCCGCCCGGCAGGCCGCCGGCCACGATCTTGGCCAGGATGGTGAGATCGGGGGTGATACCCAGCGCCTTCTGCGCGCCGCCCATCGACCAGCGGAAGCCGGTGATGACTTCATCCATGATCATGACCACGCCGCGACGCGTGGTGACGTCGCGCAGCGCCTGGATGAAGCCCGGCGGCAACGGCACCTGGCCCCAGGAGGCGCCCGACGGCTCAAACATCACGCAGGCAATGTCGTCGCGTTCTTCGAGCAGCTTCACGGTTTTGGAGACATCATCGGAGGGCATTAGGATCGACAGATCGGTGATGGGCTGGGCAACGCCGGTCACCGAGGTGCCGTCGTAATGCGAAGTGGCGCCGGCGGCGACATTGTCGTGCCAGCCATGGAAGTGGCCGACGAAGCGCACGATCTTGTCCTTGCCGGTGTAGGCGCGGGCCAGGCGGATCGCCATATGCGAGGCCTCGGTGCCGGAGGCGGTAAAACGCACCTTCTCTGCACTGGGGATAAGCTCGCAGACCAATTCCGCCCAGCGCACTTCCAGCTCATGGCTGGAGCCGTAATGCGTGCCCTTCTCCATCTGGCGCTGCACCGCCTCGACCACGGCGGGGTGGCTGTGCCCCAGCAGCATGGCGCCATGGCCGCCGAAATAGTCGACATATTCGTTGCCATCGACGTCCCATTTGCGCGGCCCCTTGGCCTTGCCGACATGGATCGAATAGGGGTCGAGATAGCGTCCATCGTGCGTAATGCCGCTCGGCAGCACCTTGCGGGCGCGCTCGAACAGGGCGCCGGAACCGGGGGTACGGGCGCGGTAATCGGTGACGATGGCGGAATTGGTCGGCGCTGCTGCGGTTGTCATGAGCCCTCACATATCTAATGGGAGAGCATCGCAAGCCTAGCTTGCTTCGCCAAGGGGCCGGAGCCTATATCTCCGCGCCTTTTCGTAGAACGGAGCACAAACGTGAGCGCCACAAACACCAAGCCCCGCGGACGCCAGTTCTTCAACAATCCCGGCCCAACCAACATCCCCGAACGCGTGCTACGGGCGATGGACCGCTCCGTGATCGACTTCATGTCGGACGAGTTCGTGGCCATCCACCACGCCTGCCACAACGGCGTGAAGCGCGTGCTCAAGACCGACCAGAATTTGTTCATGTACTCGGCGACCGGCCACGGCGCCTGGGAAGCCGCACTCGCCAACCTGTTCTCGCCCGGCGAGACCGTGCTGATGGTCGAGACCGGCTATTTCTCGCAGAGCTGGACCGAGATGGCCGATCACCTCGGCATCAAGGTCGAGCTGATCTCCGCCGATATCCGCAAGGGCGCCGATATCTCCAAGATCACCGAGCGTCTGGCCAGGGACAAGCAACACGAGATCAAGGCGGTACTGACCGTCCACAACGAGACCGCAACCGGCATGGTGCTGCCGCTGGCCGATGTCCGCCGCGCCATCGACGAG
>JBBRFD010000124.1:0-14169 GCA_038224985.1 Reyranellales bacterium
GCGAGCTTCGAGCTGGCCGATCTCGCGCTGGTGAGCGTTGTTGACGGCCATGGCGTTCATCGAGGCGCGGCTATGCTTGCCGCGCGCCAGCTCGACATAGGTTTCGAACATCCGCCGGCCGAGCCCCAGGGTGACGCTGCAGAAGCCGGTGGCGTAGAGCAGCGTCGACATCAGCGTGTAGAGCGGCCCCGGTTCGCGGCGTTCCTCGAGCGCGTCGCGGGCGGGCGCGCGCTCGTCGGGCACGAAGAGGTCGGCGACCGAATAGGAATCGCTGCCGGTGCCGCGCAGGCCCAGCACCTGCCAGTCGTCGATGATCGTGGCCTCGTCGCGGCGGAACACGAAGCTGCGGTCGTCGGGTTTGCCGTAGCGCAGGTGCGGCGTGCCGTCGGGATTCTGGATGGCGCTGTGGGCGCCGAGCCAGCCGCCGGTGTGACGGCCGCCGCTGGCGAAGCTCCATTTGCCGGTCAGGCGATAGCCGCCGTCGACGCGGATGGCCTTGCTGTTGCCGTGGCGAGCGCCCCAGGCGAGGCCCGAGCTGGCATTGCCGAAGACCTTGAGCGCCGCGTCGTGCGGCATGGCGGCGGCCGAGGTCGCCGAGGAGACGTTGGACTGGTTGATGAACCAGGCGGCGCTGGCATCGGCATAGCCCAGCGCCTCGACCGCCTTGGCGTATTCGACGAGGTCGATCTCCTGGCCGCCCAGGCTTTGGGGCAGCAGCAGGCGCAGCATGTCCTGCCCGACCAGCGCCTCGACCACGGCGGGCGTGACCTCGCGGATGCGGTCCATCTCGGCGCCGTCGCGGTCGAGCAGCGGCTGCAGGGATCGGGCTCTGTCCGAGGGCGCTCCGAGGGGAAGATGTTCTTTCATGGCGGCACTATACCCAGAATTTCCGGCAGGACATGATATCGTCGCGGCCGCGTTCATCTGGAGAAATGCATGGATCTCAAAGGCAAAGTCGCCGTCGTCACCGGCGGCAATGGCGGTCTCGGCCAGCGCATCTGTCACGCGCTTGCCAAAGAAGGCTGCCAGATCGCCGTCGTCTATGCCCAGAGCAAGGCCCAGGCCGAAGGCGTCGCGCGCGATCTTGGCCAGCACCAGGTGGCCGCCGCGGCCTTCGCCTGCGACGTAACGAAGCGCGAGCAGGTGCAGGCGCTGGTCGACGATGTCGTGAAGCGCTTCGGCCGGCTCGATATCCTGATCAACGATGCCGCCTACAACAAGGCCATCGCCTTCACCGACCTCGACGGCCTGAGTTTCGAGGAATGGACCAAGATCATGGACATCAACCTGACCGGTCCGATGCTGCTGACCAAGGCGGTGGCGCCGGTGATGAAGAAGGGCGGGGCGGGGCGCATCGTCAACATCGCCTCGGTGGCCGGCCTCGGGCCCACGGGCTCCTCGATCGCCTATGCCGTCTCCAAGGCGGGCCTGATCCATCTCACCAAGTGCATGGCCGTGGCGCTGGCGCCGCAGGTGCTGGTCAACTGTGTGGCCCCCGGCCTGCTCGAAGGCACGCGCGCCACCGCCAACCTGGCGCCGGGCTCGGTCGAGAAGGGCCGTGCCGGTTCGCTGCTCGGTGTCGCCGCCGACAAGGACGACGTCGCCGACCAGGTCGTCACCATGTGCCGCACCAACACGACGACGGGGCAGACACTGGTGATCGACGCCGGCCGGACCTTCCATTGAGCGCGCTCAGGCTGCTGGCCGCACCGCTGCGCAGCCTGTTGCGCTTTCCGCTGCTCCAGCTCGCCATCGTCATTGCCGTGGTGGTGCTGCTGCAATCGGCCGACGAGCACACGCTGTTCGGCCAGATGTTCGTTGGGCTCGACAGGCTCGTCGACCGCAGCGTCGGTGCCGTCTCGGCCGCCTTCAGCGTCAAGTCTTTCACCAGGTCCTGGCTGACGACCGGCTTCTGGATCGGCTACGTCTATCTCGCCGGCCTGCTGATCCTGCTCGCCTTGCGCATCGCCTTCGCCATCGCGCTCGACCTCGCCGGCCGCTGGAACGTCTTCTGGCTGCGCAATTCAATCGCCCGCGAACGCGGCATCGCGGCCTACCAGGCATGGGAGCCGCTCGAACGCATCCGGCCGCCGCATATCTCGCAGGAAATCTGGGAAGAAGCCTTCGCCTGGCCGGCCAACAACAAGCCACCTTACCCGCCGCTGCCGCACCGCCTGCTGCGCGGGGCGATCGGCTACGTCGTCGTCCTCGGCGCGCTTGCCACCGCGCTGCAACTCTTCACGCCACTGCCCGCGCTGACCTGGCTCGGCGATCTGGCGAAGAGGCTGCCCGGCCTGATCTGATCACGCCGCCGCGCGAACCATCGCCGCGCACTTCTCGCCGATCATGATCGCGGGGGCGTTGGTGTTGCCGGCGACGATGCTCGGCATGATCGACGCATCCGCCACCCGAAGACCGGCGATGCCGTGGACGCGCAGCTGCGGATCGACCACCGAGTCGATCTCGTGGCCCATGCGGCAGGTGCCGACGGGGTGCAGGTTCGAGACGCCCCGGGCGCGGATATCGGCGCGCAGGTCGGCGTCGCTGGTGACGGCGGGGCCGGGGGCGATCTCCTCGACGATGAAGGGCTGCAGCGCCGGCTGCCTCGCGATCTCGCGGCAGAGGCGCATGCCGTGGATCATCGCTTCCCAGTCGTAGGCGCTCTTCAGGAAGTTGAAGCGGATCTCGGGCGCGGCCAGCGGGTCGGGCGATTTCAGTCGCACCGTGCCCCGTCCGTCCGGCCGCAGATGAACCGGGCTGAGACCGAAGGCGGGGAAGGGCTGCGGCACCACGCCGTTGCGGTCGCGCGCGATCACGGCCCAGGAGAACATGTTGATCTGCAGGTCGGGCCGCTCCAGCCGCTTGTCGCTGCGCACCAGCGCCCCGACAAAGAGGCCCATGCTGGCCAGCGGCCCGGTGCGGCCGAAGGCGTATTGCGCGGCAGCCCAGATGCGGCGCGGCAGGCTGTTGGCGAGATCGTTCATGGTGACAGGCTGCGAGCAGCGGAAGGCCACCATGCTGTTGAAGTGGTCGTGCAGGTGGCTGCCGACGCCCGGCATGTCGCGGACGACGGCGATGCCATGATCCTGCAGATGCGCCGCCGGGCCGAGTCCGGAGAGCATCAGCAACTGCGGTGAGCCATAGACGCCACCCGAGACGATGACCTCGCGGCCGGCGCGCGCCACCTGCAGGCCTTTTGACGTGCGGTATTCGACGCCGGTGGCGCGGCCCTTCTCGATCAGCAGGCGCGTCGCCAGCGCGCCGGTGGCGATGGTGAGGTTCTTGCGCTGCTTGGCACCGCTCAGATAGGCGCGGGCGGAGGACCAGCGGCGCGAGCCGCTGATCGTGGTCTGGTAGTAGCCCACGCCTTCCTGCGTCTTGCCGTTGAAATCCGGGTTGGGCGGAATGCCGGCCTCGATGGCGGCATCGTGCATGGCCTTGGCCAGCGTCGGCTGCCAGCGGTGATCGCTCACCTTCAGCGGCCCGCCGGTGCCGTGGAAATCGTCGCCGCCGCGCTGATTGTCCTCGGCGCGCTTGAAGTAGGGCAGCACCGAGTCGTAGTCCCAGCCCTCGCAGCCGCGCTGGCGCCATTCGTCGTAATCGGCGGCATTGCCGCGCATATAGACCATGCCGTTGATCGAGCTGGTGCCGCCCAGCACCTTGCCGCGCGGCTGGTACATGATGCGGCCGTTGAGTTCGGGTTCGGGCTCCGAGTCGAACATCCAGTTCACGCGCGGATTGTTGAAGGTCTTGTGATAGCCCAGCGGCACATGGATCCAGGGATAGGTGTCCTTGGGCCCGGCCTCGAGCAGCAACACGCTGTAGCGGCCGTCCTCGCTCAGCCGTCCGGCGACGGCGCAGCCGGCCGAGCCCGCGCCGGTGACGATGTAGTCGTAGGAAGCTCTGTCCTGCATCGCGTCTTGCACTGCGCCTCTCCCCGTGGCTTTTGGAGAGCGTAGTCGGCAATCGGAGTCCGGACATCCTCAATCTTTACCTCGCGCTGGGCGCGATGACGGTGCAGCAGACCTTCGCCACGGTCGGCCGCTCGACCGTGCCGCTGATCGCCGCCGCCATCATCCTCGATCTCGACGTCGATGCCGCCCTGGTCGGCGTCTATCTCGCCATCGGCTCGCTGGCCGGCTTCGTCACGACCATGGGCTGCGGCGGCTTCATCATGCGCTATGGCGCCATGCGCATGACCCAGGTCGGCATGCTGGCGCTGGGCATCGGCCTGACCGGCATGAGCGGCGGCGGGCTGCCGCTGTTCGCGGCAGGCGCCCTGGTCGGCGGCCTCGGGCAGGCGCTGTCGACTCCCTCGAGCTCGCATCTGCTGGGCCGGCTGTCGCCGCCGCGCCTCGCGCCGCTGATCTTCTCGATCAAGCAGACCGGCGTGCCGGCAGGCCTGATGCTGTCGGGCATTGCCGCACCGGCGCTGGTCGCCGCGGGCGGCTGGCGGTTGACGCTGCTCGTCGTGGCAGGCGCCTGCTTCGTCACGGCGGTGGCCCTGCAGCCCCTGCGGGCGCGCTTCGACAGCGACCGAAATCCTGGGCAGCCGCTGTCGCCGGCCGATATCCGCGCCAATGTCGCGGGCGTATTGCGCGACGCGGCTCTGCGCCGGCTGTGCCTCGCCATGTTCAGCTTCGTCGGCCTGCAATCGCTCTTCACCGGCTTCTTCGTGCTCTATCTCGTGCGCGGCCTGGGCTACGACCTCGAACGCGCCGGTCTCGTTTTCGCCATCGCTGTCGGCGTCGCGGTGCCGGCGCGCGTCGGCTGGGGCTGGCTCGCGTCGCGCTTCGTGCGGCCGGCTACGCTGCTGGCCGTGCTGGGCATCGGCATGGCGGGGGCGGCGGTGCTGGCCGCCATCATCGATCCCGGCTGGCCGACCTGGATCACGACGCTGATCGCCACGGCCTTCAGCATCACGGCGGTGAGCTGGCACGGCGTACTGCTGGCCGAAGTGGCGCGGCTGTCGCCGGCCGGCCGCATCGGCGCCACCACCGGCGCGGTGTTGGCCTTCGGCGATGCCGGCTCCTTGGTCCTGCCGCTGCTGTTCAGCGCCGCACTGTCGCTCACCGGCGGCTATTCCGGCGGCTTCCTGATCGGCGGTACACTCGCCTTCACGGTCGGCCTGCTCGGCTTGTGGCGGCAGGCAAATCCGGCTGCTAGAACGCCCGTATGAAAACCAAGCTCCTCGGCCGCACTGGCGTCTCCGTCTCCGAACTCTGCTTCGGCACCATGTCCTTTGGCGGCGATGCCGACGAGGCCACGTCGGCTGCGATGTACAAGGCGGTACGCGACGCCGGTATCAACTTCTTCGACTGCGCCGACGAGTACAACAAGGGCAAGTCGGAAGAGATCCTGGGCAAACTGTCCAGGGACCATCGCGACAACCTCGTCCTCACCACCAAGTGCTTCAGCCCGCAGAGCGACGACATCAATGCGCGGGGCAGCTCGCGCCGCCACGTCGTGCGCGCCGTCGAGCGCAGCCTCAAGCGCCTGCAGACCGACCGCATCGATGTGCTGTTCCTGCACAAGTTCGACAGCCTGACGCCGATCGAGGAGATGATGCGCGGGCTGGAAGACGTCGTGCGCTCCGGCAAGGTGCTCTATCCCGCCGTCAGCAACTGGTCGGCCTGGCAGACGCAGCGTGCGGTCGATATCCAGGAGCGCAACAATTGGGCGCGCCTGCAGGTCATTCAGCCGATGTACAGCCTGGTGAAGCGCCAGGCCGAGGTCGAGCTTCTGCCGATGGCCGCCGCCAATGGCGTCGGTGTCATGCCCTACAGTCCCGGCGCGGCCGGCCTGCTGTCGGGCAAGTATCTGGGGCAGGCCGTCATGGGTGGCAATTCGGGTAGACTCAAGACCAACAAGATGTACGAGGCGCGCTATGGCGAGGCCTGGGCCTACGAGGTGGCCGAGAGTTTCGCAGCCTTCTGCAAGGAGCGCGGCCTGCACCCGGTAAGCGCCGCCATTGCCTGGGTCGGCGGACATCCGGCCGTGACCGCGCCCATCATAGGCGCGCGCAACCTCGACCAGCTCAAGGACTCGCTGGCCTCGGTGAAGATCGACATGACGCCCGCCCTGCGCGCCGAGATCGCCGAACTCTCGCCCACACCGCCGCCAGCCACCGACCGGCTGGAAGAGCAGAAGCCATCGAAGGCCTAGAATGCTCATATTGATTGGCAAGGTTTTGGGTTTCGGACTGCTCGGCCTGATCGTGACGCCCATCGTCGTGGCGATCCTCTTCCTGACGGCAGCACATATCTTCGATCCGCGCTGTGGCACGCCGGGCGACTCGGGCGGTTGCGAGATGGGGGCAGCGTCCATCGGCTTCTACTCGGCGCTGCCTGGTCTCGTGCTGGGTGTCGCCTTCGCGCTCATCCAGGACTATCGCAAGCGCAGAAAAAAGACCGCCGCGTGACCGACGTCGCGGCGCTCGACAAGCTCCGGACACGCATCCAGGGCCTGCGGGCCAAGACCATCGACAACGGCTGTACCGAGGACGAGGCACTGGCGGCGACGGCCAAGGTCGCCGAGTTGCTCGACCGCTACGATCTCTCGCTGACCGATGTCGAGATCCGCGAGGCGCCCTGCGAGCGGCGCGCCTACGAAACCCACCGCAAGAAGCGAGTCCCGCTCGACGACTGCATCGGCGCCATCGCTGGATTCTGCGATTGCCGCGTTTGGCGCGAGAAGAACGAGGTGGGCGAGGGGCGCTATGTCTTCTTCGGCCTGCGCTCCGACATCGAGGTCGCGCATTACCTGACCGAGCTGGTTGACACAGCGGTGCGCGCTGAACTGGGTCGCTACAAGACCTCGCCCGAATACTTGGGCTTCCGGCACCAGGAGCGCTATCTCGCCAATGCCTCCTTTGCCTTGGGCATGGTGGCGTCGATTGCCGACAAGCTCATGGCGATGAAAGTGGGACGAGACGAGGTGATTGCCGGCACCGGGCGCGGTCTCGTTGTGCTCAAAGCCGCCGTCGTCGAACGCGAGCTGGAAAAGCTCGACCTCAAGCTGCGCACGGTGCGACGGACCAGCCGCATGGTCTCGCCGACGGCCTACGAGTCAGGCGGCGCGGCCGGTGCGTCGCTGGCGATCAATCCGGCGCTGCGCAAGAACTAGGGTGAGGGTCGCCGCAACGCGGCGGACTTGAAGCGCAGTCAGGCATCCTCGGTGACGGGCGCCTGACTGCCGCAATCGCGGCATTGCAGACTGGCGGCGCTGCGCAATCGTCGGCAGCCGGGACAGAAGCCGATGCCGAAATTGGTGATCTGCCGGCGCGCGCTCTGCGTCGGCTGGGTGAGGACAGTTAGAGAGCGGCCAAGTGCGGTCAACCAGCCGAAGCGCATCGGCCTGACTCAGGAGACCTTGCGCCAGATCGGCCCGCGCGCCTTGACCGGATCGAGCAGCGACCAGTCGCCCTGTTCGACGACGTGACCCTTGGGGAAGGGCGAACGCGGTTCCTGGCCCAGGGAGCGCATGACGCGGTCGTCGCGGTAATAGCAAAGCAGGATGACGCGGGCGATGACGAGCGCCAAGGCCGCGTTCTCGGCACGGAAGGCATTGGCGAGGGCGAGGCGCTTGTCGGGCGCAAGGGCGGCGATGCCGGCCAGCTTGTTCAGTGCGGTTTTCACATCGTCGAGATCGCGGCCAAGGCTCTTCGCGACATCGGCGAAGATCAGCTCGTCGTCGGCGCCGGGCATTTTGTAAGACGTGCTGGCCGGGATCATGGCACCGGCAAAGGCGCGCAGGTCGGCGGTTTCGGTATCGTTGAGCATCACACCCTCAGTCGAACAACGTCGCATTGGAGAGCCGCTGCTTGATCGCGTCGGCGATGTAGAGGGCGAGCGCCTGGATAGTCGAGGTCGGGTTCACGCCGCCCGAAGTGACCCAGATGCTGCCGTCGACGATGAACATGTTCTTCACGTCGTGGCTGCGGCCCCATTCATTGACGACGGAACGTTCGGGATCGGTGCCCATGCGTGCGGTGCCCATCAAATGCCAGCCGCCGTTCAGGATCGGGACTTCGCCGCCGATATTGGTGGCGCCGGCGGCGGTCAGGATCTCCTTCGAACGGGCCACGCCATGCGCCATCATCTTGCGGCTGTTGTCGCTCAGCGTATATTCGATCTTCGGCGAGGGAATGCCGTTGCTGTCTTTCACCACCGGGTCGAGCGTCACGCGGTTATGCTCTTCCGGCAGATCCTCGCAGATCGCCGAGAGGCCGAGGCGGCGATTGAGAATGGTACGGTAGACCTTGTGATGGTCCTCGCCCCAGGGCAGGAAGCCGCGCGCGTTGTTGGTGATGGCATCGACGATGGTGCCGGCGCCGCGATGGAGCTGCAGCGTGTAGCCGCGCACGAAGTCGCGGCTTTTATCGGTCTCGTAGAATTCCTGGCTCCACAGGCTGAGCGGCGGGCCGTGGTTGCCGTCGAGCGGCTCGTCGACATAGCCATAGGTCAGCGCGAAGGGGTGGAACATAAGGTTCTTGCCGACCAGCCCGCTCGAATTGGCAATGCCGTTGGGATGGCGGCCGGATTGCGAGTTGAGCAGCAGGCGCGGCGTGCCGATGCCGTTGCAGGCCACGACCACCATCTCGGCCGCCTGGAAGTGCTCCTTGCCGTCGATGTCGTAATAGATGACGCCGGTGGCGAGGCCATCGTCGCCGGTGACGATCTCGCGCACCCGGCAGCGCGTGCGCAGCTCGACGCCGGCGCGCAGCGCATGCTGCCAATAGGTGATGTCGGTGCTGGCCTTGGCGCCCTGGGCGCAGCCGGGCGTGCAGTGGCCGAGGTTGATGCAGGCAGCGCGGCCGTCGTACTCGGTCGTGGCGATGGCCGAGTCGGAAGGCCACCAGTGCCAGCCGAGCTTGTTGAGGGCCTCGCCAAAGCGCTTGCCCGACTTGCCGAGCGGCAGGGGCGGCATCGGCGGCTGGTGCGCCGGATAGGCGGTATCGCCGGCGAGGCCGGCAACGCCGGTCATGCGGTCGTTCTCGGCGAAGAAGGGATCGAGCGTGGCGTAGTCGACGGGCCAATCCTCGCCCACGCCGTCCAGCGTCTTCACCTTGAAGTCGGAAGGATGCAGGCGCGGATAATGCGCCGTGTACATGATGGTGCTGCCGCCGACGCCGTTGAAATTCACGACCTGGATCGGCGAGGTGCCGTTGTTGATCGGGTAGTCGGTCTCGCGCGCCCGGCGGTTGGGATTGATGGCGAAATCGGTGAAGAGCCGCGCCTCCCAGTCCCGGCCATTGGTTGGGTAATCGGTCGGCTTCACCCAGTCGCCCTGTTCCAGGCAAAGGATGCGCATCTTGGTTTCGGCGAGGCTCCAGGCGATCGCCGCACCCGAGGCGCCGGAACCGATGATCAGGACGTCGACTTTATCGTGCATCCGCCCAGCTTAAACGTTGGGAGCGCGCCACTCCAGTGGCGCGCTCCTAACAAGATAGGAATGTCAGCGCCCGCGGATGAGACGGACGACGACCAGCAGGATGATGGCGCCTAGCGCTGAAAAGATGATTTCCGAGACGATGCCGGTGCCGAGCTGGATGCCGAATTTGGGAAGGAGCCAGGCGGCGATAAAGGCGCCAAGGACGCCGATGACGAGATCGCCGATCAGGCCGAAGCCGGTGCCGCGCACAACCTTGCCGGCCAGCCAGCCGGCAACGATGCCGACGAAGAGAATGACCAGAATGCTTTCGTTCGACATCGTCATGACTGCGTTCCCCCCAATGGCCTAAGGCCAGCGTCCCGTGAGTGCCTTGCGCATCAACGCAGTCGGCAAGAATACGTTGCTAATACTTTTTGCGATTGAGGAACATCAGGTCGGTTTCGGCGGCGAGCACACCGCCGACCAACGGAATTTTATTGAACGGTGTGGCGTTGACGACGTCCTGGGCCGAAATCTTGATGGGATCCCAGCCCGCCTTCTTCAAGCCCTCGAAGGAGGAGGAGGCATAGATCACCGTGCCGATATTGGCCCAGACCAGCGCCGTCATGCACATCGGACAGGGCTCGCCCGTGGTGTAGAGCGCGCAGTCCTGCCAGCCCTTGTTGCCGTGCTTGGCGACGTAGTCGTTCATGCAGACGATCTCGCCGTGCTGCACCGGGTTTTCATGGGCGCTGTTGACGCCGGCGGCCATGACCTCGCCGGTCGAAGGCTTCACGATGACGGCGCCGAAGGGATAACCGGCATTCTTCTTTCCCTGCTCGATCGCCAGCCGCATGTAGCGTTCGTGCGTTTCCATCGAGATCGGCGGCAGGGCCGCGCGTGCGGGCTTCGCACCGGGTACGCAGATCAGCGCGCCCATGCCGCGCAACAGCATCCGCTTGGAGATCATCCGCGCCTCGCCAGAAAGAGAATTGACCGTCACTTGCGAAACTAGGGGAGGCTTGTGCTTTCAGCAAGGACGCGCCGTGCTAGCCTTGGCGTTACGAAAAGGGAGAAACGCATGCCGACGATCGACGTTCAGGTTCACTGCTACGAGCGCAATCATCCCGGCCGTCCGTGGCATGCGGTATTGGCCGGACCGCCTGAAGTCACCGCCGCCGACATGATCAAGGCGATGGACGAGGTCGGTGTCGACGGCGCCCTGCTGGTCTCGGTGCACACCATGTATCACTGGGATGCAAGCTACGCGGTCGCGGTCCAGAAGGCGCATCCCGGCAGGTTCGGCGTCATCAAGCCGGTCGATCCCAACGACCCCAAGGTCGAGGGCACCATTGCCGAATGGGCTGGCATGGACGGCACGGTCGCCGTTCGCATCATGATGAACGACAGCGTCTCGACGGACGCCGCCGATCCCGGCATCGATCGCGTGCTTGCAGCCGCCGCAAAATACGACCTGCCGCTCAACCTGATGGCCCGCGGCCGACTCGAGCAGGTTGGCCTGATGGCGCAGCGCCATCCCGACACGCAGATCGTGATCGATCATCTCGGCCTTGAGCAGCCGATGAAGCCGCCGCCGCCGAAAGAGCCCTGGCACGAGCTGCCGAAGCTTCTGGCGCTGGCGCCGCACAGGAACATCGCGATCAAGATCAGCGGCGCCTGCACGCTCAGCCACGAGGCGTTTCCCTACAAGGACATCCGCGCGCCGCTCGGCCGCATCTTCGATACCTTCGGCCTGCAGCGCTGCATGTGGGGCACCGACTGGACGCGTGCCGTGGCGCTGCTGACCTACAAGGAAGGCGTCGATTCCTTCAGGGCCAAGGACTGGCTCTCCGACAGCGACCGCGCCACGCTGATGGGCGATTCGCTCACCAGGATCTACGGCTGGTCGCCGAAGAAGGCCTGATCCGATGCAGACGATCGACGCGCAGGTTCATTGCTACGGGCTGCAGTCACCGGATCACCCCTGGGTCGATCCCTTTCCCGGCCCGAAGGAAATGACGGGCGGGGACATGGTGAAGGCCATGGACGCCGTCGGCGTCGACGGCGCGCTGCTGATCTCGGTCTATGCAATCTACCGCTTCGACGACAGCTATGCGGTTGCCGTCCACAAGGCGCATCCCGACCGCTTCGCGCTGGTGAAGCCGGTCAATGCCAACGATCCCGCCGTGGCCGAAACCATCGCCGACTGGGCGGCGAGGGATGGCACAGTGGCCATCCGAGTCATGATGCGGCCGGAGATTTCGGTCGATCCCGCCGATCCGGGCCTCAACCGGGTGCTGGCGGCCGCGGCCCGGCACGACATGCCGGTCAACCTGCAGTGCTGGGGGAGGCTGGAGCAGGTGGGCCAGCTCGCCGCGCGCAATCCGGATACGCAGATCGTCGTCGACCATGTCGGCATGACCCAGGTCTTCGTGCCGCCGGCGCCGGCAAACCCTTTTGCCGATCTGCCCAAGGTGCTGGCGCTCGCCCAGCACAAGAACCTCGCCATCAAGATCACCGGCGCCTGCACCTACAGCCACGAGCCGTTCCCCTACAAGGACATTTGGGATCCGCTGGGCCGCGTCTTCGACGCCTTCGGCCTCGAGCGCTGCCTGTGGGGCACCGACTGGACGCGGGCGACGGCGCTGCTGACCTACAAGGAGGGCGTCGAGGCCTTCCGCGTCACCGAGCGGCTGTCCGACAGCGACCGGGCGCAGTTGATGGGCGGGACGCTCAGCAAGGTTTACGGTTGGGCGCCGAAGAAGAAGGCTTGATCGCCACGTAACAGAGCTGATATCCCCTTGATGACCGAGCACAGCGAAACCCGCATCGAGCGTGACACCATGGGGCCGATGATGGTCCCGGCCTGGGCCCTGTGGGGTGCCAGCACCCAACGCGCGGTCGAGAACTTCCCGATCTCCGGCCGGCCGCTGCCGGCGGCCTTCCTGCATGCCTATGGCCAGCTCAAGGCCGCTTGCGCCGACGTGAACCGCGACCTCGGCCGGCTCGATGCCGAACGCCATGCAGCCATCGTCCGGGCGGCGAGCGAGATCGCCGAGGGCAAGCACGACCGGCATTTCCCCATCGACGTGTTCCAGACTGGCTCGGGCACCTCGACAAACATGAATCTGAACGAGGTAATATCCAATCTTTGCAGGCCCTTGACCGTTCATCCCAACGACCATGTAAACATGGGGCAGTCGTCCAACGACACCTTCCCGACGGTCATGCATCTGGCTGCCGCCATCGCCATCGACCGCCATCTGAAGCCGGCACTGGTGCATATGGCGGAGCGCCTCGAGAAGCAGGCGAAGGACTGGGACGACGTGGTCAAGATCGGCCGCACCCATCTGCAGGACGCCACGCCGATCCGGTTGGGGCAGGAATTCTCGGGCTATGCCAGCCAGATCCGCCATGGCGAGGAGCGCTGCCGCCGTGCCCTCGGGGTCCTGGTCGAGCTGGCCATTGGCGGCACCGCCGTCGGCACCGGGATCAACACCCACGAGGAATTCGGCAAGCGCGTCGCCTCGAAGCTGGCGGGGCGCCTCGGCCTGCCGTTCCGCGAGGCCGACAATCACTTCGAGGCGCAGCAGGCCAAGGACGCCATGGTCGAGGTCTCGGGCCATCTCAAGACCTTCGCGGTCTCCCGGGCCGAACGCCTTCAACGTTAGCGGCCCGTAGGGCTGGTTGATGCCCGACATTCCATGGGCGCTGGAGATCTGCACCGTCGACAGGCTGTCCGCCGGCGGCTGGGGCAGCGTGTCCTGGCCCACCGCGGTGCCCGCGGCGTCGAGCCGCGCGCGCGCGAGTCCGAAGCGCCCGGTCTTCCGGTCCACGATACTCGTCACGTGCACCAGGCGACCTTCAGGGTCCCACGCCACGCGATCCTGCAGCCCGCTCGCCGACGACGGCATTATCACCGACCTGACGTACTGGCCCTCGCTCGACGTCAGATGAAAGGCGCTGTATCGCCGGTTCCCGAATTCCTCGACCCACAGCGTGTCGCCGCGGGTGACGGTAATGCAGCAGGGCTGCTCCAGGTCGCCGGGACCGGCGCCGGTTCGTCCGATGGTGAACTGGTAGACGCCGGCCGGCGAGAAGACACGGATCCGGTTGTCGTGCGAGTCGGCGACGATGATCCGGCCCTCGGCGTCGAACGCCAATCCCCGCACGTCAGTGAAGCTGTACTCCTCCCGCGTTTCGTCCGGCGCGCCGATGGTGAGGTCCACGACGCCGCGAAGCGGCGCAGCGCCGCGGGATTGCGCGTTGACCGGAGCGGTGATCGTGGCGAGCAGGGCGATACTGGCGGCGATCCGGGTCATGGGCGTCCTCCGGGGCGGGCGGGAGTGGCTACTTCGGGCGGTCGGGCTCAGGCGATCATCGCGGGAGACGCTCATGACCGACGCTCCGCTGGAGGCGCACGTTTGAGAAGTGACGGTGAGCATAATGCTATCGGCGCATCCGCCACGGCGCCATGGCGTGATTTCGATTTAAATCGGACGTCGAGGCCAGGGTCACTTGCCGAATTCCTGCCGCGCCTGCACTGTATGGGAACCGGCATTGCACGCCATTCCCGCACGATCCAGCACGTCGCGCGTCTAAGCTGGATCATCTGAACAACGTCATTTCCTGCTGCGAAAGACTCGTCGCCGATGCGCATGGAGCTACAGGCCCCATTAGCGGCGCTCATGACTCTGCTCCTTGGAGCGGCGCCCGGCTCGGACTCGCATATCCTGCGGCCGCAGACGTCACAACCCGGCCTTCAGCACATCCGCACGCTGGTGGCCTCATCCGTCA
>JBBRFD010000125.1:0-13915 GCA_038224985.1 Reyranellales bacterium
GCGCCGCTGGTGCCGATCGCGACGCCGGTCGTGAAGTGGGCGACGGAAGTGAGCCGCATCGAGGACCTGCCGCGCATCCTGCGCCGCGCCGCCAAGATCGCGACCACGGCGCCGACCGGCCCGGTCTTCATCTCGCTGCCCGGCGACATCCTGAACAACGAAGCCGCCATCGACATGAGCACGGTGACGCGCGTCGACACTGCCGTGCGTCCGTCGGACGCAGCCCTCGAACAGTTAGCCAGGCGCCTGCTCGCCGCCAAAAAGCCGGTAATCCTTGCCGGCCACGAGATCGCCACCTCGGACGCCTTCGCCGAAGCAGCCGAACTGGCCGAAGTGCTGGGCGCGCCGGTGCTGCAGCAGACCGTGGCCTGGGGCGCGCATTTCCCTTCGGAGCATCCCTGCTACCTCGGCGCGCTCAACCGCGACCAGAAATACGTGCGCGGCGTGCTCTCGGCCTACGACCTGATGTTCTGCGTCGGCTCCGATGTGCTGAAGATGTCGGTGTGGAGCGAAACAGAGCCACTGCCCGAGACCACCGCCGTCGCCATGGTCGGCTTGCGCGACTGGGAGATGGGCAAGAACTTCGCCGCCGAAATAGCGCTGCGTGCCGATGTGAAGGAAACGCTGAAGGCGCTGGTACCGCTCCTGAAGAAGCTGGGCGGCACCGCACTTGCCGACCGCGCCAAGGCCTCGATGGCCGAGATCGCCGCCCGCAACTGGAGCGCCAACCGCGCCGCCCGCAAGGCCAAGCTCGCTGCCCCGACCGACAAGCCCGCCGACAAGCCGCTACCCGCCGAATGGGTGATGATGCGGATGACGGAGAAGCTGCCGAGCGACGCCATCATCGTCGAGGAAGGTCTCACCAGCACGGCGACGCTGATGCACTACTTCCCGTTCCGCGACAAAAACAGTTTCTTCGGCAATGTCAGCGGCGGCATCGGCTGGGGCATCGCCGCCGCCGTCGGCGTGCAGATCGCCGAGCCGAAACGCAAGGTCGTGGCCGTGATCGGCGACGGCAGCGCCATGTACTCCATCCAGTCGTTGTGGACGGCGGCCAACAAGAAGCTGCCGATGATCTTCGTCATCACCAACAACGAAGGCTACCAGATCCTCAAGAACCGCCTGAAGCTGTTCCACGGCAACGACACGCCGATCGGCATGGACTTCAACGACCCGCCGATGGACATCGCCGGCATCGCCCGCGGCTTCGGCGTCACCGCCGAGCGCGTCGACACCGCGGCGGGCTTCGAGGCGGCACTCGACAAAGCCATCGCCAAACAAGACGGCCCAATGCTGATCGAAGTCATGGTGAAGAAGATCGGCTGATCGCGTTCCTTCACCGCCCGGGATTGGACGACCGGGTTGTCGAACGACATGCCCGTATCGTCATAGTATATCGGGCCGTGGTCCTCACCGGGGAGAAGACGATGGACGCTGCTGCCAATGCGCGAGAAATCGTCGAGGCGCTGAAGGAGACCGAGGCCTGGTCGGAGGCGAACCGTACGCTGAGCCCGCGAGCCGTCGAGCTGCTGCACCAGGCCGGGCTGACGCGCATCGTCAGTCCGGCCGCCTATGGCGGTTGCCAGTTGCCGGTACGTGCGCTGGTCGAAGCCGAGCGCGTCGTGGCACACGGCAGTACGGCAGCGTCATGGGTGTTGATGGTCTGCGCGGCCCACACTTTCATTGCCGGCCGGATGCCGCGCCGGGCGCAGGATGAGATTTTCGGCGCCGACCCGGGCATGCTGATCCCCGGCGTGCCGTCGCTCCGCGGCACCTGCCAGCGCAGCCGGGACGGATACATCCTCACCGGGCGGTGGCCCTATGCCAGCGGTGCCGATCACGGCGATTGGGTCCTGATCGGCTGCAGGGGCATTCGCAACGAAGCGGGCGACTCCTGCCCTTCCCTGATCGTCGTGCTGCCCAAGAGGGACGTCGTCATCGACGACACCTGGTTCACCCTCGGCATGCGCGGCACCGGCTCCAAGGACCTCGTGCTCGACAATGTGTTCATTCCCGAACACTACGCGGTGCCGATACTCGAGGCGCAACTCGGCACGGTGCCGGGCATCGACATTCCTCTTTACCGCCTGCCGATCCGGCCTGCCCTGGCGACAATGCTGCTGGGCACGATCGTCGGGATGGCCGAGCGAGGATTGCAATTGTTCGTCGAACAGACCCGGACGCGTCGCGACGTCTACACCGGGTCCATGAAAGTCGACAACCCCGGCATGCAGCGGCGGGTCGCCGAGGCGAGCGCGGAGATCGCCTGTGCCTGGGCGCTGACGCAGCAAAACTGCGATCTTCTGGAGCAGGCGATGCACCGCGCTCCGCCGATGCCGACGGCGACGCGCGCACAGGCTCGATGGAACGCCGCTTATGCCGCCGAACTCTGCCGGCGCGCCTGCAACAGGCTCTTCGAAGGGGCGGGCGCCGGCGCGGCGCACGACAGCCACGTCATGCAGGCATTCTTCCGCGACATGAACACCGCATCCCACCACGCGATGCTCGATTTCGACTCGAATGTCGAGATCCAGGGCAAGAGCCTGCTGGGCGTGGAGCTGAACGAGGCGATGGTTTGAGCGATCGCCGCCGGCCCGACGATCGGGCGTGCATCGAAGGCGCGAAGATCTTCGGGCTGCCAGCGGCAAGGCTCACCGCGTAGGACTGGCGCCAGCTCGTGAGCGGGCTGCCGCCGGCGCGGTATTTTGTCGAGCGCCGTCCGGTAGTCGCACTCGACATCGGGGCAAGGCGCGATGGAAGCGTTCCCTTTGGCATGACGCGTGGATGAGACAGTCGTCCGAAGACCTGCTGCTAGGCCTTCTTCACTGCTGGCATCAGGCCGGTCGGATCGACCAGCTTGCCGTGCACGATCATGTTGTGGGCATGCGCCAGGTGGTGCAGGGCGAAGGAGGTCTGCATTGCGTTGACGCGTCCTTGCGCGTCTTGCGCGGCATTCACCGCCTGCTTTACGAGTTTGAGCGCGAACAGCGGCTTCTGGGCGATGCGCTCGGCCATCGCCAAGCCGAAGCTTTCGAGTTCGCCGCGCGCCACGACATGATTCACCATGCCAAGGCGATGCGCCTCGGCCGCCTTGATCCAGTCGGCGGTAAAGAGGAATTCCTTGGCCTTGCGGATACCCATCTCCCAGGGATGGGCGAAGAATTCGGCGCCACCCACGCCCATCGCCACCGAGTGGTCGAGGAACTCGGCATCTTCCGAGCAGACGATGAGATCGCAGGGCCACATCAGCATAAGCCCGCCGATCATCACCTTGCCGTGGACCAGCGCCAGCGTCGGCTTGGGAATGTTGCGCCAGCGCTCGCAGAAGCCGAGGTAGATCTCCTGTTCGCGCGCGTATTGCGCCTCGGCGCCCGGCTTGCCGAAGCCACCCCAGATGCCGACCGTCTCGTGCTTCCTCATGTTGCCGTGACCGTCGGCCTCACGCAGATCGTGACCGGAGGAAAAATGCGGGCCGTTGGCCGAGAGGACGATCACCTTCACCGTGTCGTCGAGCGCGGCGCGATCGAAGGCCTCGTTCAGGGCGTAGAGGAACGCCGTGTCCTGCGCGTTGCGCGTCTCGGGACGGTTGAGGGTGATGCGCGCGATGCCCGAAGGCAGCGTCTCGTAGAGAATGGGGTCGGCGGTCGGCCTTGAGGTCATTGGGTGGCTCCCGGGATTTTCCCGGGAGACTACCGCAACCAATGCCGGGCGTCGCTCTAAGCGCGCGCCGGCTGGGTCGAGGGGCGCGAGGCCGCCTCGATCACCATGTTCTTCATCGCCTTCTGCAACTTCTCGAAGGCGCGCACCTCGATCTGGCGCACGCGCTCGCGGCTGATGCCGTACTTGGCCGAGAGATCCTCGAGCGTCTTGGGCTCCTCGACCAGGCGGCGCTCGACGATGATGTGCTTCTCACGGTCGGTGAGCTGCTTCAGCGCCGCCGCCAGCATGTTTTGGCGCTGGCCCATTTCCTGGCTCTCGCCGAGCTTGGTTTCCTGGTTGGGCGACTCGTCGACCAGCCAGTCCTGCCACTCCATATCGGCTTCGGACTTGACCGGAGCGTTGAGCGAGGAATCGGGCGCGGCGAGGCGGCGGTTCATATTGACCACCTCCTCCTCGGGCACGCCGAGACGGGTCGCGATCTTCCTGACATTCTCGGGCGAAAGATCGCCCTCCTCGATCGCCTGCATCTGGCCCTTGAGCTTGCGCAGGTTGAAGAAGAGCTTCTTCTGCGCCGCCGTCGTGCCCATCTTCACCAACGACCAGCTGTGCAGGATGTATTCCTGGATCGAGGCGCGGATCCACCACATGGCATAGGTCGCCAGGCGGAAGCCGCGGTCCGGGTCGAAGCGCTTCACCGCCTGCATCATGCCGACGTTGCCCTCGGAAATGAGCTCGGCCACCGGCAGTCCGTAGCCGCGATAGCCCATGGCGATCTTGGCGACGAGACGCAGATGGCTGGTGACGAGCTTGTGGGCCGCTTTGGAATCCCCATGCTCCCGCCAACGCTTGGCGAGCATGAACTCCTCCTGCGGCTCGAGAAGCGGAAACTTCCGGATCTCGGACAGGTAGCGGCTGAGATTGCCTTCCGGCGTCAGGGACGACGGCAGGGCCGGCACATTGCCTTCTGAAAGAACGGCCGTGCTCATGAAGTTCCCCCTTTCAACTGGGTATGAACGGGCGTTTAGCACTCTCGCCCGTCGACTGCTAACCTAAGACTAAGGCTTCCAGCGCGGTCCGGTCAATCGAAAAACCTAGCCGCGCACTCAGGTATTGCCCAATTTATATCGGGTTATCGATTGTCTCGATCAACCCTTTGAAATCTTGAGGCAATTCGCTCTCGAACGTCATGACCCGGCCGCTCCGAGGGTGGCGAAACTCCAGAACGGCGGCGTGCAAGGCTTGCCGGGGGAAGGTCGTCAGGGGAGCAAACGGACCACTGAGCTTACGGTTCCGGCCGTAGACTGGATCACCGACGACGGGGCAGCCGATATGGGCCATATGCACCCGAACCTGGTGAGTGCGCCCGGTCTGGAGCTTGCAGCCCATCAGGGTCGCGACCGGCTTGAGAGGCGGGCCGTAGCGCTTTTCGACCCACCACTCGGTAATGGCCGCCCGGCCGCTGGTCTTGCGCACCGACATGCGCTTGCGGTCGACCGGGTGGCGGCCGATCGAGGCCTCGATGGTGCCCGACTTGGCCGTCGGGCTGCCCCAGACCAGCGTCTTGTAGATGCGGACCAGGTCGTGGGCGGCGAAGAGTTTCGACAGCCGCTGGTGGGTTTCGTCGTTCTTGGCCACGACCATCACGCCGGAGGTGTTCTTGTCGAGGCGGTGGACAATGCCCGGCCGGCGCACGCCGCCGATGCCCGACAGGCTGTCGCCGCAATGGGCCAGCAGCGCATTGACCAAGGTGCTGTCGGCATTGCCGGGCGCCGGGTGGACCACCATGCCGGCGGCCTTGTTCAGCACCAGCAGATCGCTGTCCTCGTAAAGGACGTCGAGCTCGATATTCTGGGCCCGCGGCGTCGCCGCTTCGGGCTCGGGAACGTCGACCACGAAGCGTTCGCCGGTTTTGACCTTGCGGGACGGCTCTTCTATCGTCGCGCCCTCCGCCAGGGTCACCCGGCGGCTCTCGATCAGCGCCTTCACGCGGCTTCGCGTGAGCGCCGGCAGGGCGATCGCCAGCGCGCGGTCCAGCCTCTCGCCGGCGGTGCTTTCCTCGATGGTCACGAAATGGCGTCCGGCGTCGGTCATGGAGTAATTTTGTCTTCCCCTGTTCCCCAGGCTACCGCACCGCTTTGGCTCAAGGTGCTCGTCATCGTCATGGGCCTGTTGATCGTGGCGGGCTTCGTCGTCGTCGCGGCCGAGATCGCCCGGCGCATGTCTACGCCCAACGCCGGCAAGTCGCCAGCCAGCACCGCCTTCAGCCAGCGCATCCCCCTGCCCGCCGGCGCACAGGTCGTGTCGATGACCAACGTCAACGACCGCCTCGTCGTCCATGTCGAGACCAAGGGCGGGCCGGCCTTCGCCTATATCGTCGACACCAAGACCGGCGCGCTGCTCGGCACCGTCGAATTCCCGCCGGGTGCGCCGCGCGCGCCATGATCGATCATCTGTCGATCACGACAACGGACGTCGAACGGGCTCAGACCTTCTACGACGCGGTGCTGGGGGCGCTCGGCTATCCTCGTGTCTATCGCCGTCCCGAAGCCATCGGCTACGGCGTGCGCGAGCGCGGGTCCGATGCGCCGGCCTATATCTCGATCTATCTCGCGACCTCACCTTCCGTGCCCGACAATCGCCATTGGGCGTTCCGCGCCAGCAGCCGCGCCGCCGTGCAGGCCTTCCACGCCGCAGCTCTCGGCCATGGCGGCAGCGACGACGGACCGCCGGGGCTGCGGCCGCAATACAACGCCGATTATTACGGCGCCTTCGTACGCGACCCGGACGGCAACCGCATCGAGGCCGTCACGCATCAGGAGTAGACGTGCAAGCAGCAGTCATGGATTTCCGCAGCGACAACGTCGTCGGCGCCCACCCCAAGATCGTCGATGCCGTGAGCCGCGCTTTTCAGAGCGGGCCTGCCTCCTCCTACGGCGGCGATCCGTGGACCGAGCGTTTCGAGCGCAAGCTGCGCGAGGTCTTCGACCGCGGCGATCTCGTGGCCTTTCCGGTGGTGACCGGGACCGCCGCCAATTCCTTGGCACTCGCCTGCTGCACGCCACCGTGGGGTGCCGTCTACTGCCATACCTCGGCGCATATCGTCGTCGATGAGGCCAATGCGCCGGAGTTCTATACCTCCGGCGCCAAGCTGGTCACTGTCGATGGGCCGGCGGGCAAGATCGATCCGGTCAAGCTCGCCAAGGAACTGGCCCAGCCAGTCTATGGCAACGTCCATCACCCGCAGCCCGCCGTCGTCAGCCTCACTCAGGTAACGGAATGCGGTGCCGCCTATTCACCCGAGGAGGTCGCGGCGATTTCGACGATCGCACGACGCCATGGCCTCAAGGTGCATATGGACGGCGCCCGCTTCGCCAATGCGCTGGTTCATCTCGGCTGCGAGCCCAGCGAGATCGCCTGGCGTGCCGGCGTCGACATACTCAGCTTCGGCGCCACCAAGAACGGCGCCATGGCCGCCGAAGCCGTGGTGTTCTTCGATCCCGGTCTCGCCCGGGAATTCGCCTTCCGCCGCAAGCGCGCCGGGCACCTCTTCTCCAAGATGCGTTTTCTTTCGGCGCAGCTCGACGCCTATCTCACCGAAGGCCTGTGGCTCGACAATGCCCGGCACGCCAACCAGATGGCGCGCCGCCTCGTCGCCGGACTGACCGCGCTCAAGGGCACGCAGCTTCTCTATCCGGTCGACGCCAACGAAATCTTCACCGTGCTGCCGCAGAGCATGAACGATGCGCTGGAAGACGCCGGCGCGCTCTATCATCCGTGGCCCTCCGACCGGCCGGGCGAACGCGCCTATCGTCTGGTGACCGCCTTCGACACCGATCCCGCCGCGGTCGACAAATTCCTTTCCATCGCCAAGGCCGCCTGAGGGCATCATGACCCATCAACGCACGCTGACGCTTGCCCATTGGGGCGCCTACGAAGTCGAATACGACGACAAGGGCCAGGCGATCCGCCTGCATCCCTTCTCCAAGGACCCCGATCCCTCGCCGATCGGCCTGCACATGCTGTCGGACGAAGTCTCGCGCCTGCGCGTGCGCCGTCCGGCCGTGCGCAAGAGCTGGCTGGAGAATGGCCCCGGCACGCGCAATGAGTTGCGCGGCCAGGAACCCTTCGTCGAAGTGTCGTGGGACGACGCCCTCGATCTGGTCGCCAAAGAACTGGCCCGCGTGAAGGCCACTTACTCCAACCGTTCGATCTTCGGCGGCTCCTACGGCTGGTCGAGCGCCGGCCGCTTCCATCACGCGCAGAGCCAGGTTCACCGCTTCTTGAATGCCATCGGCGGCTATGTGCGCCACCAGGATTCCTACAGCCTCGGGGCCGCGCGCGTGCTGATGCCGCATATCGTGGCGCCGATGGAAGAGCTGATGGCCATGCATACGCGCTGGGAAGTTCTGGCGCGCGACTGCAAGCTGTTCGTCACCTTCGGCGGCGTGCCACACAAGAACGCCCAGATCAATGCCGGCGGCGCCACGCTGCATCACGTCAAGGGCGGCCTCTATTCGATGCGCGAAAAGGGCGTGCGCTTCGTCAACATCACGCCGACCGCCGAGGATCTCGACAATGGCGGCGCCGTCGAATGGCTGGCGATCAAGCCCAACACCGACGCGGCGCTGCAGCTGGCGCTCTGCCACGTGCTCCATACCGAGAAGCTCTACGACCGCGCGTTCCTCGACCGCTGCACCGTGGGCTTCGACAGGTTCGCGCCCTCGCTCGCCGACAAGACGCCGGAATGGGCGGAGAAAATCACCGGCATCGCCGCCTCGCGCATCGTAAGCCTCGCCCGCGAGATGGCAGCGACGCGCACGACGGTCAGCATCGGCTGGTCGCTGCAGCGCTCGCATCATGGCGAGCAGCCCTTCTGGGGCCTGATCACGCTGGCCTGCATGCTGGGCCAGATCGGCCTGCCCGGCGGTGGCTTTGGCGTGGGCTACGGTCCGGTCAACCTGATGGGTAGTCCGCATCCGCGCTATTCCGGCCCGACGCTGCCGCAGGGCGCCAATGCCGTGCCGGACTTCATTCCGGTCGCGCGTTTCACCGACATGCTGCTGCATCCCGGCGAGATGTTCGACTACAACGGCCTGCGCCGGGCCTATCCCGACATCAAGCTGGTCTATTGGGCGGGCGGCAATCCCTTCCATCACCATCAGGATCTCAATCGCCTGCGCCAGGCCTGGGCCAAGCCCGATACCGTGATCTTCCACGAGCAATTCTGGACGCCGGCCGCCAAGATGGCCGACATCGTCCTGCCGGCGACGACCACGCTGGAACGCGACGACATCGGCTACGGCACGCGCGAGCCCTATGTCATTGCCATGAAGAAGGCACGCGAGCCGATCGGCGAGGCGCGCGACGACTATGAAATCTTCGCCGGGCTGGCCGAGCGTCTGGGCGAAGGACCAAAATTCACCGACGGCCGCGCCTCGACGCAGGAATGGCTCGCGCATCTCTATGAGGAAGCGCGCGTGAAATCGGCCAAGCAGGGCGTCACCCTGCCGTCTTACGAGGCGTTCTGGGAAGCCGGCATCGCCGAAGCCAAGGGCGAGAGCCGCGATCCGGTGATGCTGGCCGCCTTCCGCGCCGATCCCGAGGCCAACAAGCTCAAGACGCCCTCGGGCAAGATCGAAATCTATTCCGAGCGCATCGCCTCCTTCGGCTACGACGACTGTCCGGGCCATGCGACCTGGATGGAGCCGATCGAATGGCTGGGTTCGCCCACGGCCAAGCGCTATCCGCTACACATGCTGTCGGACCAGCCGGCCGACAAGCTGCACAGCCAGCTCGATCACAGCCCGCATTCCAAGGCGAGCAAGATCAAGGGCCGCCAGCCGGTGACGATGCATCCGGTCGACGCAGCGGCGCGCGGCATAGCCGATGGCGATATGCTACGCGTCTTCAACGATCGCGGCGCCTGCCTCGCGGCGGCGCGCCTCAGCGATCGCATCCGTCAGGGCGTCGTGCGTCTGTCGACGGGCGCGTGGTTCGATCCGGCCGAGACCGGCTCCAACCGGCCGCTGGAGAAGCACGGCAATCCAAATGTACTGACGCTGGATATTGGCGCCTCGAAGCTGAGCCAGGGCTGCATCGCGCAGACCTGCCTGGTCGAGATCGAGCGCTACGACGGGCCAGCATCGGCGGTCACGGCCCATCAATTGCCCGTGCTGGAACAAGGTTAGGCAACAAGGCGGCCGGCTGATGCTCCTGCCCAGCCTCAATTGCAACACCGCAGCCACGCCGGGTCTAATTAATCGCCTCTTTGTTAAGAAACTGACTGTAACCTATTGATCAAGCCTGAGATTACATGAATCATAAATACAGCCGGCGGACTTTCGCCCTGCTCTTGGCAGGCCTCGCCCTTCCCGCCGCCGCCCAGACGGTCTCGCCGCAGGCTTTTCTCAAAGCGATCTACCAGCCCTATCTCGTCAAGGGCTACAACGGCGCGGCCTATCCCCGGACCGACCTTTATTTTGCCCCGGCGCTCGCCAAGGCGATCGATCAGGACATGGCCGACGCCAAGCGGCGGGGCGAGCCGCCGACTCTGAACGGCGATCCTTTCATCGATGCCCAGGAATGGGAAATCGCCAATCTGAGGATCTATGTCTCGATGCCCAGCGACTCCACGGCCGTGGGCGCCGTCGCCTTCACCAATTTCGGCAAGCCGGTGAAGCTCACGGTCGATCTCGTGCAGACCCTCAAGGGCTGGCGCATCGCCGATATCCAGGCGCCCAGCGGCTCCCTGAAGGATCTCTACAAGCTGCGCTAGCTAATTGCGCCAGCTCGTATCGGTCTTGTCGAGCTTGCGCACGAGGGCGGCGAATTCGAGATCGCCCATGCCGCCGGACGAACCTTCCGCGACGAAACGGTCCATGTCGGCGCCCGATTTGCCGGCGAGGTTGTCGCCCATGATGTTCAGCGTGCCCGCGGCACCGGCGTCGATCTGGATCTGGCAGGCGCGCTCGAGGCGATAGAGCCGCAGGAAGGCTTCGGGCACCGAGTGGCCGGTGACCAGCAGGCCATGGTTCTTCAGCATCAGCGCCTGGTTCTCACCGAGGCTCTCGAGGATGCGGCCACGCTCGTCGAGATCGAGGCTGGGGCCCTCGTAGTCGTGATACGACATCTTGCCGTGGAAGGCTGTCGACACCATGGAGATCGGCAGCAGCCCTTCCTTCAGCGCGCAGACGGCCATGCCGGCGCGCGTATGGGTATGCATCACGACCTGATGGCGGGCGGCATGGGCCATGTGCACGGCCGAGTGGATGACGAAGCCGGCGTAGTTCACCGGGTGTTTGGACTCGCCCACGTTGTTGCCGTCGAGATCGATCTTCACGAGGTTCGACGCCGTGACCTCGTCGTAGTTCAGCCCGAACGGATTGATCAGGAAGTGCGGCTCGGGCCCCGGCACGCGCGCCGTGAGATGACCGTAGATGAGCTCGGTCCAGCCGAAATGATCGACCAGCCGGTAGGCCGCGGCGAGCTGGCGGCGCAGCACCCCTTCGGCCTGATCGTGCGGCAGCGAAGTGATATCGACGCCGGTGATCGGCAAGTCCTGGGCGATGTGCATATCCATGGGCGGCTCCCGAAAGGATGAGCGGCAAGCTTAAGCCCGCGCGCTATGATCCGGCAACAAAGGGGAAACGCCAAATGGCCGAAAAACCGCGCCTCGACACGACCCGCCTGCAGAAAATGGCCCAGGCCTATTGGGAAAGTGCCGCCCTGATGGCCGCCGTCGAACTCGAAGTCTTCACCGCCATCGCCCATGGCCAGGATACCGTCCCGCTGGCCGCCAAGGCGGTGGGCATCGGCGAGCGCAACGCCAACCGGCTGCTGACGGCGCTGGCCGCCATGACGCTGCTGACGCGCGACGGCGAGCGCTTCGCCAATGCGCCCGACGTGCAGCGCTTCCTGGTGAAGGACAGCGACCGCTATGCCGGCCCGTGGATACTCTTCACCAAGCCGCGCTGGAGCGCCTATGGCGAACTCGGCCAGCGCCTGAAGGCGGGCGCCGAGAACCGTTTGGGCGCCTATGAAAGCTTCACCGTCGAGGATGCCCGGCGCTATCACGCCGCCACCTATTCCATCGGCATGGGCGCTGCCCGCCTGTTCAGCCGCAGCGTCGACCTCAGCGGCCGCAAGCTGCTGCTCGATCTCGGCGGCGGCTCGGGTGCCTACTCGATCGTGGCGACCCAGACCTTCCCCGGCCTGAACGCCGTCGTGCTCGACCTGCCGCCGGTGACGGTGGTGGCCAATGAATACATCGCCGCCAACGGCGCCAGCGAGCGCGTCAGCACGCTGCCCGGCGACTTCACCCGCACCGACTTCCCGCAGGGCGTCGACGCGGTGGTGATGGCAAGCAACCTGCCGCAGTACGAGCCAGCGCTGATCCGCCTCGTCGTCGCCAAGGCCTTCGCATCTCTCCTCCCGGGCGGCGAGATGCACCTGATCGGCGAGACCCTGCACGACGACCGCACCGGGCCACTTTCGGCTGCCCTCTGGGGCCTCAACGAGGCGGTCTATGGCAGCACCGGCCAAGCCCATACCGAATCCGAGGTGAAGGGCTATTTGCAGGGCGCGGGCTTCGCCGAGGTCGCCGTCCATCCCTTCGTGCCGGGCGTCCTGTCGCGGATTGCCGGGCGAAAACCGGCCTGATTCGGCGGGCCAATTCATGGGGTTGCGCCCCGGAAGACCTTCGACTATCTCTCTCCCCGCCTCTGCTCCCTTCGTCTAGAGGCCTAGGACGTGGCCCTCTCAAGGCTAAAACACGGGTTCGAATCCCGTAGGGAGCGCCAACGCCTCGTCGATCACGTTGATTTCCTTTCCTTTTTTTGTGGTTTCCCCAAACTCGCAGAAGCGGTTTGGGTAATTCTGTTCGCCTTGTGTCCTTCAAGGCGAGTCACTGCATCTTCAGCCAGGCCGACCTGGTCGGCCTCCTCGGTGTACCGCTCGGCCTCAGCCAAGGTGGTGTGCCCAAGGATGGACATCACCATTTTCGCCGTCGCACCGGCCTCTGCCAGCATGCGGCCAGCGGCCTTGCGCAGACCATGCGGTTTGCAGTCGAGCGGTAGACCAGCTGTGGTAATCGCGTCACGCATCCACTGACTGAAGCCATCGACGGTGAAGGGCTTGCCGTAGGCGGTCGTGATGATGACGATGTGCTGCATGTCATAGGCGCCGAGCGCTTCGATCGTGTCTCGATGCAAAGGGATCAGCAGCTCGCGCCCCGTCTTTTGTTGTTTGATCCTGATTCTACGTTCGGGCGTGATGTGCGTCTGCGCCATCCTCACGACATCGCTTCGGCGCTGCCCCAGATTGAGGAAGAGATGAAACGCCGTGCGCTGCTTGGTGCCCAACGGCCAGCGCTTCTTGAACTGCTCGAGCTCGTCATCTGTCCACGATCTAATTTTCTTGATCTTCGGCCGCTTAATGCCGAGCGACGGATCGTGCTTCAGCCAGCCGATGTTAATCGCGTGCCGGATCAGGATGCGCAGCTTCTTCAACGTGTCGAGCATTGCGCCCGGACGGTCGGCGAAGGGCTGTAAGATGCCGACGACGATCCGCTCGCGAGAGAGGCCCGCAATGGTGCGGTGCCCGTGGTCGACACGGATGGTTTCGAGACGGGTGTCGTAGCCTGCCTTCGTGGTCGCGCGGAGCACGATGTATTCCGCGCTCGTCTTGTAGGAGGAGATCAGCGCTGCAACGGTCCCGGGCGCCGCGCGAGTTAAACGGTCGCGCGCCACCGGGGCCGGCTGTCCGGTCAACGCCGCATGGTACTCGGCGAGGAAATCCGCGCTGGTCGGATCCTTGGGCAACCGGATTCGCGGCCCCTTGCCTCTGCGGAAGTACAAGTAGACGTGGCCCTTCGAATAGGTCCTTTCGACGTAGAGCGGCAATCTACGAGGCATGGACGTCGCTCCAGGTGTCGTCCTTCGCCCCCGCCGCATCCGCCGGCAGCAGATCTACGCAGCGATCGAGCGCTTCCACGTCCCAAGCCTTCCGCCGGCCGCCCAATAGCTTGGCGGGAGGCATGCTACCGGTCTCCACCAGCTGGTCAAACATGTTCGGCGACACGCTGATATAGGCGGCCGCCGCTTCCCGGTTGATCAGCCGGGGACGCAAAGACACAGGAAGGGCGGTTTGCCGTGCCACGGCTATTCCCTCCCCGCGGCATCATGGCCGCCTCCGACCTTCAGCCGCTCGAGATCGGCGGTGCGCACCCGCAGCAAGCTGTTTTCGAAAGGGCCCGCCT
>JBBRFD010000126.1:0-13762 GCA_038224985.1 Reyranellales bacterium
TACAACACGATGCTGGGCGAACGCGGCCAGGGCCTATCGACCGGCCAACGCCAGCTCATCTGCATCGCCCGCGCGCTGATCCGCAATCCGCGCATCCTGCTGCTCGACGAAGCCACCAGCGCGCTCGATCCGGCGACCGAAGAGCAGCTGCTGCGCCAGCTCAAGGGCAACACGCGCGGCCGCACCCTGATCATGATCACCCATCGTCTCGCGCCGCTGGCCATCGCCGACCGCGTGGCCCTGGTGATCGACGGCCGTGTCGAGCGTGTCGGCCCGCCGACCGAGATCATGGCCTATGCCCGCATCCGCATGGCCGAAGCGAGCCGCGGTCAGGTCGGTTCCGGCTCCGCCGCCTCGCAGGCCGCGATGCATCCGAGTTCGAGCTAGCAATGTTCGGTCGATCCGCTGCCAAGAAGCGCCAGCGCGAGGACGAGAGCCGCAACGTCGCGGCAGCGCCGCCGGCGGCCAATGCGAATCGCCCGGGCGGCCCCGCCAAGGCAGCGCAAAAGCGACCCGGTGCGCATCCGCTGGTCGCGGCCCTGGCTGAAGGCGGCATCGGGCCCTATCGCGCCAAGTTCGACGATTTCCGGCCGCAGACCGAGGAGCTGTCGCAACGCCGGCATTCGCCCTTCGCCAGCCTGATCATCTACCTGATCGCGGCCCTCGTGATCGTCACCGTGGGCTGGATGTCGGTCTCCAAGCTCGACTCGGTCGCGACGGCGCCGGGTGTCATCAGGCCGGCCGGCAAGGTCAAGCTGGTCAACCATACCGAGGGCGGACGCGTCACCCGCCTGCTGGTCACCGATGGCAGCGAGGTCAAGGAAGGCGACGTCCTGATCGAGCTCGCGAGCGAGTTGGTCGAGCAGGAAATCATCAAGAGCCGCTCGCAATACCTGGCACTGTCGGCCGAGGTCGCGCGTCTCGAGGCCGAAACCGGCGATCGGCCGCCAGCGTTTCCGCCGGAAATCATGGCCGACGCCGCCATCTTCAACAACGCGATCAGCCTGTCGCGCGTGCGCCAGGAAGAAATCAAGTCCAAGCGCTCCGCCGCCGACTCGCAGATCGAGCAGGCGCGCAGCCAGCTCAACGCCTACCAGACGCAGGTCAAGGCGCTCTCCGAGCAGGTGCCGCTGCTCGAGCGCCGCGAGCGCGATCTCGGAACGCTGGCCGAGCAGGGCTACTACTCGAAGATCCAGCATCTCGAGGCGCGCCGGCAGCTGATCGAGACCCAGGGCCGCTTCGCGCAGGTCCAGCAGCAGCTGAAGCAGGCCGAACAGGGCCTGGCCGAATCGATGGAGCGCCGCACCATCATCGATCGCGAGTGGAATTCGGCCAACTACAAGCGGCTTGTCGACGCCAAGTCTGAACGCGACCGCGCGCAGGCGGCGTTCGCCCAGCAGACGCAGATCCGCAACAACCTCGCCATCCGCGCGCCGATCGACGGCATCGTCAACGGCCTCAAGGTGGCCGGTTCCGGCCAGGTCATCCGGCCGGGCGAGCCGGTGCTCGGCATCGTGCCGGCCGCCGACGCGCGCAAGATCGAACTGGAGGCGCGGGTATCGAACAACGATATCGGCATGGTCAAGATAGATCAGCGCGTCATCGTGAAGATGCAGACCTACGACTGGATCCGCTACGGTTCACTCGAGGGCACGGTGACGCTGATTTCAGCCGACGCCACGTCGCCTTCCGTCGATCCGTCGACCGGCGGCAATTCCGCCGCGGCGGCGGCGGCGGCCCAGCCGTTCTTCATCGTCCTGGTCAGACTCGAAAAGGATTATCTCGGCGACGATCCCAAGCGCTCGCGCATATTGCCGGGCATGACCGCGACCGGCGATTTCCATATCGGCGAGCGCAGCGTACTGGCTTACTTCACCGACCGCCTGTTCCGCGGCGTCGGCGAAAGCTTGCACGAACGCTAACGGGCTTCGGCAATCAGAAGTTTGCGGCCGGTCATGTCGGCCAGCAACGCATCGAGATCGCTCTCGATGGTCGCACGCGGCGTCCGCGGAAAGGCTTCGGCGAGCAGCGATCGCAACTCGGCCAGCTCCATCGGTTCGGCCAAGGCCGTCCAGATGCCGGCCGCCAGGGCGTCCAGATAGAAGATATCCTGGGTTTCCGGCTCGACCAGGAAAGACCCGTCATCGACCGTCGTGACGGTCACCGATTCGTTGCGGCGGTAGCGCATGGCGGTCTTGTCGGGCGCGTCGTTGTGAACGTCAAGCCGCAGGCTGCCCAATCCCGTGCCAGATGGCTTTCGCCGCCGCCGCGCTGTCGCTCCAGCGCAGGCTCCAGCAGGGCGTGCGTGCGGCGAGGCCGGCAATAGCGGCAAGCGTGGTGCTGCTGGGCTGCGTGCCGGTGACCGCACCGCCCAGCAGGGCGCGCACGATGGCCGAGGCGCCCGCCGGCTCCAATCGAGGCGGTCCTGCGGCAACGCGCTGCGGCGCCACAAAGGCGGCGATGCGGCTCATTGCGCCGAACGGCGCAGCTTGCCCGTCATCGAGATCGAGATAGGTCACAGGGCTATCCAGCTGGCCATCGACGGTGCCGTGCCGCGCCGCGAGTGCCGCCAGGGCGGCGCCCGCTTCGGACGGCACCGGCAGGCGCAGGCGCGGTGTGAGGCCGAGCGACTCGCCGGTGGCGGCCGTGGCGTGCAGCAGCAACCGGTCGTCGCCGAACAGGCATCCGCCCAGCAGCATGAGCTGCAGCGACAGCGTGCTCTTGCCGCTCATCGACGGGCCGGGCAACACGATCAGGCCGGCCGGCGTCCGGCAGGCCGCGGCGTGCACCGCGACCGTGCCGGATTGTTGGCCCACGCGAACCGACACCAGCAATCCCGCGAGTTGATTGGCGGCTTCCTCGGGCGACGGGCAATCCATGAAGCCGCCATCGATCGACGCCTGCGTCAGGCGAAAGCCGCCCCCCCAGTCGTCGCGCGGATCGGTGTAGCGCGCCAAAGGCTGCACCGGCAGCGAGGCGATATCGATCTGGGCCTTGTCGAAAGCGCTGGCGTCGGCGGCGAAAGGCCAGAGCCGCCAGAAACGGCCGGCATGCGGCTCGAGCGGCGTGTCGCTTGTCACCCAGATAGGCTGGTCGTTTGGCGCAAAGCGGTAACCGAGCCTGGACATGCATGGCCATAGTGGCCCGGCGGTGCTCGGCTAGGCAAATCGCGCGCCGCGCCGCATAATGCGCGGGCATGTCATCCTTCGATCTTTCACGCTATTTCGCCGCCGAGCTCGACGAGCATCTGGCCGTTGCGGGACAAACCAAACAGGCGCTGGCCAAGGAGTTCGGCCGCCTCGTCGAGGTCTGCGCCAGGTCGTTGACCGACGGCGGCAAGCTGCTGTTCTTCGGCAATGGCGGCAGCGCCGCCGACTCCCAGCACATCGCCACCGAATTCAGCGTGCGCTTCAAGACCAACCGCAAGGCGCTGGCCGCGCTGGCCCTCACCACCGATGGCCCGACCATGACGGCGATCGGCAACGATCTCGGTTTCGACCGGATCTTCTCGCGGCAGATCGAGGCTTTCGGCAAGCCGGGCGATGTCGCGATCGGCCTCTCGACCTCGGGCAAAAGTCCCAACGTGTTGCTGGCGCTGAAGATGGCAAGCGACATGGGCATGGTCGCGGCGGGCTTCGGCGGCAAGGATGGCGGCGACATGAAGCCGCTCGCCGACCCCTTGCTGATCGTGCCGTCGTACACCACGGCGCGCATCCAGGAGATGCATCACATGCTGGGCCAGATGCTGTGCGACGCCATCGAGCAGGTGCTCGGCCTGGCGCCGCCGAAATAACCATGACGAAAGCCCTGCCCACGACCGACCGCCTGCTGGCGCGTCTGCCGTTGCTGGCCAATGCCCATGCCGTCGTCATCGGCGACCTGATGCTCGACCGCTATGTCTACGGCTCGGTCGAACGCATCTCGCCCGAGGCGCCGATCCCGGTGCTGGCGATCGAGCGCGAGGTGGCGATGCCGGGCGGCGCCGGCAACGTCGCGCACAACTTCGCGGCACTCGGTGCCCAGACCATCTTCGGCTCGGCGATCGGCCGCGATGCCGCCGGCAACGAACTCGAGCGCCTGTTCGCCGCCGACCGCTCCATCACTGTCCATCTCGCCGTCGATGCCTCGCGTCGCACGACGGTGAAGACGCGCTTCGTCGGCGCCACGCAGCAATTGCTGCGCACCGACTCCGAACAGCGCGCCGCGATGACGGAGAATACCCGCCGCAACCTTCTGGAGCGCATCGGCGATCTCACCAGCGGCTACGATGTCATGGTGCTGTCGGATTACGGCAAGGGCGTGCTCGACGGCGGCTTTGCCGCGCAGCTCATCGGCATGGCCAAGGCGGCCGGCCGCAAGGTCGTGATCGATCCCAAGGGGCGCGATTATTCACCCTATCGCGGCGCCGATATCCTGACGCCCAACGGCGTCGAACTGGCCGACGCCACCGGTATGCCGACACGCGAGGATGCCGATGTCGAGGCGGCGGCGCGCAAGCTGATCGCCGATCTCGATCTCGGTGCCCTGCTGGCGACGCGCGGCGCGCGCGGCATGACGCTGGTCGAGAGCAATGGCGATGTCTTCCATCTGCCGGCGCGCGCCGTTGAAGTCTTCGACGTTTCCGGCGCCGGCGACACGGTGATCGCCGTCCTGGCGGCGGCGCTGGCGACCGGCGCCACTACCATCGAGGCGGCGGCGCTGGCCAATGCCGCCGCCGGCGTCGTGGTGTCCAAGCTCGGCACCGCCACCTGCTCGCTCGATGAATTGTCGCGGGCCTTGCAGGGCCAGATGCGCGGAGCCCATCAGGACAGCGTCTACGATCTGCCGCGCCTGCGCGATGAAGTGGCGACCTGGCGCCGCGCCGGATTGCGCGTCGGCTTCACCAACGGCTGCTTCGATCTGTTGCATGCCGGTCATATCTCGATGATCCGCCAGGCGCGTGCCGCCTGCGATCGCCTGGTCGTCGGCCTCAACACCGATGCCTCGGTGAAGCGCCTCAAGGGCGAGGGGCGGCCGGTCAACGGCGAGCATGCCCGTGCCGTCGTGCTGGCGTCGCTGGCCGATGTCGATGCCGTGACCCTGTTCGACCAGGACACGCCGATCGAGCTCATCGAGGCGGTGAAGCCCGATGTACTGGTCAAGGGCGCCGATTATACCGAGGCGACGGTGGTCGGCGCCGATATCGTGAAAAGCTATGGCGGCAGCGTCGTGCTGGCCGACCTGACGCCGGGCTTCAGCACCACCGGCACCATCGCCCGGATGGGTGCCAAGCGCTGAGCTACCAGCGCTGAGTTACAGGAAACCGTCGAATTCGGGATCTTCCAGACGGGACAGACGCTCGGAGGCCAGGCGTGCGCAATCGATCAGCAGCGACTTGCGCCGCGCCGCCGCGACCGGCCGGCGCGGCGGCTCGCGCAGGATCGCCCCGCCATAGGCATCGGCCACGATCAGGCCGGCCTCCTCGGGGATCAAGGCTTGCGGAAAATCGACCGGGACGGCGACATAGAAGCGGTCGCACCAGGCCAGATAATCGGGCCATTTTTCATCGACGCGCCAATCCTCGATCGAGGATTTGACCTCGACGATGGTGAGATCGCCGGCTGGATCGATGGCGAAAATATCGGCGCGCCGGCCGTCGGGCAGGCAGACCTCCGGAAGGACCGTGTAGCCCGCTTGGCGCATCAGGCGGCTGGCACCGCGGCAGACTGCCAGCGTTACGTCAGGGCGCTTCTGGAGCGGAAGAAGTGTGATTTGGTGAACCATGCTGCAAAAATTTGAATCGCGCTACTCGTCTTGGCCACCGCACTATGGTAGACGTCTGTGCATTATCCCTTATTTGACTGACCTTCATATTGAGTCACAAAGCCATGACCGAATTTTCCGATCAGAATCGTCCCCGCGAAATCACCGATAAGGTTGCCTCGCCCAGTCGCCGCCGCGCTCTGGCCAAGCTCGGCCTTGCTGCCGGTGCCGCCTATGCCACGCCGACGCTGCTGCGCCTCGATCGTCAGGCCCATGCCGCGCCGACGCCGTGCCCGTCGCCTTATCATCCCGGCCCGCGTCCGTCGTCCTGCCCGAAGAAGGGTTAACTCTCTCTACAGCTTCAGCGGCGCGATGAGGCGCGGCGCGCCTTCGTCGAGTGGCCGTTCCGCCAAGGGCTTGAAAGCCGCAGCCAAAGCTTCGGCGCGTTGGCGGTCGGCGGCGGAGATTTTCTCAAGCGCCTTCGCCCGCACCGTTTTCGAATCGGGATGGCCGTTGCGTTCGGCCAGCGTCAGCCACTTCAAGCCTTCGACCGGATCCTGCAGGCCAGCCACGCCGCCGACCAACCACACGCCGATGGCGTGCTGGGCTTCCGGTTGTCCCTGCTGCGCGGCGCGCCCGTACCACATCTGCGCCTGCGCGAAGTCGCGCTCGACACCGACACCGGCGAAATAGGCATTGGCCAGTTTGAATTGCGCCGAGGCGACACCAACGCGCGCCGCCGACTCGTACCAGTTCACCGCAATCTGCACGGCCTTGTCGTTAGCCGCCTTGTCGCGCGAGGCAGGCGTGCGCGCCGACATGTCGCCCAGGGCCAAGGCGGCTTCAGGAAAGCCACTGCCATTGAGCGCCATCAGCAGCTGCTGCGCGGCGATCTGGTCGCGCTTCACGCCGGCGCCCTCGGAAAGCGCCAGCGCGTAACGCATCATCGCGTAGGGATGGCCTTTCTCGGCGGCGCGGCGATAGAGATTGGCGGCGCGCACGGCATCGGGTACGGCGGATCCTTCGCCTTCGCTCATCGCGCGCGCCAGCGCGTAAAGCGCATAGGGGTCGCCGTCGCTCGCCGCCTTCTCGAGCCAGGCGCGCGCCTGCACCAGATCGCGCGTCACGCCTTGGCCGCGGAAGTAGAGCGTGCCGAGATTGAGCTGCGCACGCTTGTGACCGGCTGTGGCGGCCTTCTCGAAAAGTTCGGCGGCGCGTGCGTCGTTGCGCGGCACACCGGTGCCTTGGGCAAGTGCCAGGGCGAGGCGATGCGCGCCTTCGTTGGAGCCGCCGTCGACCGCGCGCTGCAGCCACAGCAGGCCTTCCTTGGTGGCGCCGCGATCGAGCAACACTACGCCCAGCCAGGCGATCGCCTCGGCATTGCCGGAGGCGGCCAGCGGTCTCAGGTTCGCTTCGGCCTTCGGCAGGTCGCCCGTGCGATAGGCGATCACGCCGGGACGCAGTGTCTCGGCGACATCCGAGGCGTCGTCCGGTTGGGCTTTCGCCGACAGCAGAGGCGCAGAGACCAAGGCGACGAGCAATGCCGCGATCGATAGCGCGCGCGCCCCGATCATCTAGGTGTGCTCACTCGGTCTTGCCCGCTTACTTGGTCTTGAACGTGAAGGCCGCGGCGGCGGCCTTGGCCTTTGCGATTTCGTCGGGCTTGAGTTCTTTCGAGACCTGCTCGATCAGCTGGGCCATGTTCGGCACGTTCCAGCGCTCGGCGATGGCGACCCATTTGTAGGAGTCGATGAAGCTTTTCGGCACGCCCTTGCCTTCGGCATAGGCGCCGGCAAGCGGCACCATCGCCGGCGTGTAGCCGCGCTCGGCGGCGTCGAGCAGGAGAGGGGCGGCCTTGGTGAGATCGAACAGCTTCGACTCGGCATTGCCGTAAACATAAAGGCCGAGCAGGTACTGCGCGCGCGGATCGCGTTCCTTGCCGAGGACTTGGAGTTCCTTTTCGGCCAGAACCATGTCGTTGGCCTGGATGGCCTTCACGGCCTCGTCGAAACCGGCGGCGGCGGGCGGCGCGAAGGCGCTGAGAACGGCGAGGGCGAACGGCGGGGCGAAAAAGCGGACGAGGCGCACGGGGAAACTCCCGAAAGGACAGAAGGCTATAACGACGGACGGTTTAGCACGATTGGGGTGCGAGAATGGGGCCGAAACACGCGGGCGATGGCGATTGACTCGACGGAACTTAACGGGAACAGAGGGGTTGAGAGAGCTATTTGCATGATGGAGTCCGAATATCATATCAAAATAAGTATACAGTAGATTGAAATTAAAAGGTATTTTGGAGAATTAAAATAAATTATCTCATTTATGAATGTCTATTTATGTCTATCTTATTTTTAATAATAGCGTTATTCCCTAGGGAATAGCGCAGAGAAATTTTTCCAGATATGCAAAATTGCAAGTGACAGAGTATGGTCTCTTTTGCTAATCTCCGACCATTAGATCGACCGCTACATCATTGTTATTTATTTTTGAAAAGGTTTCACCCACAGATCGGCAGCGCTCGATGCGCGCCGCACCCCATCCTCAGTTCCCCTAAAGTCCGCCAGCGGTTCCCCAACCGCTTATCGAAGCCCTCTTCCCACACACCCCAGGCTTCGATTTCCCACCCCAAGGCGGGCTTCACAAGGAAGGCCGGTCGTCCCCAAGCGACCGGCCTTTCGCCTTTTCGGCAGCATTTCCAGCGCCATTCCGCAGAGCGCTGCTTAAGCTGCTGGCCTAATGAGATTTTTGCACCGATTTCCCCCTTTTAAGGTGGCTCTGGATCGGCTTAGATCATCCAAAATCGATTATCTCAAAAAAAAAGATGCAGCAAAATCAAAGGTCGGATCTTGGCAAGATATGCAATTTTGCAGGTTACGAGAAGGTCCGCTCATGTTAATGTCAGATCATTAAATCGGCTCGTATTTTATTGGTATTAAAATGAAAATTATCGGTTTTCCCGTCGACGTTTCACGTTCGCAAGACGGCCGTATCGTGCGCGGATTGCGCACCCGGCAAGCGTTGATCCAGGCGACCCTGGATCTGATTCAGGCCGGCGATGTCGAACCGACTTCCGCCGCCATCGCCACCATTGCTGGCGTTTCGAGCCGCGCGCTGTTTCAGCACTTCACCAATCTCGCCGATCTCTATGCCGCCGCCTTCGATCTCGCGGTCGGCCGCGCCTTCACGCGCAACCGTTCGATCGATGCGAGCGCGCCGCTGTTCAACCGCATCGATCTTCTCGTCGCCGATCGCGCCGAGTTGTTCGAGGAATGGTTGCCGGTCTGGCGTTTCGCCGAACGCGTGCGCAGCGTGGCACCGGCGGTCGGCCTCGGCATCGCCGAGCTGCGCAAGGTCCTGCGCGAGCGCCTGTCGATGTGGTTCGCCTCGGAACTGTCCAATCTCGAGCCGATGTCGCGCGACCTCGTCCTCGACTCGCTCGATCTCACCTTCGGTCTCGAGAGCTGGATGAACATGCGCGAGCAGCTGAGACTTTCGCCCGTCCATGCCTCCCGCACCTGGCGCTTCACCGCCCAGGCTCTGGTTCAGCAGGCGCTCACCGTGCCGACCCGACCCATCGCCGTCGCCTGAGAGGCGGGCGGACGCCGACAAGAAAAAAGGCGCCCATCCGGGCGCCTTTTCCTTTTGCGGGAGTGGATCCGCTAAATCAGGGCGCTTTCGCCTGGAACTTCGTGTGGCAGCCACCGCAGCTCTTGCCGACGTCGCCATGGGCGACGGTCAGCGCCGCGATATCGCCCGAGCCGGCCGCGACGGCCAGCTTGCCGATGGCGTCGTCATGCGCCTTGTTGGCGGCCGTCCAGCCGGCAGCGTCGCTCCAGATCGCCGGCAGAGCCCGGGACTTCGCGTCGGCCGAGGGGGGGGACGGGAACAGCTTCACGAAAGCCATTTCCAGCTCCTTGAGCTTGGCGGCATGCGCCGTGGCGCCGGTCGTCGGGCCCTTGGCATCGATGATGCCCTTGATGGCGCGCATCTCGCCAGCGGCATCCTTGCGGTTCTGGATGCGCTGGGCGATCACGTCACCCTGGGCCAGAGCCAGTGTCGCGCCGCCGACCATTGCACCGGCAGCCATCGCGCCGATCAGCGCCACAACGAGAGTCTTTCTCATGAAAACCATCCCTTAAAAATTCAACGCCGGGGCAGCCCGTTTTCTCCGCTCGCCGACTTTGTAGTTGTCGCAGAGCTTGGCGGCAAAGCGAACAGCCAGCAGTGCCCTTCCCGCATCACGACTGCGTGTAGTGGTTTCGGGGAGGTAACCTCGGCGCGGTAGGATTCGGTGTCGGCTGCTGCTAAAGTGGCGTTTATTATTCGGGCTTTGGGGCTCGACCGTTTATTGGGGATCGGGCCGCGTTTTGCCGGCCCAAGTGGGGAAGCCGATGCGATCGATTTTTGCCGCCCTTTGCGTTTGCGCGATTGTGACTGCCTGCACCACCGGAAGCACCGGCCTGCCGCCGTTGCCCGATCAGGCTGCCAATGCACCAGGCCGGCCGGGACAGGCGCCGGCGCCCGGCGCGCCGACGCCGCTCACGGCCAATCCCGGTCCGGTCTCGGCCAGCAATCCCAGCACCGCGATCGTCGACGTGAACCGTTCGAACGTGGCGGTGCTCGGCGCCAATTCACCGCCGCCCACCACCTTCGAGAATTCCTGCGCCCCGGCGCCTTACCTCTTCCAGTCGAAGGCGGGCTACGAGGCGGTGCGCGTGAAGGACTGCAAGAACGACCAGCTCGTCTACCTGCCGACCAGCGCGCAAACGCAGATCGACATCTACAACCTGGAGTGCCAGCGCCGCTGCGGCCAGCGCTGATCGCGATGGCCGCGAAGAACACCTCCAAGGTCCGCGTCTGGGATCTGCCCGTCCGCCTGTTCCACTGGGCGCTCGTGATCCTGATGGTCGTGTCCTATTTCGCGGCGCGGGCCGGCGACGATTGGATGCAGCTTCACTTCTGGTCGGGCTACGCCATCCTCACCCTGCTGGTCTTCCGTATCGCCTGGGGCTTCCTCGGCAGCACGACAGCGCGTTTCGCCAATTTCGTCAAAGGGCCGGCGGCCGCCTTCGGCCATCTGCGCGAATTGTTCGGCAAGACCGGCCCGCACGACGCCGGTCACAATCCGCTGGGCGCCGGCATGGTGGTGGTGCTGATTGTCGCCGTGCTGGCCCAGGTCACGACGGGCCTGTTCGCCTCCGACTCCGACACCGGGATGGTCAACGGTCCGCTGACCAAGCTGGCCGGCAACACGTGGATCGATACGTCGACGGCGTTTCACCACTACTGGATCAACGTGCTGTTGGTCCTGGCGGCGCTGCATGTGCTGGCCGTCTTCGTCTATCTCGTCTGGAAGCGCCAGAATCTGGTGCGCGCGATGTTGACCGGAACCAAGCCGCAGGATGACGTCGCGGCACCGGGCCAGCCGCTGCCCAAGCTCGTCTTCGCCTCCAACCGGCTGGCCTTCTCGCTGCTGCTGGTCTCGGCGGCAATCGTCTATTTCATTGTTCGGCTAGGTGGTTGAGCCCCGTCACTGATCGTGGCCTTGCTGCGCATACAGGCCCCCTCTAGGGTGTCCGCCAATCCAGTGACATTAGGTTTTGCACGATGAAATTTACCGGTACCGAGTCCTACGTCGCCAGCGATGACCTGCGGGTTGCCGTCAATGCCGCCATCGCGTTGCAGCGTCCGCTGCTCATCAAGGGCGAGCCGGGCACCGGCAAAACCGTGCTGGCGCATGAAGTCGCCAAGGCGCTGAAATCGCCGATCATCGAGTGGCACATCAAGTCGACGACCAAGGCGCAGCAGGGCCTCTACGAATACGACGCCGTCTCGCGCCTGCGCGATTCGCAGCTCGGCGACGAGCGCGTCAAGGACATCGGCAACTACATCAAGAAGGGCAAGCTCTGGGAAGGCTTTACCCATCCCCAGCGTCCTGTGCTGCTGATCGACGAGATCGACAAGGCCGATATCGAATTCCCCAACGATCTTCTGCTCGAGCTCGATCGCATGGAATTCTACGTCTACGAGACGCAGCAGGTCATCAAGGCCGAGCAGCGCCCGATCGTCATGATCACCTCGAACAACGAGAAGGAACTGCCGGACGCCTTTTTGCGCCGCTGCTTCTTCCATTACATCCGTTTCCCCGACCGCGAGACGATGACGCAGATTGTTGACGTCCACTTCCCCGATCTGCAGCGCAACCTGCTGCGCGAGGCGCTGAACGTGTTCTACGACATCCGCGAAGTGCCGGGCCTCAAGAAGAAGCCCTCGACCTCGGAACTGCTCGATTGGCTGAAGCTGCTGATGGTCGAGGACATGTCGCCGGACGCGCTGCGTTCCAAGGATTCCAAGCAGCTCATTCCGCCGCTGCACGGTGCGTTGCTCAAGAATGAGCAGGACGTGCACCTGTTCGAGCGTCTCGCCTTCATGGCGCGCCGGGAGCAGCGGCAGTAGAACGGCACTGAGGGGAGGTCCCCAATGTTTATCAATTTCTTCCTCGAACTGCGTCAGGCCAAGGTGCCGGTCTCCATCAAGGAGTATCTGGCGCTGATGGAAGGCATGGACAAGGACGTCGCCGGGTCGAACGTCGACGACTTCTATTACCTGTCGCGCGCCATCCTGGTGAAGGACGAGCGCAACCTCGACAAGTTCGACAAGGTGTTCGGGCACGTCTTCAAGGGCCTCGAAGCCGTCGCCGCCGAAGGCGTCGCGGCCGAAATCCCCGAGGAATGGCTGCGCAAGCTGGCCGAGAAGCTGCTGACCGAGGAAGAGAAGGCGCAGATCGAGGCGCTGGGCGGCTGGGACAAGATCATGGAGACGCTGAAGAAGCGTCTTGAGGAACAGCAGAAGCGCCACCAGGGCGGCAACAAGTGGATCGGCACCGCCGGCACCTCGCCGTTCGGCGCCTACGGCTTCAATCCCGAAGGCGTGCGCATCGGCCAGGACAAGGGCCGCGAGGGCCGCGCCGTGAAGGTCTGGGACAAGCGCGAGTACAAGAACCTCGACGACACCGTCGAGATCGGTACACGCAACATCAAGATCGCGCTGCGCCGTCTGCGCAAGTTCGCGCGCGAGGGCGCCGAGGTCGAGCTCGACATGCCCGACACCATCCGCTCGACGGCGCGCAACGCCGGCTACCTCGACATCAAGATGGTGCCGGAGCGGCGCAACAAGGTGAAACTGCTGGTCCTGTTCGATATCGGCGGTTCGATGGATGCCCATATCCGCGTCTGCGAGGAACTGTTTTCGGCGGCGCGCTCGGAATTCAAGCAGCTCGAATTCTTCTACTTCCACAATTGCCTCTACGAGAAGCTGTGGAAGGACAACCGCCGCCGTCATGTCGATACCTTCTCGACGGCGCAGATGATCAATACCTATCCGGCCGACTACAAGATCCTGTTCGTCGGCGATGCCTCGATGAGCCCCTACGAGATCGCCTATCCCGGCGGCTCGGTGGAGCACTGGAACGAGGAATCGGGCCAGACCTGGATCCAGCGCGTCTCCGATACCTATCGCAGCATGGTCTGGCTCAACCCGGTGCCCGAACGGCACTGGAGCTACACGCCGTCGATCCAGCTGCTGCAGCAACTCAGCAGCAATCGCATGTTCCCGCTGACGCTCGGCGGTCTCGACAGCGCGATGAAGGAACTGAACAAATAATCTTGGGGGAACGCAGATGAAAACCGGGCCGGCGATCGCCGAAATCCTGAAGCGCGAGGGCGTCGAGTATCTCTTCGCCTACCCGGTCAACCATCTGATCGAGCATTGCGCGGCGATCGACATCCGCCCGATCATCGTGCGCCAGGAACGCATCGGCCTGCACATGGCCGACGCCATGTCGCGCTTGACCAAGGGCCGCAAGATGGGCGTGTTCTGCATGCAGAGCGGCCCCGGCTCGGAAAACGCATATGGCGGCGTGGCCAAGGCATTCGGCGAATCGGTGCCGATGCTGGTCATTCCGTCGGGCTATCCGCGCCGCATCGCCGATGTGCCGCCGAACTTCAATTCGACCATCACC
>JBBRFD010000127.1:0-13715 GCA_038224985.1 Reyranellales bacterium
GGCTGAGCATGGGGTTTCAGGACATAGGACTCTCGCTGATCGCCGATGCAGGAACGGTCGACGACAAGTGGTACCGCTATCCGACAGTGCCTGAAGAGGTCAACTCGGGCGTTGACGATGTGTCGTGGCAATCAGGCGAAGGCGCTCTGGCAGAGAAAGCTGGTGGGTGGGGCGCGCCGGACGCGAATATCATACTCGTCGGTGGCAACGGTAACCGCCCGCCGTCGCGCGGATTAGGTAGGCGTCCACTCACGCCTATTGAGGAAATGCGAGAAGCCAATTTCCGATCGCACCTAAATGCCATTAGGGAAATCGAGCCAAAGAATCCTGCGCTGACTTACATCGCGGACCGGGATTGGGTGCCAGACCAAAGAGACGTTGCCCGAGTCCAAGAAGAGCTACTTCGTGTTAGGCAGAGAGCTGCAAGTGGGAGTGCGGGAGTCGAACGTAACGGCGTTACGGGTAATGCGATCAGCATCGGGCCTTACGCGGAGGAATCAATACCGGCACGTTCGGCCGATCGTAATTTTAGATCGGCCGAACGGGATGAAATCAATCGCATAGGCGCCCAAACCGGCTGTCACACATGTGGTTCGACTGATCCCGGCACGAGGCGAGGCAACTTTGTTCCCGACCATCAACCACCGTCGTCCTTGAACTCCTCAAGCGGCCCGCAGCGGCTCTTTCCGCACTGCCTAAGTTGCAGTAGTAGGCAAGGCTTGGAAATTATTTGGCAAAAAGGAAAGGAATGACCGCGATGCCTCAGTTGGTGAGAATTGCACCACCCTATTCCGTGGTCGTGATTGGGGACCCGGCAAGTGGAGATACTCCCCGAGCAATTCCCGCTGCATCGGGAAGTCCGCGTATGGCATCGACGGACTCGTCCGTCGCAGTCGGCTGCTTGAATTTTGCCGACGGTGAAACGGCATTCACGCTGGGCAAGGTGCTCGAGGTCGACCCAGGAACGCCAAGTGCTTTTCAAGGAATGCTGAAGACGCCCTCCCGCAGGATCGCCATAAGGTCGGTCGACGGCACAATACTGGAAGCGCCGGTGCTGCAACTGAATACAGCGGTTCGGATATGGACGAATCATCCGTCGGAGCCGGATGAAGTCATTGTCGGGTTCGAATAGCGGCAATTTTGGCACTGCAGGCAATCTCCAGAAGAATCTGGCATTTTTCAAAGTCACACTGCTTGCAATCGTAAGTCACAAATACCTCTAACTGCGGGCTGGCATCTCCACGGAGGGAACCGGCAGCATGGCAACCGAAGCCGACATTGCGAACCACGCCTGCGATCTCGAAGCCCGACTCGAAGCCGGAGCCTCGGCATGATCGTCCGCCCCGCCACCGTCGCCGAGATCGCCGGCGCCGACAACCTGAGCGAGCTGGCCGCCGAATATGCCGCCGAATCCCTGATCGACGGCATGCCCGCGCCGGCCACGAAATGGGAGACCTACCGCGCTCTCGAAGCCGCGGGCGCGCTGCATATCTTCGCAGCCCTTGCCGAGGACAAGCTCGTGGGCTTCATCTCCATTCTGGCCCCCGAGATGCCGCGCTATGGCGTGGCGGTGGCGGTCAGTGAAAGCTTCTTCGTCCTCAAGGCCCACCGTCACACGCTGGCGGGCCTCAGGCTGCTCAAGGCGGCCGAGGACAAGGCCCGCGAGCTTGGCTCGCCCGTGCTGCTGGTGAGCGCGTCGTTCGAGGGCAAGCTCTTCCACGTGTTGCCGCGCGCCGGCTATGCCGAAGCGAGCCGCATCTTCTTCAAGCGAGTGGCCCATGGCTGAGCTTGTTCTGCGCCCCGCCATTCCGGCGATGAGCGAGGCCGCGATTGCCCGGGTGCGCGCGTTCGAAATCCAGGCGCTCGGGCATCCCCAGGTGGCGATCGCCACCGACCACGCGATCCATGGCGGCATGTACGCCCGCACCGTCATGGTGCCGGCCGGGGTCGTTTTGACCGGCGCGCTCATCAAACTGGCGACCCTGCTCATCGTCAGCGGCGATGCCGATGTCTATGTCGGCGGGGCGGCGCTGGAGGCACGCGGCTACTGTGTCCTGCCCGCCAGCGCCGGGCGCAAGCAACTCATCATCGCCCGCACCGATGTGCGCCTCACGATGATCTTTCGCAGCGACGCGAAGACCGTCGATGAAGCCGAGCGGCAGTTCACGGACGAAGCCGAGCTGTTGTTTTCGCGGCACGGCGACAATCGCGTCACCATCACAGGAGAGTAAGGATGTCCGGCGGAATTACAGCAACCTCGTTCGCGACCTATGCCGGCCTGGCGCTTACTGCCGCCAGCACCGTCGCCGGCATTGCAGGGCAGGCGCAGCAGGCCGGCGCCCAGCAGGCGCAAGCCGGCTACCAGGCCGCCGTCATGCGCAACAACGCGCTTGCCGCCGAAGCGCTGGCGAAGAACGCCGAGAAGCGCGGCGCCATCGCCGAGCAGGCACAGCGCAACAAGACCGCACAGATGCTTGGCCGGCAGACGGCGATGCTGGCCGGGCAGGGCACCGACTTCAGCGGTTCGGAGCTCAATGTCCTGGGCGATACCGCGGCGGCGGGCGAGCAGGATGCGCTATCGCTGCGATACAACAGCGCCCTCGAGGCCTGGGGCTATCGCAACAAGGCGGCCGAGGCCACGGCGGCGGCCAACGCGCCGGGGCCGGGCGGCCTGAGCGCGCTCAGCGTCGGATCGTCCCTGATCGGCGGCGCCACGAAGGTCGCGGATACCTGGTACCGGTATCAGCAGGGCCAGCCGAAACAAGACGCTTCGAGCGACTTCTTCAACCGCGGCCTGCCGTCTGGTTACTACGACGGCACGGCGAACGCCTAGTGTGAAGCGGGAGACCGAGCATGTCGTTTCAGGAGCAAATACCCGAGAACGCCGCCGCACCCATTACCGGCGCGTTCGGCATACCGGCCGAATACTTCGGATCACCCGAAGGCCCCGATGCCGTGCGGGCCGACGAACTGGTCGCAGGAGGGATCGAGACGCGGGCGATGGGCGCGTTGCGCGCCGTGCTGCACGATCCCACGACCGGCTTCGCCTCGCTTGGCCCCGAGGAGCGGCTGGCGGCGCTGCCGGAAACGCTGGCGACCGTCGAACGCATCGGCGAGAGCCACCGCTCCGAGGCCGCCACGCCGCGTCAACGCGGCATCCTCGATCCGTTGCTCGACAATCACCTCGCTCATGCCACGACGCAGGTCGGTCGCCTCGCCAATCGGGCACTTGCCGAAACCGACGATCGCATCGTCGAGAGCCGCATCGGCAGTTTGCAGCAGGACGCTGCGGTCAGTTGGGACGACCCCGCGCGCTTGCGGGTTCTCGGCCGCGCCATCGTCAACTAGCGCCGCGCGCAGGGCAAACGCAACGGTTGGGACGAGGACGAGACCGCAGCCAGAGTCCGCCGGAACGCCAGCGACTTCTACGCCACGGCCATCGAGGCGGGGATCGACAAGGACCCCGACCGCGCCGGCAAGCTGCTGGCCGGTGCGCACGAAATGCTGCTGCCGGAGCGGCAGGTGACGCTCGCCCGCAAGCTGGTCGAGGCCCGCGAGGACCGCCACGTCGCCCGCATCGCCGGCACGCTCGCCGCGATCCCGCTCGATCCCGCGGCGCCGCCCAACCCCGAAGCCTATCGTGCCCGTGCCGAGGAGCTGACACCCGACGATGCCCCGCCCGAACTGCGCGCCCGCATCGCTCTCCTCGCCGATACCGCCCAGCGTCATGCCACGAAGTACTGGCAGCACGACCGCAACCAGGCCGGTCTCGCCGCCATCGACTGGATCGTGTCGAACCCCGGTACACCGATGGTCACCATGGACCGCAAGATTGCCGGAGAACTCTCGCCCGAACAACGCCTGCGCCTGCAGGAGATCGAGACCACCGGCCACCTCAACACCGATCCCGACGTCTACGACAAGCTCGACCGCATGGCCGTCTACGATCCCAAGACCTTCGCCACTAGCGATCTCAGCCAGTACCGTCTCGTGCTCGACGGCAAGGACTACGTCCGCTTCACAGGATTCCAGAATGGCGACGCTGCCTTCGCGCGCGATGATCGCGGCCGGACCGTCCTCGATGCCGGACTGATCACGGCCGGGTTCGATCCCGACGATACCGAGGCTCGCAAAGCGCGCGGCGAACTCGACAAGACCCTGGGTTCCTTCGAGTCCATCGAAGGGCGGCCGCCGGTAATGGCGGATATCGACCGCATCGCGAGCGACATCGCCATGCAAAAGGTCAACACCAGGTTGCCAAATGTAAAGGTATCGGATGAATTGGACGGCGCTGCTGGAAATGACGAACTGGTGGGTGGCGCCGAAAAAGTCGCGCAAGCGGACCCCACGGTCATCAGTCCTGAAGAGAAGCACCGTATCGAACCGGCACACGATCCCGCGCGGGCGCAGTTGCCGAAAGACGTCAAGTCGGACAAACCGTGGAGGATTGAAGTTCGCTATCACCCTATCCTCCATCGCGGCCATGCCTTTTTGGTTCTAGTTGGGCCGAATGAAAAGGGCAGGGACGAAGATAAGGCAGAGATGCACGGCCTTTCCAGATCCCGGAACGGCGGCAAGATCGTCTCGATGGGAATGGACGGCGCCGACCTCATCGTCCAACACAGGACCCGGCCATTCTTTGAAGACGACGACTTCAAGACGATCGGCACTGTGGCCTCTGGCAGTTACGAGGACATCGTTGCGGGAAAGTGGAACGCCGGCCAAAAGGCAGCGATCGCTATCAACAACGGCAACTTCGACTACAAGGCACACGATCCCGCTTTCGAATTTGGCGGTGGTGGGCAAATCCAGAACAGTAACTCGGTTGCCTTCACGCTCGGTCGTGCCATGGGTGTCGATCTTGAGGGGGTAAGTCGGGATACCGGAAATGGGCGTCGGTTTTCGGGAAGCGACCGCAATCTTCTCGACCCCAGCTATGAGCGATATGTCGTCCCGTCGATGTTCGGCGGCGTTCCCTATGCTCCTTGATAATACAACCCGTGGTATATTTACCGAAGATATATTCCTGCAGTATCGTTGGCTATGAATAATAGCCGGACGGCGTGGTTTCGCCATTGTGTGCCGACGTTGATCGCGCTGTTGCTGTCCGCCGGCCTTTCCGCTTGCGGGGCCAGTTGTGATGAGGATTTGCGTACCGTTGGTGTTGTTGCCAGCGGCCAATATTCCAAGTCGCGGGACGCTCAGGACAGACTGGCTTACAATGCCTGGGGAAAAAACACGTGGCTCGAAAAGTTCCTGGAGGAGGAACTCGAGAAGGACAATGCCGAGACACTCATGGCCAAGCATGGCTTTCAATGCTCGCCAAGCCCTGTCCAGGGCAATTGCACCGAGTGCCGCTCCTGCGACCGGACAACGCCGGTGCTCTTCAATAGTGCCCGCTATGGGGTGACGCACTGTATCGACTCGGGTCCGATGCTGGTCCATGTGGAGTTTGGGCCAAGTAAGACCGTGAGCGCGATGACGTACTGGAAGAAATAAGCGGCGAAGAACAGCTGCTTTTCAGTCGGCACAGTCGGCACAGTCGGCGACGACGCGACGAGACCATTGCGATCACGCTGAAGGCGCCCAGCATCAACCTGCAGCGCCCCGATTTCCTTGGCGAACGCTTTCCGTTACTGCTTGCACCTTGAACACAGAGTGACCAAACGAAGAGATCATGCTTTGCGATTTCAATGTTCTGGAGAAACGGGCCATAGAACTGATTGAGTCGGATCGCTCGCGGGATGCGATTCGAATCTATACGTTCATGGCGGATGGCAATGGATCGCTCGACGGCGGCTCACTCGGTCGCAAACTGGCCCAATGCTACGAACGCCTCGGCAAACTGCATGTGGCGAAATATTGGTATGGACGGGCGATTGAGGAGGCTGGCGGCCCTGAAGCGATGCCCGATTGTGTTGCGGCGCGCGAGCGGCTTGAACAAATTGTAACGATCGACGATCTGGTCTCTCCCCAGAAATATCTCGTGCCTGCTGATCGTGCATTTCGCTTCACCAGGAAATGAGCGGATAAGACGGGCGCTGCGTACTACACGAATTCACGCTATCTCAGTTCTATCCAATCCAAGTCACGGCATAATGGGGGACCACCAATGCCCCTCATTGAGATCAATGCCGAGAAATGGAAGACCTCCAGCGAGTTCTACGATGCACTCCTGAGCGCTCTGGGTTCACCTGAAGGCCATGGGCGCAGCATAGACGCAGCTATTGATTCGATGATCTGGGGGGAGATGAATGCGATTGATCCTCCTTATCTGATTCGAATCGACGGCTTGGCCAAGCTGCCTCGGGCCGTCCGCAGGGAAATCGAGGATTTGAAGGAAGCTCTCTCGGAAGCGCGTGCCGAGTATCGCTCCGTCAGTGGTCGGGACATCGAGGTTGGCTTCGAGATCAGAGAGTGATTTTGCGACGCGCGCTCGGACGATGGAAAGGTGCGATCATGAATGAGTACGATCGGAGGCAATACCGCCTTATGCTGTAAAGCCTCGACGCTTTTGTCCGCGGCGCCACCGGAGCCGTTGCGATCGTCGCCGATCTCGAGGGCTCGCTGAAATCCCTTGAGCAGCCCGATCAGAGTTAGGGAGACGAGTTCATGCGATGGCTGGGCAGTATCCACATAGCCAATGTCGTGCCGTCCATCACGGCGGAAAGTCCTGGGGCGAGGAGGAAGCCGATGAGTTGCGCACCGCCTCCGCCCATCTCAAGACTATGATCCGTGCGAAAATCGCCGACATTCCAGAGCAGGCTCGATAGCTCGTCAGACCCAGGACCGCGGCAATCTTTGCCATCCTAGCCCCGTGCCAACCTTGCCGTGCGCTTGCAGCCGCCGTCCTCGCTCAGCACCAGGCCGGCGCCGTCGCGGCGGACGGTGATCCTGCCGGCGGCGCGGTCGGCGGCGACGCGGACGGAGGCCACGGCCATCACGCTGAAAGAGACGCCGTTGCCGGCATTGCCGTGCAACTGCCACAACCCGGGCGTGACCGGTGGTGGCGCCGATTTGCGGGGATTGGGCACCGGGCCCCGGGCGCCGGTGTCGATGGCGGTGCCGTCGACGAAGCCATATTCGATGCTGAGCGCGATTTCGAGCGGCGCGCAGGTGCCGGCGTCGCTGGTCCCCTTCCATTGGCCATCGAAGGTCGAGGCGGGGGCGGGTGAAAGGGCAGCGGCCGGCGGGGTCTGGGAGAAGACCGGCGCGGCCACAAGCAGCATGGGCAGCAGCGCCGGCAGCAGGGATGCAAATCGCTTCATCTTCTACCAAACAGCCTTTCGATATCGGCGAGCCGCAGCTCGACATAGGTCGGGCGGCCATGATTGCACTGTCCGGAGTGCGGTGTCGCCTCCATCTGGCGCAGAAGCGCGTTCATTTCATCGACGGTGAGGCGTCTTCCGGCGCGCACCGAGGTATGACAGGCGAGCGTGCCGCAGACCTGCTCGACCTTTTCCTTGAGCGAGAGGTGATCGCCCATTTCGGCCAGCTCGTCGGCGAGATCGCGCACCAGGCCCTGGATATCGGCCTCGCCCAACAGCGCCGGCGTCTCGCGCACGACCACGGCGCCGAGGCCAAAGGGCTCCAGCACCAGGCCCATCTCGGCCAGTTCGGCGGCGCGCTGCGTCAGGCGGCGCGCGCCATCCTCGCCCACGTCCACGACCTCGGGCAGCAGCAGCGCCTGGCGCTTCACGCCTTCGGCCTCGAGCTGGTGTTTGAGCTTTTCATGCAGCAGGCGCTCGTGCGCGGCGTGCTGGTCGACGATGACGACGCCCTGATCGGTCTGCGCCACGATATAGGTCTCGTGCAATTGCGCGCGGGCCACGCCCAGCGGGTAGTTGCCCGGCGCGATGTCGCCGCTCGGCATCTCGACGCGGGCCGAAGGTTCGCTCAGTGAATCCGAAAGCGACGGCGACATGAACTGCGCAGCGGCCTCGGCGAGACCGCGCGGGATCGAGGAGCCGGTCCAGCTGCCGCGTCCCATCGGCAGGGCAGTGCTGTAGCCGGTATGCGGCCGCAGCGCTCCCAGCGCGGCGTCCGACACTGTCGTGCTGGCGCGATGGCCGGCGGCGCTGAGCGCGTTGCGCAACGCACCGACAATCAACCCGCGTACGATGCCGGCGTCGCGGAAGCGCACTTCTGTTTTGGCGGGGTGGACATTGACGTCGACCATCTCGGGCGGCGCTTCGAGGAACAGCGCCACCATGGGGTTGCGGTCGCGCGCCAGGAAATCCTGATAGGCGCCGCGCACGGCACCATTGAGCAGCTTGTCGCGCACCGGGCGGCCGTTGACGAAGAGATACTGGTGCTGGCTGGTCGGCCGGTTGAGCGTCGGCAGGCCGGCGAAGCCGGTGAGGCGGAAGCCCTCGCGGTTGGCGTCGATGGCGATGGCATTGTCGGCGAACTCGCGGCCCATGATGGCGCCCAGTCTTTCAAGGCGAGCGGCATCGCCGGACAGCAGCGAACCGCCGGCGGTGGCGAGATCGATCAGCGCGCGGTCCTCGCTTTCGAGGCGGAAGGCGATGCCGGGATGGGCCATGGCGAGGCGGCGCATGGCATCGGCGACGTGACCGGACTCGGTGCGCGGCTCCTTGAGGAATTTCAGGCGTGCCGGCGTGGCGAAGAAAAGATCGCGCACCTCGACACGCGTGCCGGCGGGCGCGGCGGCGGGCTTCGGTTCGCCCCGCCCCCCGACATAGTTGCCACCGTCGATCTCCAGAGCCCAGGCGCTGTCGGCGTCCTTGGGACGTGACGTCAGCGTGAAGCGGCTGACGGAGGCGATCGAGGGCAAGGCCTCGCCGCGAAAGCCCAGCGTGTTGATATGCGTGAGATCGTCGTCGGGCAGCTTGGAGGTGCAGTGGCGCTCGACGGCCAGCAACATTTCGTCGGGGTTCATGCCGATGCCGTCATCGACTACGGTGATCAGCGTGCGGCCGCCTTCCTTCAGGGTGACGGCGATGCGGCGCGCGCCGGCATCGATGGCATTCTCGACCAGCTCCTTGACCGCACTCGCCGGCCGCTCGACCACCTCGCCAGCGGCGATGCGGTTGACCAGGGTTGTCGGCAGGCGACGGAGAAGGGGCGCGCTCATGGCGCCCTTCTTTTACTACTTCTTGCGGTCGGCAAGATACTGACGGGTCAGGATCTTGGCGTCCTCGACGGCGGGCTGGTTGAAGGCGTCGATGCCCCAGAGATGTGCCGCGAAGATGGTTTCCAGCACGTAGTGCATCATCAGCGCGCCCAATGTCCGCTCGTCGAGTGTGGCGATGCGGATGATGCGGGTCGGGCGCTTGCCCTGGACCGTGGTCGCGGCGGTGGCGTCGGCCTCGGCCAGCAGCAGGTCGCCCAGGCTCTGGTTGGCGAGATAGTCGAGGGCCTTGTCGCCGCCCAGGATCGCCGGGGCGACCGGCTTGCCGATGCCGGCGGTGTCCTGGATCAGGAAGGTGAAGAACTTGTCGATCGGTCCGCCGAGATAGAGCTGCACTTGGCTGTGCTGGTCGATCGTGCCCATGGCGCAGGCCGGCGTCGTGCCGAGGCCGTTCTTGCCCAGGCTCTCGGCCCAGATCTGGCGGTACCAGAAGGAGAAGGTATTGAGCCGGTCGACATAGGGCATCAGCACCGTGATGTTGATGCCGCGTTCCCTGGCCAGACCGACCGAGAGCGCCGCGCCGATGGCGGGCGCGAGGCTTTTGGCGTCCTTGGCGGCCAATGCCGGGTCGAGCACCGAAGCGGCACCTTCGCGGATCGCGGCGCAATCGAGGCCGGCGATCATGGCCGGCAGCATGCCGACCAGCGAGAAGACCGAGAAGCGGCCGCCGACCTTGGGGTCGTGTTCGAGGATGGTGCAGCCCAGCTGCGTGCCGAGACGGCGCAGGGGATTGTCGGCGGCTTCGGTGACGATGAGCGTGTTGGTCGCAACAAGTTTGGCGTCCATGGCGGCGATCACGGTGAAGAAGGCCGTCAGCGTCTCCGCCGTGCCGCCCGACTTGGAGATGACGATGAAGCCGGTCTTCGGCAGCGCGAGGCGTGTCGTGAGTTCGGCGAAGGTCGCCGGATCGACATTGTCCATGAAGTACATCTTCGGGCGGCCCTTGGCCGGGCCGAAGCCCTGGTCCGCCAGCGCCACCAGCGCCTTGCCGCTGAGACTCGAGCCGCCACTGCCGATCACCACGACGCTGTCGAGTTTGGCGAAGCGTTCGGCATGCGGCTTCAGCGTGGCGAGGTCGTCGCGCCGTGCCGGCAGGCGCAGCATCGGCAGATCGTTGTCCTTATGCCACTTGCGCAGAATGTCGAGAGCGGCGGGGAGCCTGGCCAGTTCACGGTCGAGCGAGGCCTGCGGCAGGCCCTTGGCGCCAACGGAGGCTTCGAGGGCGTCGGTGACGTCGTGACGGTAGAACATGTCGCTACTCTTTTGGCTCTTTGGGTTCGGAAACGACGCCCACCGGCTTGCCGACGACGATGGTGGTGAGGGCGTCGTCGCGCAGCATGCGGCGGGCGGCGCGGCGGATATCCTCGCCCTTGACCGCCGCGATCAGCTGCGCGCGCTTGGTCAGGTGATCGGGTGCGAGGCCATCGATCTGCATGGCATGCATCAGCGAGGCGATCGACGAGGACGAGTCGAGCGACAGCGCCAGCGCGCCGGTGAGGAAGGTCTTGGCGTCGGTCAACTCGGCCTCGGTGACGCCGCCGTCGCGCATGCGCACGAATTCAGCACGGATCACCTTGATGGCTTCGGCGACTTTCTCGTTGGCGCTGGCGGTCGAGGCCACCAGCAGCGAGGCCTTGCGGTAGTTGCGCAGCGAGGTCGAGGCGCCATAAGCGAGGCCACGCTTCTCGCGTACCTCGGTGAAGATGCGCGATTGCATGCCGCCGCCACCCAGGATGTGGTTCATGACGAAGGCGGCGTACCAGTCGGGATCGTTGCGCGGCACGCCCGGCAGGGCCATCAGCACGACGCTTTGCGGCACGGCGCGATCGATCACCACGGTGCGCGGCTTGGCCGGTGGCGTCCAGTCGGGCGGCAGCGGCCTGGGCGTGCCGGCCGGCAGGGTACCGAAAGCACGGTCGATCTGGCGCGAGAGTTCGGCTTCCTCGATATCACCGACCGCCGCCACGATCAGCCCGTTGCGCGTCAATACCGTCGCGGCGCGGCGCTTGAGATCCTCGGGCGTCAGCGCGGCCAGGGTGTCGCGCGTGCCTTCGGGGTCGTTGGCATAGGGATGGCCCGCGAACATCGCGCCCATCATGGCGCGCGCCGCCACCGAGGGCGGGCGCTGCTGGGCCTGATTGATACCCGAGAGGGTCTGGGCACGGCGCTGGTCGAGCGCTTCCTTCTCGAAGCGCGGCGCCGTCATTGCCAGACGCAGCAGGTCGAAGCTCTCCTCGCGATTGGCCGAGAGCGCGCGCATCGAGCCGGAGAAGCGGTCGAAGGAGGCGCCGAAGCCGATCGAGACCGAGGCCTCTTCCAGCCGCTGCTTGAAGGCCAGAGAACTGAAGGGCCCGGCGCCGTCGGTCAGCAGGGCGGCCGTGAGCTGGGTGACGCCGCGCTGCTTTTCGTCCTCCGAGGCCGTGCCGGTGGCGAAGGAGAAGGACAGCGCCACGATCGGCGTCGTCTTGTCCTCGACCAGCCAGGCCTTGATGCCGAGCGGCGTGGTGATTTCCTTGATGTCGATGGCCTGGGCGGCGGTTGTGATGAGGACAGTCGCCAGCGTTGCCAGCGCGATACGCCAGCGCTTCATCGCTTTCCCTCCGCCGGCGTCAGCAGCGAGGTCACGGTCTTGTCCTCGCGCCACACGGCCTGGGCGGCGGCCAGCACGTCGGCCGGGGTCACTGCCGAGATGCGCTGCGGCCAGGCCTCGACATCGGCAGTGGTGCCGCCGGTCGCCAGCGCATTGGCATAGATGCGAGGTCCACTGGCCAGCGAATCCTGGGCGAAGATCGCCGCCGCCAGCATGCGGTTTTGCGCCCGTTCGACTTCGACCGCCGTGACGCCGCCGTCGAGCAACCGCTTCATTTCACCCGCCACGGCTTCCTCGATCTCGGGAATGCTGCGCAGCGGCGCCGGCTGCACGCTGAGACCAAAGGAGCTGAGGCCGAGCGGCGCGGCGCTGTAGCCGGCCGAAGCCGAGAGCGCCATCTTGCGGTCGAGCACCAATGCGCGCGACAGGCGGCTGGTCTCGCCGCCGCCGAAGATCTGCCCCAGCAGTTGCAGGGCATAGGCATGCCGGGTCTCACCCATGCGGTAGGACGGAGCGATGTAGTCGCGCGACCAATGCGGTTCGGCGACGCGGGCATCGGCGCGTACGACCTTGTGCGGCAGGTTGGGGCCGGGCTCGCCGGGTCGCTTGCGCGGCTCGATCTTGCGCGCGGGAATCGGGCCATAATACTTGTCGGCGAGCTTGCGTACCGCCTCGACCGTGGTCTCGCCGGCGATGAACAACACGGCGTTGTTGGGCATGTAGTGCTTTTGATAGAAGGCCGTGAGCACCGCCACGCTCAATTTGCGGATATCCTCGGGCGTGCCGCTGATCGGACCGCCATAGGCCTTGTTGCGGCCGAACAGCGATTCGCGGACCGCCTCGTCGAGCAACTCGGCCGGCACGTTCTCGGTGCGGGTGCGGCGTTCTTCCAGCACGACCTGGCGCTCGGGTGTCAGTTCCTTTTCGGTGATGCGCAGGTTGACCATGCGGTCGGCTTCCATGCGCATGATCGTCTCCAGCCGGTCGGCGGCGATGGTCTGGTAGTAGCCGGTCTGATCGTAGGTCGTGTAGGCGTTATCGCGCCCGCCGTTGCGCGCGATGATACGCGAGAACTCGGCCGGCGCGATCAGGGGCGTGCCCTTGAACATCATGTGTTCGAGGAAATGGGCAACGCCGGTCTGGCCCGCGACCTCGTCGGCGCTGCCGACCTTGTAGACAAGTGTCTGCGAGACCAGCGGCGCGCGCCTCGACGGCAGGACGACGACCTGCAAGCCGTTGGCCAGCGTGAAGCCCTCGGCCGGACGGCGCAGCACCGCCAGCAGCTTGGCCTGCGCGGACGTCGAGGTGAGGAGCGCTGCGGCGCTCAAACCGCCGAGAACAGCGCGGCGGTTTGGCAAGGCGGCTCGGCTGCGAGCGCTCAGAAAATGCCTTCCAGCAGGCCGCGCTTGCGCCGTTCGATGGTCGGCGTGACGCCGGTGGGCTGCGCGCCCGCGGCCTGGGCTTCGCGCAGCCGCTGCTGTTCCTTGGCGGGATCGATGACGACGCCGGGCGTTGGCTTGTCCTGCCAGAAGATCAGGCTGTCGATGACGGTGTCGTTGGAGTCGGCCAGCACGCGGCTGTCCTGATTGACGCGGCTGCGGATATTGGGATCGACCTGGGTGTTGCGGCTGGTGCGGGCGACGAGGCCCTGCTCGGCCGAACCGGCGGTGCGGGCGGTGGTCTTCTGGGTGCCGGCGGCGGTCTGCGGCACCAGCGCTTCGCGGGCCTGGTCGGCCGGCGTCACTTCCTGCGGGCGCGGCTCGCCCGGCCGCGGCGGCCGCAGCTCGGCGTTGGGCGGCATGGTCAGAGGCGAGTGCGAGACGATCTTGAATTCGTCCGGCGAGACCTTCTTGGAGCCGCCGAGGTTTTCAAACGCGCCGCAGCCGCCCAGGGTAATCGCGCCCAAAGCCAGCGCCGCCGTTGTCAGTATGGTGGTCCGTCGCATTGTTCAGTCCTTCGAGACCTGGTCTT
>JBBRFD010000128.1:0-13572 GCA_038224985.1 Reyranellales bacterium
CAGCATGGTCGCCATGTCGGGCGCAATCATGCCCGAACCCTTGAGGAAGCCGTTGATGGTGACGGTCTTCTCGCCGATCTTGGCTTGGCGCGTGGCGAGCTTGGGAAAGGTATCCGTCGTCATGATGGCGGCGGCGGCGGCGGCCCAGTTGTCCTCGCGACCGCCCTTGATCAGGGCCGGCACGACGGCGGCGATCTTTTCCCAGTCGAGTGGCTGGCCGATCACGCCGGTCGAGGCCATGAAGACCTCGTTGCGCGGGCAGCCCAGCGCCTGGGCGATGGCCCGGGTGCTTTCCTCGACCGCCTTGTCGCCGGCCTTGCCGGTGAAGGCATTGGCGTTACCGGCATTGACGACGATGGCACGCACCTTACCGCGCGTAAGATTCTTGCGGCACCAGTCGACCGGGGCCGAGCAGGTCTTGGATTTGGTCAGAACACCCGCGATGGTGGCGCCGGCCGGAACGACGGCCAGGAGGACGTCGTCGCGGTCCTTGTAGCGCACACCCGACTGCGCCGTGCCGAGCTTCACGCCCGAGATTCGGGGCAGCGTCGGCGTCGTTTTGGGCGCGAGCGGCGATACAGCAAGCTTGTCGGACATTGACTCTCCCCTGCGGACGGCGGGAAGGCCCGCCGCTCCGAGGGCCGGATACTACACCAGAAATGCCCCGAAAAGTGAGGCTTTTACTTCGCTGAGGGCTACTTCGGCGGAGTCGCAGGTTTGGCCGGGGTCGCAGCAGGCGCCGGAGCCGTGGTCGCGGCCGCTGGCGGCGTGACCGCCGGTGCTGCCTCGACCTTGGTGCCGTCGATGTTGAATTTCTCGACCTTGGCGACGCTGCGCAGCTGGTTGAACAGGGCGGTGATGGCCTCGCGCGAGGCCTCTTCACGCAGCTGCTCGGCCATCTCCTCGAACGGCGGCGGCGGCGCCTGGCGACGGCCCTCGACGCGGATGATGTGATAGCCGAACTGCGTCTTGATCGCCGTCTCGGTCATCTCGTCTTTCTTGAGCGCAAAGGCGGCGGTGGCGAATTCCGGCACCATGTCGCCCTTCTTGAACCAGCCCAGGTCGCCGCCCTCGGCGCCCGAGGCCTTGTCTGTCGACTTTTCCTTGGCCAGCTTGTCGAAGGCCGTGCCCTTCTTGATCTCGGCCACGATCGCCTTGGCTTCTTCCTCGGTCGAGACCAGGATGTGGCGCGCATGCACTTCTTCTTCCGGCGGCATCGACTTGGAGCGCTCGGCATAGCGCTTCTGCAGCTCTTCCGGAGTGATGCGGCGGGCCAGTTCGCGCTGGATCCAGAAGTCCTGGATCACCTGCTCCTCGACGAAGGCCAGACGCTTCTTGAAGGCGGCGTCGTCCTGGACCTTGTTCTTCTTGCCTTCCAGCACGACCAGCTTGGCGTCGATCAGCCGGTCGAGCAGCGCCGGGAACACCGCCTGCAACGGCATGTTGCGGTATTGCGGCGGCAGCGACTGCTGGGCGGTCTCGACGTCGGAGAGGCGGATCACCTGGCCGTTGATATTGGCGACGACCGGATCTTTTGCCGCCGGCGCCGGCGTGGCCGCCACGGGCGGCTTGGCGGCAGGCGGCGCGGCCGGCGGCGTCTGGGCCGAAGCAGAGCCCACGATTGCAAGCACTGCGCAGAACGGAACCACAGGGCGCAGGAAATGCAAAAGACGGCTCATGGAAGGCTCCGATGACAGGTTTGAGCAGGCGCGCGCGGGAGGGTTCGTTTCCCACGGGTTCACAGCGCACGCAAGCGCCGGGACTGCAGGGGAGCCAAGCTAAGCGCCGGGATTGCGGCACTTTTACGTGATCTTTCACGGGAGCCTCTGAAGTCCCGTCGCGTTGACACCCGCTGCCCCTCTCACTATCTCTCAGGTCAAGTGGCGGGCCCTAGCGTCCGCCCAAGTCATTATAAAGTCGAGGTTTTCATGCTTGGCGCGCTGGCGCGAAGCCTGTTCGGGACGGCCAACGATCGTATCGTCAAAGGCTTCGACAAGGCCGTGGCGAAGATCAACGCCCTCGAACCGGACTTCGCCAAACTTACCGACGAGCAGCTCCGCGCCAAAACCGTCGAGTTCCGCGAACGTCTCGCCAAGGGCGAGAAGCTCGACGATCTCCTCACGGAGGCCTTCGCCACCGTCCGCGAAGCGGCCAAGCGCTCGTTGGGCCAGCGCCATTTCGACGTCCAGCTCAAAGGCGGCATGGTCCTGCATTCCGGCAAGATCGCCGAGATGAAGACCGGCGAAGGCAAGACCCTGGTCGCCACGCTGGCCGTCTATCTCAACGCCCTCGAAGGCAAGGGCGTGCATGTCGTCACGGTCAACGACTACCTGGCCAAGCGCGACTCGGAGTGGATGGGCCAGGTCTACCGGTTCCTTGGCCTCACGGTCGGCGTCATCATGCACGACATGCCGGACGAAGACCGCAAGGCCGCCTATGCCTGCGACGTCACCTACGCCACCAACAACGAGCTCGGCTTCGACTACCTGCGCGACAACATGAAGTACCGCCTCGACGCCATGGCGCAGCGGCCCTTCAACTATGCCATCGTCGACGAAGTCGATTCAATCCTGATCGACGAGGCGCGCACGCCGCTCATCATTTCCGGCCCGGCCGAGGATTCCGGCGAGGGCTATCGCCGCGCCGACACGGTGATCCCCAAGCTGCTGCCCGAGCACTACGAGAAGGACGAGAAGAACCGCACGGTCGTGTTGACCGACGCCGGCATCGAGGCGGTCGAGGACATCCTGCGCACGGACGGCCAGCTGGCCGAGGGCATCAGCCTCTATGCGCCGACCATGGTCTCGGTGCTGCATCACGTCACCCAGGCACTGCGCGCCCACAAGCTCTTCGCCAAGGACGTCGACTACATCGTCAAGGACGGCCAGGTCGTCATCATCGACGAGTTCACCGGCCGCATGATGTCGGGCCGGCGCTATTCCGAGGGCCTGCACCAGGCACTCGAGGCCAAGGAAGGCGTCGAGATCCAGCGCGAGAACCAGACGCTGGCCTCGATCACCTTCCAGAACCTCTTCCGCATGTATCCCAAGCTGGCCGGCATGACCGGCACGGCGATGACGGAAGCCTCCGAGTTCGGCGAGATCTACCGCCTCGAAGTCGTCGAGATGCCGACCAATGTGGCGGTGTTGCGCAAGGACGCCGACGACGAGATTTATCGTACGCAGGCCGACAAGACGCGCGCCATCGTCAAGCTCATCGAGGAATGCCGGACCCGCAACCAGCCGATGCTGGTCGGCACCGTGACAATCGAGAAGTCCGAGGCGCTGTCGGAGCAGCTCACCAAGCACGGCATCCAGCACAACGTGCTGAACGCCCGCTTCCACGAGCAGGAAGCCCAGATCGTGGCCCAGGCCGGCCGCCCCGGCGCCGTCACCATTGCCACAAACATGGCCGGCCGCGGCACCGACATTCAGTTGGGCGGCAATGTCGAGATGCTGGTGCAGCAGAGCGTGCCCGCCATCAACGCCAAGTTCGCCGACGAGGCGGAGCGCAAGGCCGAGATCGGCCGTGTCGAAGCCGAAATCCGTGCCGGCGTCGAGCGCGACCGCGAGATCGTGCTCAAGGCAGGCGGTCTTTACGTGGTCGGCACCGAGCGCCACGAGAGCCGGCGCATCGACAACCAGCTGCGCGGCCGTTCGGGCCGCCAGGGCGATCCCGGCGCCTCGAAGTTCTTCCTGTCGCTGGAAGACGACCTGATGCGAATCTTCGGCAACAACAAGGTGCTCGACTGGGTCCAGAAGAAGGGCATGGCCGAGGACGAGGCGCTGACCCATCGCTGGCTCAACAAGGCGCTGGAGACGGCGCAGGGCAAGGTCGAGGCGCGCAACTTCGAGATCCGCAAGAACCTGCTGCGCTTCGACGACGTGATGAACAGCCAGCGCAAGGAAATCTATAAAGAGCGCATCGAACTGATGGGCACCGAGGACGTCTCAGAGACGGTGTCCGGCATGCGCCGCGACGTCGTCGACGCCATGGTCGGACGCCACATCCCCGAGGATGTCTACGCCGAGCAATGGAAGGTCGCCGACCTCAAGGAAGACGTCACGCGCGTCTTCGGCCTCGACCTGCCGGTCGTCGAATGCGCCAAGGAAGAAGGCATCGCCGAGGAAGAGATCAAGAATCGTCTGGCCGATGCCACCGATCGACTGTTCGCCCAGAAGGCCGCGCAATACGGGCCGGAAGTCTGGCGCCAGGTCGAGAAGCAGGTGCTGATGCAGCTCTTCGACCAGAGCTGGAAGGACCACCTTCTGCATCTCGACCACCTGCGCCAGGGCATCGGGTTGCGCGCCTATGGCCAGAAGGATCCACTGAACGAGTACAAGCGCGAGGCCTTCAATCTGTTCAGCGACCTGCTGACCAACCTGCGCGAGCAGGTGACCAGCGTGCTGGCCAACCTGCAGGTGAGAGTGGAAGCGCCACCCGAGTTGCAGCCGGCCTTCGGCCAGATGCAGGAAGTGCACGAGAACGCCTCGAGCATGCCCGACGAGATCGGCTATTTCCGCGATCCGCAGCCGGCGCAGGAAGAGGCGGGCGGCGTCGCCACGCTCGACCGGCCGCGCGGCCCCAAGCCCGCCACCGATCCCAACGATCCCTCGACCTGGGGCAAGGTCGCGCGCAACGCATCCTGCCCCTGCGGTTCTGGCAAGAAGTTCAAGCACTGCCACGGGCAGGTCTGAACGCGGAAATTCAACGGGGATCGCCGACGCGGCGTCCAATGCGAAGGCTTCGGCGCATCACATTGATCGTGCAGCGGACGACCTGAGCTGGCTCGGCTCTTTGAAGGCCCAAGTTGTTTGGTCCGTAAAGCCGCCCGTTCTGCAGCCGAAACGCGTCGTAACCATTCGCCCAGGCGTTGTGGGCTCGAAAACTCATCTGCAACTCGAGGCGCTTCAGCTACCCATATGCCCGCCTTCTCACTCTCGCCATTTGTTGCCCGCGTGGGCGGGACTGAAGAAGACGAGCTGAAGTCCTTGTCGGTCCGATGATAAAGGACGGCAGCCGCAGGACGCCCCTAAGCTCGCGCTGGGCGGCGCTCGGTGTCCATGGGCCGGACCGGACGCAAGAGTCGCCGGCGCTTCGTCTCAGGCGTGACCGAACGGACAGGCCGCCGGCGCTGCCATAGCGGCGACAGACGGCGCGGCCCTGCGCCGGTTAATCGTCATAGGCAAGGTTTCGCCCGGCCGCAGCGACACCCGGCAAACTGGCTCGACCGTGTGGCCCGTGGCGAGGCGCAACCTGAACTGCTGCGCCAGGATCGCCACGGAAAGAATCGACTCGGTCAGGCCGAAGGCCATGCCGGCGCAGACGCGCGGGCCGATGCTGAAGGGCACATAGGCCCATTTCGACGGCGTGGGCCCGTTCTCCGGCAAAAATCGCTCGGGCCAGAAATGATCGGGCTTCTCCCAGAGCTTGCGATTTCGGTGCAGCAGCCAGGGAATGACCATCACCATCGAACCCTTGGGCACCATCTCGCCGGCGATGGTCTCGTCGCGCGTCGCCTCGCGGGCGAGGATCGGGATCGGCGGGTAGAGCCTGAGCGTCTCCTCGACGATCGCGCGCGTGTAGACGAGCTTCGCCACATCGGCCAGCGCGGGCGGCCGGTCGCCCAGCACGGCGTCGAGTTCGGCGTGCAGGCGGGCCTCGACATCGGGCGCCTGCGACAGCAGGAACCAGACGAAGGACAGGGTATTGGCGGTGGTCTCATGACCGGCCATGAAAATCACCACCGCCTCGTTGCGCAGCGCATCGGCGCTCAACGTCTCGCCGGTCTCCTCGTCGCGCGCATCGATCAGGCGGCCGACGACCGAGGTGTTTGCCGGGTCGGGCCGGTCGCGGTAGCCGGCGACGATCTCGTCGATGACGCGGTGGATGCGCCGGACCGAGCGGGCCACCGCGAAGTGCCGGAAGCGCGGCACCCAGTCGGGCAATCCGAGCAGCGAGGGCAGGTCGATGCTGCTGACGACGCGCGAGAATTCACTGAAACCGTCGACCACCTCGCGCGTCCGCTCGGCGCCGAGTTGCCGGCCGAAAATCGCCCGGCAGATGATCTCGGCGGTCAGTTGCGCCATTTGCGACAGCACATCGACGGGGGCACCCTCCGGCAATTCGCCCCAACGATCCGCCATCTCGCGCGTCGTATCGATCATGGCGGGCGCGAACTCCGACAGGCGCGAGACATGGATGACGGGCGCCACGATGCGCCGACGGCGGCGCCAGGTCTCGCCCTCGCTGATGAACAACCCGTCGCCGATCAAGGGCTCGAGCATATGGCGCATCGTCGGGCTCTTGCGCTCGAAGCTGGTGTACTTGGTGCCGAAGGCCTCCTGCACCGTCTCCGGCGAATTGCAGAGAAAGAGGTTCTTCAACAGGATGCGGCGGGAAATATGGTCGACCTCGAAGAGGCCATCCTCGAGTGCCGCCAGGACATTGCGCCGGGCCAGCCTCACGCGCTTCCAGGGCGACAGCTCCTCGGTCCAGCGGTGCGGATAGGGCGGAACATAATCGCTCACACCGCCACCTCTGCGCCGATCGCCGCCAGCACGCGCCGCCGCCGCTCATATTCGGCCGGCTCGATGCGGACTTTTTCCAACAGCAGGCGGCAGGTCGGCATCAGCGGAAAGCCGAGCCACCAGCGCTCCGACTCGACGTTCTTCCACAAGATGCGAAAGCCGTAATACGCATCGCCCGCGCGTTCGCAGACCAGCGGCGCGAGATAGAAATCGAGCGTCGTGTCGCGCCAGCCCCAGAGGCGCCCCAGCACCAACGGGATCGTCGTCTCCCAATAGGCGAATGCCTCGAAGTTCGGCATGCGCTGCCAGGTCCAGGGCAGCGGCAGCTCGCCGGGCAGGCTGGGGATCGGCCGATGCATGTCGATCAACAGGAAGCGGCCACCCTCGCGCAGCACCGTGAGTGCACTCAGGCAGACCGGGAGCGACTCGGCGATGCCGCCGATGCCGAACATTTGCGTCACGATATCGAAGCTCGCGCGTGCGAAAGTCGTGAAGCCGGCCGGTGCGCCCTCGACCAGCGCCGTGGCATCGCCCTGCACGAACTCGACCTGACGCCGCCGCGCCACCTCGGCACCGCCGAAGCGCGCGCGGGCCCGCTGCAACATCGGCGCGTTGTAATCGAGGCCAGTGATGGCGGCGGTCCGGCCAGTCTCGTGCAGGATCTGCAGCATCTCGACGACAGTAAGGCCGGTGCCGGTGCAGAGATCGAGCACGGCGGGGCTCGACTGGGGTGCCGAGGCCACGATCCAGCCCGCCATGCGTCGCCAGTTGGTGTCCTGGCCGCGTGTGGTGATGTGATGCTTCCAGTCGTAGCTCGCCGCCTCGCGATCGTAGACACGGTCGACCTCGGCCGGGTCGAGCGCGCCCGCCGTCTCGTGGCGCGGCCGCAACACCAGCTTGATAAACAGCCGGGCCGGAAAGCTCAGGATCTCGAACCACAGCCGCTTCAGCGCACCGATGTCGACGCCGGGCGGACGGCGGACATAGGCGGGAAACCACGCCTGCACCTCGGGATCGCTCGACTGCGCCACGGCGGCGGCAATGGCCTTCATCGAGCTCAATCGAAGCGTCTCCCCAACGTTGCGGCGCGGGGCCAAGCTAGCAGCCGCGGGCCGGCAAGGCGACCGGCTCAGCCCTTGCCACGCGACGCAAGCATCGAGGCGCCCCGCCCTTGCGCAGAGATGTTACAGCCCGTGCCGCCGAGGAGCGGCGGGGGATACATCAGACATGGCAGCTGGCGAATGCTTTCTTCAAGGCGTCGGCGTCGAGATTGCGGCCGATCAGGACGAGCCGGCTGTGGCGCGGTTCATCGGCCCGCCAGGGGCGCTGGAAATCGCCGTCGATCAACATATGTACCGCCTGCACGACAAATCGCTGATCGTCGCCTTTCGAAGCGATGATGCCTTTCGTACGCAGCACGTTCGCTCCGTTGGCCGCGAGATAAGTGCGAAGCCAGGCGCCGAAGCGGGCGAGGTCGAGTTCGCCACCCTCCAACGAGACGCTGGTGATGGCATCGTCGTGTTCATGGGTGTTCTCCCCGAGAAAGCCGGGCTCGATCTCCAGGATGCGATTGAGATCGAACGCGCCACGGTCGAGAATCTCGTCGAGCTTCACGTTGCAATGATCCGTCCGGTGCAGGGTGGCGAAGCGGTTGATGAGACGAATGCGCGCTTCGACCGCCGCCAGTTCTTCGGCGTTCACGAGGTCGGTCTTGTTCAAGAGGATTATGTCGGCGAAAGCTACCTGCTCCTCGGCCTCGTGGCTGTCGGCCAGGCGCTGGATGAAATGGCGGGCGTCAACCACGGTAACGATCGAATCCAGTCTGGCGGCGCGGGCGACATCGGCATCGACGAAGAATGTCTGGGCTACAGGAGACGGATCGGCCAGGCCCGTCGTCTCCACGACGATGGCGTCGAAGCGGTTCTTGCGCAGCATCAGGCCTTCGATGATGCGGATAAGGTCGCCTCGCACGGTGCAGCAAATGCAGCCGTTGTTCATTTCGAAGACTTCTTCGTCGCTGCTGACGATCAGGTCGTTGTCGATGCCGACCTCGCCAAACTCGTTGACGATGACGGCATATCGCTTGCCGTGCGGCTCGCTCAAGATACGGTTCAGAAGCGTTGTCTTGCCTGCGCCGAGATAGCCGGTCAGGACGGTTACGGGCACTGTGGCCATGGCTGCCTCATCTGTACGGGGTATCCGCAGAAGCGGTCGTGCTATTTTTTTCCGCGAACGGCATTGCGCACCATTTGGGCATGGTCGCGCCGCTTCCAGTTTTCCAGAGCATCGAATGATTTCTCGACACGGCGCTCCAGACGCTTGATCAGTTGGCTTTCCTCAGACTGAGCGGGTGCCTGTCGCGGTGCGTGACGGCGCAGTAGATCGATGACGAGTTCCGCGTCCTTTTTGCTCAGGCGGGGCATGCGTTCTCCAAAGCCTTGCGTTCCTGTCTCAATTCATTATGTTATAACATATCTTTCTAACAGTCGAGAGGCGAATGCAAGCCCCAGGGATAAATCCTGAACGTCGCGCGATCCCTTCACCCAGGAATCGAGATGACGCTCCAGTGCTCCAGGGATCGGCGTCGTCGGTCTTCAAGACGCTGAGCGAGCGAAACGTCGCGCTGGCGATCTGGAACCGGGCGATCCCACGCGAGTTTGGGCGTTGGCTCGATGCGCTTCCTGCCCGTCAATTGCCCAGCGGGCGGTTTGTCGCCACGCCTGCCGAAACTCCCCAACGTCTGGCTGCTTTATGCGACCTTAGCGCACTGCAGGATGGACCTTTCAGAAAGCGCCTCATCGCGGATGTGTCGTCACTCGCGGCGATTTTTGCCCGAATCTGCGGCGCCCCCCACCTTGATATTCGCCTCGAAGCACTCGATCACGATTCATGTTGGCGCTTTCATCGCGACCATGTGGGCTTGCGTCTCAACGCGACCTATCGCGGCCCCGGCACGCAATGGCTATCGCCCGGTGACGCTCAGCGCGCCTTGAGAACGCAGCGGCGCTATCGCGGCGACATGAACGAATTCCCGCGCTTCGCCGTCGGTCTTTTCAAGGGCGTTCTTCGTTCCGGCGACGATGCCATCGTTCATCGCTCGCCGCCCATTGCCGCGAGTGGGACGACCCGTCTGTTTCTTTGCCTGAATGAAGAGGGTGACGATGAATAGGGTTCACCACCGATCCGTAGCCGGCGTGGCAGGTACCTGAAGAGTCCTGGATCGTTGCCATATGCACCACCCGTCTTGCGCCAGTGGCAACGGCTGGCGGCGACAAACCGATGCCGGGAGCGGGGGAGAGATATGATTGTCGACGACAGGATTCGAGCGGTTCATGCCTCGGATGTCGCTACCGCGAAAGCACTTATTTACGATGCCGTTCGCGTCGCCAGCGAACGATGGCTGCCGCCCAATGCCATCGGAGAAGCTCTGATCCTGGAAATGCTGCAATACCACGTCGGTAGCAATCGTTCAGCGGAAGCGGCCGACTATTTGCGCAAGCTGGCGTCGTTGTTCGACGATGGCGCCTGCCCGGGGCGTTCACATTGACTCGCCCCCTCCTCATGCGGCGAAGAGAATCCTGACCGTCGGCAACGAGACGGAGGTAGCCCGCCAGTTCCTCGCGTCCGGTGCGGCCTTCGCTGAGCGCCACTTCCACGCCGTAAAGTGTGATGAGCGAGCCGATGCTCGCTCCGTCCAGTGCCGGTAATGACGCCGCGCTACCGCACGATCAGGCTCGCGAGTTCCGGCTCGAGCGCTTCGCTCAACCTCATGACGGGACTGATCATCGAAATCCTTTCTCGAAAAGGCTGTCAATTGAACTTAGGATGTTATAACATTTCTATATCAAACTACCAAGCAATGCGAGGTCTCATGGATAGTCCAGGGGCGCCGATGGATATCCAGCCCACGCCGCAGAGAATCCTCATTCTGGAAACAGCGGCTCGTATCTGCCGCAACCGAGGCACGCGTCTCACCACCATTCGGCGTGCTGTCCTGGAAATTCTGGCGCAAGAGCGCAAGCCGTTGGGCGCCTATGAACTGCTGGACAAGCTGGCCGATGCGCTGGGCAAGAGGTTTCTGCCACCAACGATTTACCGCACCCTCGAATTCTTCGTTGAGCACGGACTCGTTGCGCGGATCGAGAGCCGCCATGCCTATGTCCTCATCGACGATCCCGACCATCCCCATTCATCGATTTTCTTCGTCTGCGACCAGTGCAGTTCATCGGTCGAAATCGAAAACAGCTCGCTGGCAAGCTTGATCGCCGGCAATGCGTCGAGCTTGGGATTCAATGTCGTCAAGCCGGTGATTGAATGCACCGGCACCTGCTCACGTTGCTCAGAGGCAACCTGATTTTTCAAACGAAAGGGGAGAGCGTCATGCGGCGACACCATGCCAGGATATTTGCGGCCGCCGGGGTGGCTGCCTTGATATCACTCGATGCTCAGGCGCAAAACACGCCCGACCCGGCGACAAATCCGGTTAGCTCAAACCTCGGCATTACCGTCACCGCCAAGAAGCTCGACGACGCCCGTTCCTCGATCCAGCCCAGCCTCGGCGCCTCGCGTTACGATTTCTCGCGAACGACCATCGATGCCGTGCCCCAGGGCGAGAACGCGCCGTTGAACCAGTTGCTGCTGCGCGCGCCAGGCGTCGCGCAGGACAGCTTCGGCCAGCTTCATGTGCGCGGCGATCACGGCAACCTGCAGTACCGGCTCGACGGCGTGCAACTGCCCGAGGGTCTGTCGCTGTTCGGCCAAGTGCTGGCAAGCCGCTTCGTCAAGTCGATGTCGCTGATCACCGGTGCGGTGCCGGCACAATATGGCTTCCGCCAGGCGGGCATCGTCGACATCACGCTGAAGTCAGGCACCACCGACCCCGGCGCCGAGGCGTCGATGACGGCGGGCTCACGCGGTTACCTGCAGCCCGCCTTCTCCTATGGCGGCCGCAACGGGGCCATCGACTATTTCGTCACCGGCGCCTTCACCCATACCGGCATCGGCATCGAAAACCCTGTCGAGACGCCTTCGCCAATGAACGACCACAGCGACCAGTGGCACGGCCTCGCCAAGATCACCGGCATCGTCGACGAAAATACCCGGTTGTCCTTCATCGGAGGGGCTGCCAAGGCGCGCTTTCAGATTCCCACTAATCCATTCCAGACGCCAAGTTTTGTGGTCAACGGACAATCGGATTTGAACAGCGCCACTCTGGATCAGCGCCAATTCGAGAGCACCTACTTCGGCATCGCCTCGCTGCAGAAGCACTACGACACGCTCGACCTGCAGTTCTCCGCCTTCGGACGCCAATCCAGCCTTTCTTACAAGCCCGACCCGCTGGGCGACCTCATGTTCAACGGCGTCGCGCCAACCGCCAAACGCAAGAGTTTCGCCGTCGGCTTGCAGGCCGATGGAAGCTGGAAGGCATCCGACAGTCATACGATTCGCGGCGGCTTCCTGGTGCAGCGCGAGCGCGCCACCAGCCTCACCACCTCCAGCGTCTTGCCCGTCGATGCCAATGGCGACCCGACCACCGACCAGCCGATGACGCTCGTCGACGGCTACGACCTCGTCGGTTGGCAATATGGCATCTACATCCAGGATCAATGGAAGCTAACACCGACCTTCACGGTCAATTTCGGCGTGCGCTTCGATGCCACGAGCGGACTGTCCGACGAAAACCAGATCAGCCCGCGCATCAACATGGTGTGGGAACCCAACGCGATCCTGAGTGTGTACGGCGGCTACGCGCGCTACTTCACACCGCCCCCGCTGGCCAATGTCAGCGACGCCGCCCTGGCCAACCGTGCCGGCACTACCGCCGCGACCGAGCTGGTTCGGAACGATGTAGCGAAGTCCGAACGCTCGCACTACTTCGACGCCGGCATCAAAGTCGAGCCGCTGCCCGGGCTGCGCTTCGGTTTTGGTGCCTATTACAAGATCGCCGAGAACCTGCTCGACGAAGGCCAGTTTGGCGCACCGATCATTCTGACCTCGTTCAATTACGCGAAATCCGAGGTCAAGGGCGTCGAATTGACGGCCAGTTACGACAGCGGCCCCTGGGCGCTCTTCGCCAACGGCGCCTGGTCGCGCGCCACCGGCACCCAGATCAATTCCGCTCAGTTCAATTTCAGCGCCGCCGAGCTGGCTTTTATTTCACAGAATTACATCTTTCTCGACCACGACCAGAATTGGACCGTCTCGGCGGGCGCGGCCTACACTTTCAATCAGCAATCGGACTGGGCGACGCGTGTGTCCGCCGATCTCATTGTCGGCAGCGGTCTGCGCTCCACCAGGATCGACCCTAACGACACGGCGTTGCCGACTTATGCGGTGGTCAACCTGTCGGCTGCGCAAAAGCTGCCCTTGGGTCTTGGCCGAGAGACTACTCTGCGACTCGACGTGCTGAACGCCTTCGATCATTCATACCTGTTGCGCGATGGCAGTGGCGTGGGCGTCGGCGCCCCGCAATACGGCCTACGCCGCACATTCCTCGTCAGCCTGTCGAAAAAGTTTTAACCAACCTTCATCGACCGGCGTGGTAAATCTGCCGGCATGGTTACACATGTCGTGCCCCTCGAGGGCGGTTCGAACTTTCGCGATCTCGGCGGCCATCGCACCCGCGACGGCCGGCGGGTCAAATCGGGCGCGGTCTTCCGCTCCGCCCATCTCGGCACGCTGACCGATGCCGACCGCGCCGCCATCGGCAAGCTGGGCGTACGCACCATCGTCGACCTGCGCGGCGTCAACGAGGCGGCCGAAACGCCGCACCTCGTCGCCGGCACCGGCGCCAGCATCGTCGGCGCCCATATCGAACCCGGCGTCGGCGAGCGCATCCGCGGCGCCGTCGCCAACGGCACCGCCACGCCCGAGTTGATGGCGCAGTTCCTGACCGATCACTACCGCGACTACCCACGCCGCTGCACGCCGGGCTTCCGCACGCTGTTCAACGTCCTGACCGACGGCAAGCTGCGCCCGCTGGTCTTCCACTGCACCGCCGGCAAGGACCGCACCGGCTTTGCCGCCGCCCTGCTGCTGACCC
>JBBRFD010000129.1:0-13490 GCA_038224985.1 Reyranellales bacterium
AGATGGCCGCGACCATCCCCAATGCGCGTCTGGTCTTGATCGAGGAATGCGGGCATATGAGCCCGCTGGAGAAACCGGCCGAAGTGACGGCCGCCCTGAGAAAGTGGTTGGAGCCATGAGCACAGTCGTTTACGCCCGCGAAGAACGCATCACCGCCGACGAATACATCGACGTGGTTGGGAAATCTGGCCTCGCCCGCCCGATCGACGATCGCCCGCGTGTCGAACAGATGCTGGCCAATGCCAATCTGATGGTGACCGCGCGGCTCGACGGCAAGCTGGTGGGCTTAGCCCGCTCGGTCACCGACTTTTGCTTCTGCTGCTACCTCTCCGATCTCGCGGTCGATCCGGCCTGCCAGGGCAAGGGCGTCGGCAAGCAGCTGATCGAAGAGACGCGCAAGCATGCCGGCGGCGACAAGACCACGACGCTGCTGCTCTCGGCGCCGACGGCGATGACCTTTTACCAGGGCATCAAGATGCCCCACGCCGACAACTGCTTTCTCTATCGCCGCAAGGCATAGGCGCGACGGAACCGCAGGCCTGGGCTGGCGTTCCCTTCTCGCGGGAGATTTTACCCCGGAGGATTCATGTCGCATACCCACGCCGTCGTCTGGCTCGATACCAAGGAAGCCCACGTTTTCCAGTTCAATGCGGAGGACGTCGAGCGGCAACGCATCAAGGCGCATATGCCGGCGCGCAAGATCCACCAGAAAGCCGGCATCGTCGGCTCCGGCCATAGCCACGACGGCAAGGAATACTTCGAAAACATCGTGGCGGCCTTGACCGGCGCCACTGAATGGCTGGTCACCGGTCCGGGCGCCGCCAAGAACGAATTCGCGAGCTACGTCGAAAAACACGCGCCGCGATTGAAGAGCCAGATGCTGGGCATCGAGGCAATGGATCATCCGACCGACGGCGCCCTGCTCGATCATGCCCGCCGCTTTTTCAAGACCGCCGACAAGATGAAGCCGCGCGAAGCCTGATAGAGTCGGCACAACGGAAAACGGCCGCCCCGCGAGGGACGGCCGTTCCTGTTGGTAGCGATGGATGAAGGACTTACTTCATCATCTGGGCGCGAAGCTCGCCGCCCTTGTTCTTGTCGGTGTGGATGTTGAAGTACCACTTGCCGCCCTGCAGGTCGGCGGCCTGCGCGTCGGTCAGCGTCGCTTCGCCCTTGATCGGGCTGGCGACCGGACCGGCCACAACGACGGCCACGCCGGCAATGGCCCCGGCCGCGGCCGGACCGTGGAAATGCGCCGCCGTCGCTGGGCCGCTCAGGTCCTTGTAGGCAACGCTATAGGTGAGCTTCTTGGTCGCCGTGTCGTAGGTCGCCTCGACCGTGCCCGAGCCCTTGCTGTCGTTGACCGGCACTTCGCTCGAGGATTTGAGATCGCCCTTGAACTTCTGCATCTCGGCGAAGGCCGGTGCAGCGGCGAACAGGGCCGTAAAAGCAAGACCGGCAGCCAAAAGAGACGTCTTCATCGGGTGGTTCCTCCTGTTGTTAAGCTCAGTCCATCATGGCTCCAATCGTGTCAGCACAACGACCGTTCTCGGGTGAATTGACGATTAAGAAGCAGTATTCCGCCTGCAAGCCGTCATCGCCGGTGCTGAATCCCTGCCGGGCTTGCGCGCCATGAGGCAGCGCGGAAGGGCTTCGTCGGGCGTCGCGTAACCGACGCCGCGCAGCAGGGCGCGAAGGTGGTCCCGCCGTCCCGGTCATGACATCGCCGAAGTCGATCAACGCGGCCAGCGCCCCGTCCCGCATGATGAAGTTTTCCGGGACGTATTCGCCGGTGAGGATAACCGGCGACACGCCGCGTGGGATCAAGGGTGCGGCCTCGCGGATATAGTCGTCGAGACCGACGAGCAGATGCTTCGGCAGAGCGTGGCCGCCGGTGATCTGTTGCTCGATCAGCGCATCCCATTGCGGATCGAGCGCTACCAGCGCGCCCAGCGGCACGCGTTGCACTTCGGCGATGGTCTCGCCGATGCAGCCGAGCAGACGTTGCTTCGCCGCATCGTCGAGCTGCGGGCAGGCCTCCTCACCTGTCAGGCCGTACACGCGACGCATGGCGAGGTAGGTCTAGCCGTCGCGTTCGCCTTCCACCTGGAGCCGTTGCGTTTCGATGCCGAGGCGGCCGTGTATGAGGGCAAGCGACAGGCGCTCCGACTCGAACTGTCGGCGCAGCAGCGGCGGCAGCGCACCGGCTCGCGCCGCAGCGCGGCGAGCGCTTCAGCGTCGAGGTCGCCAAACATCAGCCGGCCGCGACATCACCCACGACACGCACGCGCACACGCACCGAGTTGCCGGGAAGATAAGCCAGCGGCATGTCCTCGCTCTCGATGGTCTGCAGGCTCTTGCGGTCGGCGCCGGCCGCGACGGCACGGTCGTTGGCGATGCCTTGGGCTGCGGCAATGGCGTCGACACGGCTCAGGTCCTTGAAGATCTGGTCGCATTCGCCCGAGACCTGGGCGATGGCAGCACCCACGGCATTGGCGCAATCGCCGTGCTCGACATGGATGACCTTGGAGACACCCGCCATCTTCTCCGGCACGAGGAAGGCGCCGCCGCCGACGGCGATCAACGGCACGTCGCCCGACTCGGTCTTCATGCGGTCGATGGCTTCCTCGGCGAGGCGCGCCGATTCGGCGAAGACCTTCTTACAGGTCGCGGCGTCGAGATGCGCCACCTTCGACTTGTCGCCGAGCTTCAGCACACCGGTGGCAATGGCGATGTCCGTGGTCGTGAGCTGCGTGCCGCCGAAGGCGATGCCGTCCTTCAGCAGCCTGTAGCCGACCGAGAGCGGGCCGACCTTGAGCGGCTCGAGCTGCACATGGCTGCCGCCACCGAGACCTATGGAAAGCAGATCGGGCATGCGGAACAGCGTGCGCACGCCACCGACCTTGACCACCGAATTGGCCTCGCGCGGAAAGCCGAGCTTGAGCTGGCCGACATCGGTCGTGGTGCCGCCGACATCGATCACCATGGCGTCCTGCAGGCCCGAGAGATAGGCGGCCCCGCGCATCGAATTGGTGGCGCCAGAGGCGAAGCTGTAGACCGGCAGGCGGCGCGCTTGTGCGGCCTCGACCACGGTGCCGTCGTTCTGGGTGATGAACAGCGGGGCAGCGATGCTGGAATCCTTGATGGCCTTGTCGAAGGCGGCGATCGTGTCGCGCGCCAGGTCGGCCAGGGCGGCGTTCAGCAAGCCGGCATTCTCGCGCTCGAGCAGGCCGATGCGGCCGAGATCGGACGAGCAGGTGATGGCGGCGTCGGGAATGACGGCCAGCACCAGCTCGGCGGCGCGGCGCTCGTGGCTGGGATCGAGCGGCGAGAAGATCGAGGAAATGCCGACCGACTTCAGGCCGGCCGCCTTCATCTCCTGCGCGGCCTTGGTGACCGCCGCCTCGTCGAGCGGCATGAAGGGCCGGCCGTCGTATTCGTGACCACCCTCGACCATCCAGACGCCGCCACGCACCAGCGCCGCCAGGTCCTCCGGCCAGTCGCAGAACGGTGGCAGCGAGGCCGAGGCCGGCATGCCCAGCCGCAGCGCGCCGACGCGGCTCATGTGCTTGCGCTGCACCACGGCATTGATGAAATGCGTCGTGCCGATCATCACGCCGTCGATCTTCTTCAGGCTGCCGTCGGCTGCCCTGAGCACGCCGGTGGCGCCGAGGCCCTTCAGGGCGTCGAGAATGCCCGTCGTCACATCCTCGCTGGTCGGCGCCTTGATGGCGCCGCCGACCTTGCCGTCCTCGATCAAAACGGCATCCGTATTGGTGCCGCCGACGTCGATTCCGATGCGTCTCATGCTGAAAACACGCTCCTGAAATCAAGGTCGTAGCCGAAAGCGCGCGGGCCGACACAGTCGAGGCCGCGCTCGGAAAGGAAAACCGCCGGTGGCGGCAGGGCGATCACGGTGACGCGCTGGCCATAGCGGATGGTCTCGCTGCCGACCGCCTCGCCCGACACCGAATCGAGCACGCAGATCAGGTCGGGCGTCATGGCGGCCGGCGCGCCGTCGCGATGCGCCACGATCCATTCGTTCTGGAAGTTGATGGTCATGGCCGAGCCACGCCAGTCGTCGAGCCCGTCGAAGCGCACGACGCCGCGCAGGAAGCCCTCGGTCGCACGCCGTTCGACGTCGCGCACCTTGCCCTTGTAGAGTAGCTTGCCTGGCTCGACCGAGAGGATTGCCGCCACCGGATCGTCATGCTTGCGCTGTGCCTCGCGCACGGCGGCACCGATGGCCATGGCCTTGGTCGTGGTGCCGTGGATGCCCCACTTCTTCACTTCGGCCCCGGTGCGCGGCGGCTGGCAAGTGGCGGCGACCGAGCCGTATTCGACGCAGATCTTGCGCGCCACGCGCTCCGCCCATTTCCACGTCGGCACCTTGTGCACAATGCTCTCGAAGCCGCGCACGTCGACACTGGTCATCGGATAGGGCGTCAACCCGCCGACCGAGACGGAGGTCATCTGCGCTTCGGGATAGGCGCGACCCATGGTGTCGCTGTCGACGACCGGCCGCTTGAGATGCGCCGCCGCCATCAGCGGCCGCACGCCATTGGCGCCGCCGATCTCCATGCTCATCAGGGCAGCGAAACGCTTGCCGATATGCTTTTCCATCACCGTGACGGCGCGGGCCAGCGTGAGGCTGTCGGTCAGCCGCTCCTGCCCGACCAAGGGTGCCCCCATATTGGCAACCGTGCCGACCCAGTCGTCGTCGTCGAGATCGGCCGCATCCATCAACTGCACGCGATGGCCGTCGCGATAGAGCGCCCGCATGTTGAGCAGCGGCAGATAGGGATTGCCGCCGCCGCCGGTGCCGAGAACCCAGGCGCCGACCGCGAGCGATTCGATGTCGTCGATCGAGAGGTCGCGCAGTTTCACGCCCAAACCCTCACGCAAACACGCTCTTGAAGTCGATGTCGTAGCCGAAGGCACGCGGGCCGACATGCTGGATGCCCTTGGGCGAGAGGAAGACCGGCGGCGAGGGCAGCGCGATCACGGTGACGCGCTGGCCATAGCGGATGGTCTCGCTGCCGACCGCTTCGCCCGACACCGAATCGAGCACGCAGATCAGGTCGGGCGACATGGCCAGCGGCTGGCCGTCGAGCCAGGCCACGATCCACTCGTTCTGGAAATTGATCTCGAGATGGGAGCCGCGATACGCGTCCATGCCGTCGAAGCGCGTGCGGCCGCGCAGGAAGCCCTCGGTGGCGCGGCGCTCGACGTCCATCACCTTGCCCTTGTAGAGCACCTTGCCCGGCTCGACCGAGAGAATGGCGGCCACCGGATCCTCATGCTTGCGCTGGGCCTCGCGCACCGCCGTGCCAATCACAATGGCCTTGGTCGTGGTGCCGTGGATGCCCCACTTCTTGATTTCCGCGCCGGTGCGCGGCGCCTTGCAGGTCGACGCGATCGAGCCGTACTCGACGCAGATCTTGCGGCTGACGCGTTCCATCCATTTCCAGGTCGGCACTTTCTCGACGACCGCTTCGAGGCCGCGCACATCGACGGTAGCCAGTGGACAGGGCACGAGGTCGCCGACCGCGACCGAGGTCATCTGCGCCTCGGGATAGGCCCGCCCCATCATGTCGCTGTCGATCACCGGGCGGCCAAGATGCGCCGCCGCCATCAGCGGCTGGATGGAATTGCCGCCGCCGATCTCCAGCGACATGATTCCGCGGAAGCGGTAGCCGGTATGGCGTTCCATCAGGTCGACGGCGCGGGCGATGGTGCGGCTGTCGGTCAGGCGCTCCTGGCCGACCAGGGGGGCGCCCATGTTCGAGACCGCCGCCACCCAGTCGTCATCGGCCAGTTCCGAAGCCGGCATGAGCTGGACCTTGTGGCCTTCCTTGTAGAGCGCCCGCATGTTGAGCAGGCCGAGATAAGGGCTGCCGCCCCCGCCGGTGCCCAGCACCCAGGCGCCAACGGCCAGCGATTCGATGTCGTCCAGTGTAATGTCGCGCAGCGGCATGGTTTGCCAATTCCTCGTGTCGCACTTATGTACCCGGCTGGCACCCTGCCTGCAAAGCAACCTCGACCGAAGGATCAAAGGCAATGTCCGAGCCACCCCTGAAACTGGTCGCCTTCTGCGGCAGCCTGCGCAAAGCCTCCTTCAACCGTCTCGCCCTCAATGCCTTCACCCAGCGCCTGCCGCAAGGCAGCGCGCTTTCGACGATCGAAATCGGCGACTGGCCGCTCTACGACGCCGATATCCAGGCCAAGGGCTTCCCGGCCGCCGTTACCGCCGCGCAGCAGGCCATGATCGCCGCCGACGGCATCGTGCTGGTCAGTCCGGAATACAATTACGGCATCTCCGGCGTGCTGAAGAACGCCATTGACTGGCTGTCGCGCACCACGCCGCAGCCCTTCGCCGCCAAGCCGGTGGCGCTGTTCGGCGCCTCGATGGGCATCCTCGGCACGGCCCGCGCACAGTATCAACTGCGCCAGACCCTGGTCTTCCTCGACGGCCGCCCGGTCAACAAGCCTGAGGTCATGATCGGCCAGGCCCAGGCCAAGTTCGGCGCCGATGGCGCGCTCAACGACGAGGCGACGGGCAAGCTGCTCATCGAGCTCGGCGCCGCCCTTGCCCTGGCCGTGCGCCAGGCCAAGGCGGCAGCGGCCGTCAAATAACGGACTCAATGCAGGCGCATTGGGGCGGCCGATGACCCAGAACATCTACGACGACGAGACCTTCTTCGCCGGCTACGCCCGGCTCGGCCGCTCGGTCGAGGGCCTGGAGGGCGCCGCCGAATGGCCGGTGCTGCGCGCGCTGTTGCCCGAGCTGAAGGGCGCCAAGGTGCTCGACCTCGGCTGCGGCTTCGGCTGGTTCTGCCGCTGGGCCCGCGAACAGGGCGCCAGCGAGGTGCTGGGCATCGACGTCTCGGAGAAGATGCTGACGCGCGCCCGCGAGACCACGGACGATCCCGCCATCGGCTATGCCCGGCAGGATCTCGATCGGCTGGCGCTGCAGCGCGACTCCTTCGACCTCGTCTACAGCGCGCTTGCCTTCCACTACATCGAGAACCTGCGCGGCCTCTTCGAGCAGGTGCAGCGCGGGTTGGTCGACGGCGGCAGCTTCGTCTTCTCGGTCGAGCATCCGATGTACACGGCGCCCTCCGAGCCGACCTGGGTGGTCGATGCCAAGGGCAACCGCACCTGGCCGGTCGACCGCTACCTGGAGGAAGGTCCGCGCTCGACCGACTGGCTGGCCAAGGGCGTGATCAAGCAGCACCGCACGGTCGCGACCTACATCAACATCCTGCTGCAGTCGGGCTTTGCCCTGACGCATGTCGAGGAATGGGGCCCCACAATCGAGCAGATCGCATTACGCCCCGCCCTCGAAGCCGAACGCCACCGCCCGCCGTTCCTGCTGATCGCCGCGCGGCGCTAAAGCCGCTGTTTTTCAGGTGCCTTCCCGCGGACTTCCCACTTCGGTGGGAAGCCTCCGATGCCGATGGCATAAGGGTTTCAGGCCAGACTTCCCAGTTTCCCACTGTGCCCTCGATATGCAGCGCAAGCGGGTCAGTCCAGCATCTCGCGCAGCACGCGGCCGGTGGCGGTGATGGCCAGCAGCGTCGGCACGCCGAGGCCGGGCTTCACCCAGGCTTTTGTCGTGGGCGTGTAGCTCATGCAGTCCATCGCCACGAGATCGGGTTTGCGCGCCGCCAGCCGCCGCGCCGCGGCATCGGCCTCGGCGGCGCCGGCGCTGGGCGCCAGCGCCTCGGCCACCACTTCGACGCCGGCGCGCGCCCATTTCGACGCCAGCTTCTCGGCCTGCTCGGCCAGCGGAATCAGGATGCCAAGCCGGCCGCGCGGCAAGAGGCCGCCAGCAAGGCCGGCGAGCACGCGCGAGGGAAACAGCACGCCCTCGTCGCCTTCCATCGGCGGGAAATCGCCGGTGCAGGCATAGACCAGCACATCGCAGCCATCGGCGCGCAAAGCGGCCAGCGTCATCGAGGAACGCGCAATCACCGCCTTCTTGGAAATCTTGACGTCCCGCCCGCCGCGCAGCCGTGTGTAGAGCGTGTCGCCGCCGCTCTCCGGCCGCACCTTGTCCACTTCTTCGTCGCTCATCCCGTCGAGCGCTCCGCGCAGGATGACCTTCGTTCCCGGCGGCGCATGCTGGGCGAAAAGATCGGCGATATCGTCGCGCGGCGCCTGGCCGATGGTGGCGATTCCCAGCGTCTTCATGGCTCAGCCCTCCAGGGCGACGGCATCCGCGTCGTTCCACATCAGACCCACCGCATCGCCCGCCTTGCGCGGGCTGCGTTCGCCGGCGTGGGTTTCGCGGGCGAGCAGCGTGCGGCCGTCGCCGGCACGAACGCGATAGAGCGTGGCGCCGCCGAGAAAATTCGACGTTTCGATGATGCCTGAGGCGCGGGCTTCGCCCGGCGCCACGAAGCGGATTTTCTCCGGGCGCAGCGCGCTCGCCTGGCCGCGCTCCTCCAGCAGGTTGATCTCGCCGATGAAGTCGGCGACGAACCTGGTGCGTGGCTTTTCGTAGATCTCGGTGGGTGCGCCGATCTGCTCGATCCTGCCCTTGTTCATCACGGCGATGCGGTCGCTCATCGCCAGCGCCTCTTCCTGATCGTGCGTCACGAAGACGAGCGTGACGCCCAGGCGCTTCTGCAGCTCCTTCAGCTCGAACTGCATCTGCTGGCGTAGCTTGCGGTCGAGCGCGCCCAGCGGCTCGTCGCAGAGCAGCACCGGCGGCTCGACGACCAGCGCGCGGGCCAGCGCCACGCGCTGCTGCTGGCCGCCGGAAAGCTGGCTGGGTTTGCGATCCTCGAGGCCGGTCAACGCCACCAGCGCCAGGGCAGCCTTCACGCGGCGTTCGATATCGGCCTTGGATACGTCGCGCATGCGCAATCCGAAGGCCACGTTCTGGGCCACGGTACGATGCGGGAATAGCGCGTAGGACTGGAACACCATGCCCATCTCGCGCTTGTGCACGGGCAGGTCGGTGATGTCGCGGCCGCCGACATGGACGCGGCCGCTGTCGGGGATCTCGAAGCCCGCGATCATGCGCAGGCTCGTCGTCTTGCCGCAGCCCGACGGCCCCAGCAGGGCGAAGAATTCGCCCGCCTCGATATCGAGCGTGACCTCGTCGACGGCCAGGACATGGCCGTCGAAGGTCTTGGTCACCTGCTCGAGTCGGATCGCCGCCGCGGTCAAGTCGGGCTCAGCCCTTCAGCAGCTTGGTGACACGCGCATCGATGTCTTCCTTGCGCGCGTTGTACCATTTCCAGTCGGGCTGGATCAGCGTCGCCACCTTGGCCGGCGTGGTCAAAAGCTTGGCGTCGTACTTGGCGTCGAGCTTGACCTTGGTATTGGCCGGCGAATACCACACCGCCTCGGCCAGCAGCTTCTGGATGTTGGGCCGCAGCATGAAGTCGATATAGGCGAAAGCCAGTTCCTTGACCTTGCTGCCCGGCGTCACGTTCAGCACCTGCTCGAGCGCCACCACGCCCTCGCTCGGGCTGACGAAGTCGAGCGGCGGCTTCTGGTCGTCGTAGCGCAGCACGCCGGAGTCGTGGATCACGCCCATCGTGACTTCACCCGACAGCAGCGCTTTTTCCATGCCGCCGGTGAAGTCGAAGAGCTTGATCGGCTTCAGCTGCTCGAGCGCCTTGTAGGCGGCGTCGAGGTCGGTGAGGCCCTTGCCGTAGAGTTTGCCCAGCATCATCAGATGCGCCTGGCCCAGGCTGTTGACCGGGATGATGTAGCTGCCGCGCGAGCCGGCGAGCTTGGGATCGGCCAGATCTTTCCACGACGTCGGCTTGGCGAGGCCCTTGTCGGTGCGGTAGCCGAGGCCAATGGCCGAGGTGAAGATCGAGACGCCGACGATCTTGTCGGAGACGGCGTAGGGATAGACATCGGCGATATTGGGCACTTCCTTGGCGGTGATCTTGGACATCACCAGACCTTCGCCGACGGCGCTCCACTGCTCGTTCGAGTTGGTGTGGAAGACGTCGTAGAGCGGATCGGTCTTCGAGCTGGCCTGCAGCTTGGGCAGGAAGGGGAAGGACTGGTCCGGCGAGACCGTGCACTTGAACTCCTTCTCGAAGGCCGGCAGGACCGTTGCCTTCATGATGTCGCCCCACTTGCCGCCCCAGGTCGTGATCTTGAGCGTCTTGGTCTGGGCGTGAAGGATCGCGGGCGCGCCCACGACGGACAGAGCCGTGAGGCCGGCAGCGGTACGCAGCGCTTTACGCCTCGTGATCGTTTGACGTGACATCATGATAACCCCCTGTTGTTCCCTCTAGAGCTTAACGTAAGCTTTTAGACCGATCAGCTTTTCCAGCACCAGCACAACGGCCAGGGCCAGCAAGATCGAGACCATCGAGGCGGCCGCAATGGCGCCGTCGAGGTCGAATTTCATGTAATTGAACAGCACCACGGGCAGCGTCTCGGCCTTGGGCTGGACCAGGAAGAGCGAGACCGGGAACTGGTCGAAGGAGACGATGAAGGCGAAAACACCGCCGGCAAAGACGCCGGGGCGGATGAGCGGCAGGGTGACCTCGAAGAAGACCCGCACCGGGCTGGCGCCGAGCACGGCGGCGGCCTCCTCGATGCGCCGGTCGAAATTGTGCAGCACGGCCAGGGTCGTGCGCAGCACATAGGGCACGGCGACGAGGGTGTGGGCCATGATCAGACCCCAGACCGGCCGGCCGATGCCCGCCAGCAGGTAGGACTGGAAGAGCGCCAGGCCGGTCAGGATGGCGGGTAGCATCAGCGGCGACATGAAGAAAGCGGTCAGGAAGGCCCGCCCCGGCAGGTTGCCGCGGGCCAGCGCCAGCGCGCAGGCGCCGCCGATGACGATCGCCAGCACCAGCACGCAGGAGGCCGTCCACAGCGAGAGCCAAAGCGCGTTCATGAAATCGCTGCCGGCAAAGAACTTCTCGAACCAGCGCAGGGTGACGCCGACCGGCGGGAAGGAAATATAGGGCAGAGGATTGAGCGCGAAGACCACGACGATGGCGATGGGCGCCAGCAGGAAGGCGAGCAGCAGGCCGTTCAGCGTCAGGTAGGCGGCGCGGCCATAGTCGACCGGCGCGCGATTGGGCGCCGGCTTCATGCCATGCCCTCCTCGCCCGACAGCCGGGCCAGGATGCGGTTATAGGCAACCACGATCAGCAGGCAGACCGAGAGCAGGATGACGCCGAGCGCGCCGGCAAAATTCGGATTGAAGCTGGTACTGACCTGCTGGGCGATCAGCATGGGCAGCGTCAGCACATTGGTGCCGCCCATCAGCGAGGGCGTGACATAGGCGCTGATCGACAGCGCGAAGACCAGCAGCGAGCCCGCCAGGATGCCGGGCAGGCTGAGCGGCAGCGTGACCTCGACGAAGGCGCGCAGGCGGCCGGCGCCGAGGCTGCGCGCCGCCTGTTCCAGCCGCTCGTCGATGCGGCCGATCACGCCGGTGAGCGTCAGCACCATGAAAGGCACATAGATATGGACCAGCGCCACCACCGTGCCGAACTCGTTGTACATCAGGGGCAGCGGCTTCTCGATCAGGCCCATCGAGGTGAGCGTGGTATTGATGACGCCCTTGTCCTGCAGGATGGTCATCCAGGCGAAGGTACGCACGACGATGCCGGTGAGCAGCGGCGCGATCACCGCCATCAGCGCCAGCGCGTGGCCGAGGCGCGACTGCATGCGTGCCATCCAATGGGCCAGCGGATAGCCGATCAGCAGCGAGGCGACAGTGGTGATGAGACCGATGCGCAGCGTCGCCCACAGCGCGTCGTGGAAGATATCGGCCGAATCGTCGATGAAGCGCTGGTAATGGCGCGTCGTCAGGACGGCGTTGGGATTGTTGACCGGATTGCCGGAGAAGAACGACATCACCGCCATGACGCCGATGGGCAGGACGAAGAACAGCACGAAGAGCAGCACCGCCGGCGCGATCAGCCAGGCGATCGGCGAAACGCGGGTTACGGGAGGGCGGAGAGCGGTCGCGGCGGCCATGTGTTCGGTATGGTGGCCCAAGGCAACGCTTCGGTCCACGCCGAACGACAGCGGCATCGTTGCGTGCTAGTGGAGCCGCCAAATGGCATCGAAATTGCCGCTTCTGCTGCTGCTCACGGCAGTTACCTGCCTCAGCCAGTTCTATCGCGTCTCCAACAGCGTGATTGCGCCGGAGCTGACGCAGGACCTGCATCTGTCGGCGCGCCAGCTCGGCTGGGCCGGCAGCGCCTTCTTCTTCGCGCTCTTCGCCTCGCAGATCGCCGTCGGCCTGTGGTTCGACCGCTACGGCGCGCGGCGCACCGTGGCAGCACTTTCGCTGCTGGCCATGGCCGGCTCGATCTGGATCGCCCAGGCAGCCGACGCCACGGACCTGATCGTCGGTCGCGCCATCGTCGGCGTGGGCTGTGCCGCTTCCTTCATGTCGGTCGTGTTCCTGTGCTCGCGCTGGTACACGCCGGCCAAGCTCGCGACCGCGCTGTCCTGGGTCTTTGCCGCTTCCAATATCGGCACGCTGGCCGCCGCCACGCCGCTGGCCTGGATCGCCGCGACGGTGGGCTGGCGGCAGGGCTTTCTGGGATTGGGCGTGGTGACGCTGCTGGTCGCCGTGCTGTTCTACCTCTTCGTGCGCGACCGGCCGCCGGAGGCGCGGCAGGCCGAGACGCGCCAGGAGACGCTGGGCGAAATCTTCCGCGGGCTCTGGGAAGTCTGGCGCACGCCCGGCCTTGGTCCGGTGCTCTCCATGCATTTCTTCGCCTATGCCACCATGCTGACGGTGCTGGGCATCTGGGGCGGACCCTACCTGCACGACGTCCACAAGCTCGACGGCGTGGCGCGCGGCAATGTGCTGCTGATCATGGGCGTGGCGCAGATCCTGGGCATCCTGGCCTATGGCCCGATGGACCGCGTGCTGCGCTCGCGCAAGAAGGTGTGCTTCGGAGGCGCCGCGATCTCCATGGCCATCCTGATCGCCATGGCGCTCTTGCCCGATCCGCCAATGTGGCTGGCGGTGACGATGCTGATCGCCTTCTGCTTCTTCTGCGCCTACGGCACCGTGATCGTGGCCCAGGGCCGCTCGCTCTTCCCCGACCGGCTGGCCGGCCGCGGCGTCACCACGGTGAACATGGCGCAATGTCTTGGCCTCGCGGTGCTGCCCGCCGGCACCGGCTATATCGTCGAGGCCTTCGGCAACGGCGACATCGCCTATCGCTGGGTCTTCGCCACGCTGGCGGTGGGCATTGCGCTCGGCTGCATCGCCTATACCCGCGCACCCGACAACGCCTCGATCTAGAGTCAAAACCCATAAGATCGTGCGCCGCTGTGTCTGCTTTCGGCTCAATTCCGGACATCGGCGACGACGACCGCTTCGTCAGACGCTGACCCAAAGCGGATATGGGGTAGCGCATTTCGCTGCAATGCGAAAAGTAGCCTTGGCTTCGTCAGGCGCTGACGGCGAGTGCGTAGAGTTCGATGGGGGCCGGCTGGCCGTCGAGCGACACAGGGCCGAGTGGTTCGGT
>JBBRFD010000130.1:0-13453 GCA_038224985.1 Reyranellales bacterium
CGCTGCAGCAAAGACCGGATCGGAGGTTTTTTTCTGCTTTTCTATATGTTTACCGGCTGCAAATTCAGCCCTGCCGCAGCGCGGCGAAGGCCCCGAGCCCCAACAGACGGGCAAAACTCCGTGACAAATCGAAGTCTGCCACGGCAACCAAGCCGAGCGCTGCCGCCTCTTCCAGCGTTGCACCGCCGACCAAGGCCGAAAGAAAGGTAGCCTCTCCCGCCGAAACCTGCACGAAGGCGGCATCGTCCCTCCGGCGCAGAACCAGCAGGTGGACGCCGCCGGCCTGTGGATCGATCGTCACCTCGGCTGCGCCGGGCTGCGACACCGCCCAGATGCGGTCGATGGGATAGTCGGAGGCGATCAGGGCCGTGCCTGGCTGCAGGCCAAGCCGCTGCGCCGGCAAGTGCTCGGCGCCCAACATCTGCAAATCGCCGCAGCTGAGCGCCAGCGGCTGGTCCACGTGGAAAGCGCGGTTGAGCGCCCAGTCGAGGCGGGCCATATCGGCCAGATAAGGCAGATCGCGCGCGGCTTCATAGCCGGCGACAAAGCCCGGGAAGTCGCCGCCGTATTCGGCCAGGACCGGCTGGGTAGGCAAGGTTGCCACTACATAATCGCGCGCCAACTGCCGGAAGAACGCCTCGCCGACCAGAGCGCGTATCGTTGGGAAGATCGCCGCCAGCGACGACGCCAGACTGTAGAAGACGTGATGGCGATAGACGCGCAGGCGCGCCGCCGCCGGAATCGAATCGCCAACCACGGTCGCCACGAGATCGTCGCGGTCGCCGGAGACGATATGCGCGGCGAAGGCCGCCTGCAGATCACGCAGCGCGAGCGTCATGCCTTGCTCCAATGGCGCGATCCGCCCGTGCCGCCTCGTCGAGCAGCACGGCAAGCTCGGGAATATCGGTGTCCCATTCGATCAGCGTGGGCCGCGTGCCGAAGCGGTCGAGTGCCTGGCCGAACAGATCCCAGACACTGTCCTTCACACGGCTGCCGTGATCGTCGATCAGGATCGGCTCGCCATCGGCATCGTTCACCGCATGGCCAGCGAGGTGATACTGCGTGATCGCCTCGCCCGGCAGGCCGGCGACCCAGCCGGCCGCGTCGAGCCGCAGGTTATGCGCCGTGACATGAATGTTATTGAGGTCGAGCAGCAAGCCGCAGCCGCTGCGCCGGACCAATTCTGACAAAAATTCCGGCTCCGTCATCGTCGAATGGGCGAAGCCGAGATAGCAGAATGGATTCTCGACCGAGACTTGCCGCCCCAAGGCGTCCTGCAACCGGTCGACATTGCGTACGACCGTGTCGAGCGCTTCCTGGGTATAGGGCAGCGGCAGCAGGTCGTTGAAATAGCGCCCGCCGGTAACGCTCCACGACAGATGGTCGGAGACGTAGGCCGGCCGCAAGCGCTTCACGAGCGCGGCGACACGTTGCAAATGCACTTCATCCAGTCCCTCGACGGAACCGAGCGACAGGCCGACCGCATGGATGGAGAGCGGGTAGTCGGCACGCAAGCGCTCGACGATGGCCAAGGCGGGTGCGCCGCCGAGATAGTTCTCGGCGTGGATTTCGAGAAAGGCCGTCGCCGGCCGGTCGCACCCGATCTCCGCGAGATGCGGCGAGCGCAGACCGATGCCGGCGACGCCCATGTCCTCAGCCGACGGTGAGCTTGCCGCCGGTGATCTTCTCGCAGGTGCCCTTGGGCACCGAGATCCAAGCGTCGGTCTGGGCGTCCTTCTTGGAGGTGCCGGCGCAGGACGAGCTGGCGGTCTGGCAGTCGTTCTTGCCGGCCTTCGAGATGCCGTAGCACTTTTCCATATTGCCCTGCGCCTGGGCGGCGAGCGGCAGGACCAGCGCGGCAGCCAGGGCCGTGGCGATGGCGATGCGGGAATTGCTCATGCGATGCTCCATTGAGTAGGTGGCGGACTATAGTGCAGAAGCTGCTTCCAAGCTCTCACACCAAGGCTATGGTTTCGATAGTCTTGCTTCACGCAAAATTGAGGCCGACAGATGGTCGAAACGACCGGCAACACCCATTTCTCCCCGGGTGATTTCGTCCGTCATCCGCAGCGGCCGGACTGGGGCCTGGGCCAGGTCCAGTCGCGGGTCGGTCACCGCATCACCGTCAATTTCGAGCATGCCGGCAAGCTGCTGATCGACGGCAGCATCATCGCCCTCGAGCCAGTCGACGCTCCGCATCTCTGAGATCGACCGGCGTGTTGACGTTGAGGAAGGCATCGCCACCGGCCGGCCAGACAAGTTCGGCGACGTCGTGGCGCTGGGCGAAGTCGTCGACCTTGCGCACCCCCTCTTGCAGCAGCGCTTTGCGCAGAGCGCCTGCCAGCTTCACCGACCACACCGAGAGCGCGGGCTGGCGGCGGCCGCGATGGCGGACCATCAGCACATCCGGTTCAGGCACATGTATCAAACCACAGAGCCGTACCGTGAGGTCGAGCGGCAGGAACGGCACATCGGCCGGCACACTCAGGATCCAACCGGCATGCGGATGCATCTTGAGCGACCATTCCATGCCCGCGAGGATTCCCGCCAGCGGGCCGAGCCGACGCCCCTCCTTCGCGGCAGCGCGCCGGACATCGGGCGGATCGGCGATCACCGCCACGCCGAGGGTGTGAAAGGCGGGTTCCTTGTCGTTGGCGACCACGACGAGGTCCATCACCTGCGGACGCAGGCGCTCGACCACATGCGCCAGCATCGAGCGGCCGCCCAGTTTGCGCAGCGGCTTGGGCACTCCGGGGCCCATGCGCCGCCCCTCGCCGCCGGCCAGCACGACGCCGACCAGCGCGCCGGAGCGGACGGGTCCGAAATTCTTCATCGCTTTGACGGCCATGCTGGCACTATGCGAAGCAACTGCAGAGAAACAAGGGGAAGGAACGACCGATGGCGCTCAGCATCGCAAAAGTGGCCAACTGGCTGCATGCCGTGGACAAGGCCCGGGCCGTCGTCGGCTGGTGGCCGACGCAGTTCGCGACGGACGACGAACGGTTGGCCTACAAGGTCCAGGACGCCTTCCTGAAGAAGCAGGTCGTCAAGCAGGGCCCGCTGGTCGGCTACAAGATCGCACTGACCTCGCCGCAGATCCTGGCGCAAACCGGGCTCAAGGGCCCCGCCTACGGCCCGATCCGCAAGAAGCGCGTGTTCGAGAACAAGACCACCGTGCGTGCCGATCGCTGGACCCGGCTCGGCGTCGAACTCGAAATCATCCTCACCGTGAACGCCGACGTGCCCAAGCCCAAGGCCGGTAGGGCCTACGACAAGGACTCGATCGCACAGTATGTCGGCGCTGCCCGCGCCGGCTTCGAGCTGATTGAGGACCGCGGCGCCGATTACAGCCGCCTCGCGGTCAATCCGCTGATCATGGACGCCGGCTGGAACGGCGGCTCGCTGCTCGCCAAGCCGAACAAGGGCTGGCGCAAGCTCGACCTCGGCAATCTCGAAGGCTCGATCTCCTTCGACGGCAAGGTCATGCGCACCGGCCATTCCGGCGATGTGCTCGGACATTGCTACAATGCGCTGGCCTGGCTCGCCAACAAGCTTGGCGACCACGGCAAGCTGCTGAAGAAGGGCATGATCGTGTCGAGCGGCAGCATGGTCGCCTGCCAGTTCGTGCCGCCCGGCAGCACCGCCACCGGCAAGATCGACGGCCTCGGCGAAGTCACGCTGAAGTACCAGCTCTGATGACTACTCCGTCATGTGCTTGAAGGCGGAATAGTCGGGGCGCAGCTGGCGCCACGACAGCCGCCGCACCTGATCGCGGCCGACGACCAGCGCGTCATAGTCGTCGGCGAAGAGCTGGGCAATGGCCGGATCGAGGGCGTTCAATCCGCCGGCATAGGCGCCGAAGGCCGGCAGGATGACGCGCCGGCCATCGGTCAGGAAACACCGCCGCCGCAATCCCCTCCCGCGCACCGTCAGCGCCGCGACGGGATGGAAGTGCCCCGAGACCTCGCCCGCCACCGGACCGAATTGCGCCTCATGACGGAACACCAGGGGAGCATCGTCGATTTCCTCCGCAACCTCGCCCCAGCCTTCGGGTGGCGGCGCGGGATCGTGGTTGCCGGCGATCCAGATGAAGCGCGCACGCGATGTCAGGCGCACGATCTCGGCGCGCTCGTCGGCGGGCAGGCGTTCCGCCGCCGCCCGATCATGAAACGAGTCGCCCAAGCACATCACGGTCTCGGGTTTCAGCCGGTCAATCAGGGCCGATAGCGACGCCAGCGTCTGGCGGGTGTCGTGGCGCGGCAGCAACTTGCGCGCGTTGACCGCGTAGGATGAGCCCTTCTCCAGATGCAGGTCGGCAACGGCCAGCAGACGCCGCGCCGGCCAGTAAAGCGCGCCCTCCGGCATCGCTTCCAGCCGTTCGCCGGCGCAATCGAAGGCGAAAGGAATCATGGGTGGATAATCACGAGGCGACAGGCTGCCAACATACTGCCGCCACGTTTCAACTTCAGCCTCCCCGTCATATTGAACGCTTCAATCAAATCGGCCCGCGAGACTCGCGGCGCCATTTCCGGCGGTCCATGCGGTGCACGATTGACCGTACGAGCCGTCCTGCACAAGGTGTCGTGATGCGTCGTCTTGTGTATTTTGTCCTCGCCAGCCTGCTTGTTTCTCACGCGGCGTATGCTGATCCGCTACCGCATCGCGCCGAGTACAGTTTGCGCCTGGGGCCTGCGGCGAACGCACCGCGCATCGGCACAGCCGTGCAAGACCTTACCGCCGAGTGCAGTGGCTGGCAGATCAAGCGCGATATCAATGCCGAACTAGGTCTAACAGCCTCATGGAAGATCGCGGTCGGCTCCAAACTCGACGGCGAAGAGTCGCGCGGCGGTGGCGCCTTTCGCTACCAGGCCATGCAAATTCAGAACGGCAATGAACGCCTGACCAAAGGCCGTCTGCAACGAGCCGCCAAGGAAGTGCGCGGCGACCTAATGACTGCCAATGGCCCGGCGCAGCTCATGTTGCCGCTGGCGACCCTGATGCCGATCGCCAGCATCGGTCATCTGGTCGAGAGGCTGCGTGGCGGCGCCACGTCCTTTCCGGCCTTGATGTACGACGCCGAGGTCGTAAGCGACGCCATGCTGGTCGATGTCCAGACTCTGGACCGCGGCACCCTGCGCGCCGCACGACCCAGCGACCGCAAGATCGTGCCGCCCGACGGCAAGTCCTGGCCGGTGTCGATGACGTTCACGCGCGGCCGCAACCAGGACCAGCGCCCCCTGTTCACGGTCACCGCACTGGTCTGGGAGACCGGGGTTCTCGACCGGCTGACGGTCGATACCGGGCTGGTTAGTGTCACCGCTGACCTTCAAGCCCTGGATTTCCACAAATCCCCGAATTGTCCGCGCTCCTGACCGGTAATCCGCCCATTCATCGCCTGCGTATCAAGGTAGGCGAGTAAATTGGGTGAAGTGTGGGCGGCGTTTCCCTTGTCTGGTTCCGGAACGATTTGCGCCTGACGGACCACCCCGCATTGACTGCGGCGGTAGCGGCCGGCCGGCCGATTGTCCCGATCTACATACTGGATGAAGAAACGCCCGGCCTGCGCTCGCCCGGAGGCGCCTCGCGATGGTGGCTCCATCACAGTCTGGCTGCCCTCGACGCTTCCCTCAAAGCCATCGGCAGCCGGTTGATCCTGCGTCGCGGACCGGCTGAGCGAATCATCAAAGAGATCGCCGAAGCAATTGATGTTTCCGGTCTTTATTGGAATCGGACATATGACCGTCCGGCGCGTGAGCGCGATGCCCGGCTGAAGGAAAACGTCAAGAGCCGCGGCGGTACCGCCGAGAGCTTCAACGGCAACCTGCTGTTCGAGCCTTGGGAGATAAAGACAGGAACAGGCGGCCCCTTTCAAGTCTTCACCCCCTTCTGGAGGGCCTGCCGCAGCGCTCGCCCGCCGATGGCTCCCCAGCCGCCGCCGACGAAACTCCCCGCCCCCCGGAAATGGCCGGCAAGCGACGCGCTCGACCAGTGGGGCCTGCGGCCGGCCAAGCCGGATTGGGCCGGTGGCCTGCGCGAGGGCTGGACACCGGGCGAGGCCGCAGCGGCCGACTGCCTCGACAGGTTTCTCGACCGCCGGCTCGAGAGCTACCGGGCCGGTCGCGACATGCCCTCGGCCGACGCCACATCGCGACTATCGCCGCACCTCGCCTTCGGTGAAATCAGCCCACGGCGCATCTGGCACACCGCGACGGCGACCCGCGCCTCGGCAGCTCTCGACAAATTCCTGAGCGAGCTGGGCTGGCGCGAATTCTCCTACCATCTGCTGTTCCACCACGACGAGCTCGCGCGGCGCTGCTTTCGGCCCGCGTTCGAGAACTTTCCCTGGGTCAATGACCCCCAGGTGCTCGACGCCTGGCAGCGTGGCCGCACCGGCTATCCGCTCGTCGACGCCGGCATGCGCGAACTCTGGACGACAGGCTGGATGCACAATCGCGTGCGCATGATCACGGGGTCCTTCCTGGTGAAAGACCTGATGATCGACTGGCGCGCCGGCGAGCGCTGGTTCTGGGACACGCTGGTCGATGCAGATCCCGCCAACAATGCCGCGAGCTGGCAATGGGTTGCCGGTTGCGGCGCCGATGCCGCACCCTTCTTCCGCATCTTCAATCCGCTGCTGCAGGCAGAGAAAACCGATCCGGACGGCGACTACGTTCGTAGATGGTTACCGGAACTGGCGCACCTGCCGGGGGCAAAGATCCACCGTCCCTGGCTTGCTGATCTGCCGGGGAGTGTCTACCCGTCACGCATCGTCGACCATGCCGCCGCGCGCAGTCGCGCGTTGGCCGCTTTTCAGGGCCTCAAGAAGGCTTCATAGATTTGTCCGGGAGTTGCGAGGAATGAAAGTCGCTATCGTCGGCGCCGGAGTAGCGGGCCTTGGGGCCGCGTGGCTGCTCAGCCGCAAACATGACGTCGTCGTCTATGAACGCGAGGATCGCTTCGGCGGCCATTCCTGCACGGTCGACGCCCAGACGCCGCGCGGCAGCCAGCCCGTCGATGTCGGCTTCATCGTATTCAACGAGCGCAACTATCCAAACCTCGTGGCGCTGTTCGAGCATCTCGGCGTGCCCACCGAAGACTCAGAAATGTCCTTCGCCGTCAGCCTCGATGGCGGCCGCTACGAATACGGCAGCGCCTATGGCGGCTACTTCGCGCAACCCCGCAACATGGTGCGGCCGTCCTTCCTGCGCATGACACGCGACATCCTGCGCTTCAACCGCCTGGCGCCGAAGCTGCTGGACCGCGCCGAGGATCTCGACTTCACCATCGGCGATTTTGTCGCCGATGCCGGCCTCAGTAACGCCTTCCGCGACCGCTACCTTCTGCCCATGGCCTCCTGCATCTGGTCGACACCGCTTGGCAGCATGCTCGACTACCCCGCACAGACCTTCGCCCGCTTCTTCAACAACCACGGCCTGCTGACGGTCGGCCCGCAATTGCAGTGGCGCACTGTGAGTGGCGGCAGCCGATCCTATGTCGAACGCATCGCCACGCCGCTGCGCGCCCGCGCCCGCCTCGCCAGCCCTGCCCGCCAAATTCGTCGTGACGCGACGGGCGTCGAGGTACGCGACGCTTCGGGCCATTGGGACCGTTTCGACCAGATCGTGCTCGCCTGCCACGCCGACCAGGCGCTCGCCCTGCTCGCGGATGCCGATGCGCAGGAACGCGAGTTGCTGGGCAGTTTCGCCTATTCGACCAACGAGGTCTGGCTGCATGCCGACACGTCTCTGATGCCGCGGCGTCAAGGCGTCTGGTCGAGCTGGAATTACGTGCAGCATGGCGCCGCCAGCGATGCGCCGAGCGTTACCTACTGGATGAACAAGCTGCAGAACCTGCCGATCGACAATCCGCTCTTCGTCTCGGTCAATCCCGGCCGCGCCCCGGCACCCGCTGCCGCGCACGCCCGCTTTTCCTTCGAACACCCGATGTATGACGCGGCGGCGATCCGCGCGCAGCGCGAGCTGCACCGTATCCAGGGTGTGCGAAACACGTATTTCTGCGGCAGCTACTGCGGCTATGGCTTCCATGAGGACGCGCTGTCGTCCGGCCTAGATGTCGCCGAGCAGCTGGGCGTACACCGACCGTGGTTGCGCCCTGACGAGCACCGCCGCATCGGCGATCCGCCGCGCGTTGTCGCCAGTCGCCCGCTGGCCGATGTGATTCCCCTGCCCATCGCCGCCCGTGTCGCGGCGGAGACCTCTTGAACGCCGTCGAAAACAGCATTCTCGACGCCGCCGTCGTGCATCGACGGCTGCGTCCGCGCGTCAATGCCTTCCGCTATCGCGTCTCCTATCTCTGCCTCGGCCTCGATGCGCTCCCGCAGGCCGCCGGGCGCTGGCTCAAGGTCGAGAAGCCGGGCCTCGTGTCCTTCCGCAGCGCCGATCATGGCGCGCGCGACGGCGGCAATCTGCAGGACTGGCTGAGCGGCATCCTGGCCGAACATGACCTCGCCGCCTTGTGCGACGGCGAGCCCGTGCTCGTCACCCTGCCCCGAATGCTGGGTTACGTGTTCAACCCGGTGAGTTTCTGGTTCTGCCGCGACCGGGCGGGCGCTTTGCGCGCCGTGCTGTGCGAGGTCAACAATACCTTCGGCGAGGGCCACTGCTACCTGATGCATCACGCCGACCGGCGCCCGATCCAGCCCGACGACTGGTTGGAAGGCCGCAAGGTCTTCCACGTCTCGCCCTTCCTGCCGGTATCGGGCGGCTACCGGTTCCGCTTCCGGCTGGACGCCCGGATCGTCCATGTCGACGTGAATTATCACGATGCCGAAGGGCTGATGCTGGCGACCTCGGTCAGCGGCCGGCGCGAGGCCTTGTCCGACCGCGCGGTCCTGCGGCGCTTCCTGTTCCGTCCGCTAATGACCTTGGGGGTGGTCGCCCGAATCCACTGGCAGGCCTTGCATCTCTGGCGAAAGAAGGCGAAGTTTTACAGTAAGACTGCTCCTCCCGCCAAATTCATCAGCCGCTAGCCGCATGCCCCTTACCGCACGCATCGTCCTGAAAGCCCTCGAACGGCTCGCTATCGGACGGCTGACAATAAATCTGCCCGACGGTACGACGCGCGTCTTCGGCGCCTCAGATGCCAAGCTCGATGCCGAGATCGAAATCCGCGACTGGAAGTTCTTTCGTCATGTGCTGCTCGACGGCGATCTCGGCCTCGCCGAAGCCTATATGGAAGGCCTCTGCGATTCGCCCGATCTCGCCCGCCTGATCGTCCTTCTGGCCGAGAACGAGCGCCATCTCGGCAACGTTGGCCGCCACAATTTCCTGCGCAATCTGCTGCTGCGTTTCCTGCACCGCCGGCGGGACAATTCGCGCGACGGCGCCAAGCGCAACATCCATGACCATTACGATCTCGGCAACAGCTTCTACCGTCTGTGGCTCGATCCGACGATGACCTATTCCTCGGCGATCTATGACGGCGATGCCAACAAGCCGCTCGAGGAAGCGCAGACGGCGAAGTACGAACGCATCCTCACCCAGCTCGGCGCCAAGCAGGGCGACAGCATCCTCGAGATCGGCTGCGGCTGGGGCGGCTTCGCCGAAACGGCGGCGCGGCGCGGCATGCGCGTGACCGGCGTCACCATCTCGCGCGAGCAGCTCGAATTCGCCCGCAACAGGCTCGAGATGGCCGGCCTGTCCGAGCGGGCCGACCTGCAATTCTGCGACTACCGCGACATCCAGGGCCGCTACGACCACATCGTTTCGATCGAGATGATCGAGGCTGTGGGCGAGCGCTATTGGCCGGACTATTTCGACACGCTGAAGCGCCACCTGGCGCCCGGCGGATCGGCCATCGTCCAGGCCATCGTGATCGCCGACCAATTCTTCGAGGGCTACCGTCATCGCCCCGACTTCATCCAGACGTATATTTTCCCCGGCGGGATGTTGCTCTCGCCGCAAGGCATAGCTGAGCAATGCCGGCGGGCCGGGCTCAAGATCGCCGAACTCTACGATTTCGGACTGGATTATGCGCGGACACTCGAGACTTGGCTGCACCGTTTCGACAGTGTGGCCGACCAGATCGCCAAGCAGGGCTTCGACGAGCGATTCCGCCGCATGTGGCGGTATTATCTCGCCTATTGCGCCGCCGGCTTCGCGACGCGCCGAACGGACGTATTGCAGGCTCATTTCCGCTCTATATAAGGGTCTGAAAGCAAGGCCGTTCACAAGGCCTGCAAACAGGAAGGCTTCCTAAGCGTGCATGCGTCACCTGCTGGCGGCGGCTCGGTCGTTGCCAAGAAGAAACTGTCGCTCGGTCAGCTGGTCGCCTACTCGACCCTGCAGCTTCCCCTGGCCATGGCGGCCCTCCCCGTCGTGCTGAACGTCAGCCATTTCTATGGCGAGGTCCTGAAGGTGCCGCTGGGCATCATGGGTGCGATCTTCATCGCCGCCCGCGTCGTCGATGCCATCCAGGACCCGGTTATCGGCCTGATCAGCGACCGTTTCACCCGCCGTGGCCCGCGCGGTCGCCTGACGTTTGTCGCGCTGATGATCCCGATCCTGATCGCCGGTTTCTACATGCTGTTCGATCCGCCCGACTCGATGATCGGCAACCCGACGTCGATGGCGATCTGGTTGATGGCCGCTCTGCTCCTCGTCCATCTCGGCTATTCCGGCGTATCGATCAGCTATCACGCGCACGGCGCCGAACTTTCCGACGACTACAACGAACGCACCAAGGTCACGGTCGGCCGTGAGGTCTTCGGTCTCACGGGCATGACCTTCGCCGTCGTCCTGCCGACCCTCCTCATCAAATGGCTGGGCGAAGAAGGCGGCTATGTCGCCCTAGGACTGGTATTCCTGCCGGTGACCCTGCTGTTCTGCGCGCCGACCCTGCTGCGCGGCCCCGCCTCCGTGCATCCACCGGTCCTCCACACCGACCGCAACCCCTTCGCCCCGTTCTTCGCGCCGCTGAAGAACCCGCTGTTCCGCCGGCTGCTGCTGATCTTCATCGTCAACGGTGCCGCACTGGGCGTCGCCGTGACGGTGATGCTGTTCTACGTCTCGCACGTGCTGAAAGGCAGCACGCTGGAAGCCGGCATGATCCTGCTGGTCTATTTCATCTCCGGCGCGGCCAGCGTGCCGCTGTGGCTGATCCTGTCGAGGCGCACCAGCAAGGCCACGGCCTGGTTCATCGGCATGATTTTGACAGCCGTCTCGATGGCGCTGGCGATTTTCATCGGACCCGGCGACTTCTACTGGTTCCTCGCCATCTCGGTGTTTACCGGCCTCGGCCTCGGCGCCGACTATGGCCTGCCGCCCTCGATCCTGGCCGACGTCATCAATTCGAAGGAGGGCGGCGACAGCCAAGGCAAGACCGGCACTTATTTCGGGCTCTGGGCGCTGTCGACCAAGCTCGCCACCGCCATCGGCGCGGCGGGCTCGCTGCCGGTCGCGGCCCTGCTCGGCTTCAATCCGGCACGCGGCCAATACGACGCCACGGCGCTGATCTTCGTCTACATCGTGCTGCCGGTGGCCATCAAACTGATCGCCGGACTGCTGATTTGGTACATCCGCATTGAGGCCGAACGCGGCTCCGTGCGCGACGAACTGCTCGGCGCCAGCTAGGCGTTGATGAAGTCGAGCTTGTGCGGCTGACGCAAGCCGAAGTCGCGTTGCAGCCCCCACCAGCCCTGTGCCACCGTGCCGAAGACGTTGCGAAAGTCGACGGTGTGCTTGAGGTCGCCGTCCTGCAGGTCGCCCAGGGACGGATAAACACCGTGCAGGCCGCCCTTCACGCGGCCGCCCATGACGAATTGCGGCGCTGCCGTGCCATGGTCGGTACCGCCGCTGGCATTCGCCTTCACGCGCCGGCCGAACTCCGAATAGGTCATCACCAGCACGTCGTTCCATTGGCCTGATGCCATCAGGTTCTTGCGCAGGACAGCTAGGTTGGCAGCCAGCGCCCCCAGAAGACGCTCGTGGGCTGGTGCCTGGTTGGCGTGCGTATCGAAGCCGCCAAGTGCCGCCTTGATCGCCATCACCGGCACCTTCGCCACGACAAGGCGTGTAGCGAGATCGAGCTGGCGGCCGAGGCCGGTCTCCTGCGGATATTCGAAAGCGGGCTGCGGCGTGTCGTGCAGCCTGTCGCGCAGGCCAACGGCGGCCGCGTTCACCTCGTGGCGCACCTTCAGGAGGTGGCGCAGCGCGGGATTGGTGTCGGCCGAGCGCGACGTGTCCTTCATCGACTGCGCTTGCCGCAGGAAATTCTCGGCGTCCTGCATGACGATGGTACGCAGCGACGGTCCGGTCAGCGGCACCGAGTTGGTATCGACTACGATGCCGTCGACCCCGGCACCTTTGGCCAGTGTCATACCTTCGAAAGCCTGCGCCACCCAGCCCTCAGTCAATGTCTGGCTGGACGCCGAGGCTGTGTCCCAGATCTCGATCGAACGGAAATGCGAGCGGTTGGGGTACGGGTAGCCGACGCCCTGCAGGATCGCGAGGTCCTTTGCATTCCATGACTCCATCAGCGGCGCGAGCTTCTCGTGCAGGCCGACTTTCTCGTCGAGTTGCAACGTGCGTTCGCGCGGCAGAGCGATGTTTGCGCGCAGTTCGCGATATTTCGGATCGGCATAGGGAATGACGGTGTTGAGGCCGTCGTTGCCGCCCTTCAATTCGACCAGGATGAGAGTACGCGGAGTCATGTCTGCCGCCTCATTTCAACTGGTAGGCGGGATCGAGCAGCGCGGCAGCCACGACTGCGCCCGGTGCACCGCCGGTTTCGACAGCGTCGATCGGCAACCGTGGCAGCAGCGTGTGTGTCAACGTCGTCGCGTCGACGCCGGCCAGGGTCGGCCCCAGCCGCGCCTCGGACCCGGCACCGCGCAGGCTCCGGCCCTCGACAGGGCGCGGCTCCATCATCTGCTGCGTGTCGTCCATACCCGGCTGCTGCTGGCGGCGCTCCATGCGGCGGCCGCTTCCCTCCATCGACGAGACGGTGGTTGCCTCGACGATGCGGCGCAACAGCTGCTGGCGCTGCAAAAGCGTGTAGGTCGTAATCCAGTTCTCGCCACCCGCCCAGCCCTTGACGTTGGGTGGATCGAAGAGGTTCTGACCGATGCCCTGCATCATGCGCGCGAGCTGGGTTTTTTCCGGTACCGGCAGGCCGAGCACGCGCACCGTACCGATCACCAGATCGGCCGGCGACTTGATCAGCGCGCCGCGATTGACCGGATCGCGGAACGAGGCCGAGAGGAAGATGCCTCGCATCAGCGGCCTGATCTCGTAGCCACCGTCGCGGAACGACGCCGCCAGGCGCTGGACCTCGGCCTTGTCGGGCGTCAGCGAGACGAACTCGCGCCACAGCTTCTCGACAATGGTTTCCGCCGTGCGCGGATGGCGCAGCAGGATGGCCAGAACATCCTCGCCACCGAAGCGACCGGTCTTGCCGAGGAAGGTCTTCTCGCCGCCATCGTGCTGCGCTTCAT
>JBBRFD010000131.1:0-13404 GCA_038224985.1 Reyranellales bacterium
ATAGCGTTCGACGACCGGGTCGAGCACGTTCCTCCAGCCGTCCGCCGAATGGACGTTGCCCGGGCGCAGCGCACAGCGTTCGAGGTCGCCGAACTGGTTGAACACGAACAGCGGATGATAACAGGTACATTCGTAGTGGCAGTTCCAGACGCTCTTCTCCTGCTCGCCATGGGTCGGGCTGACGCTCGAATCCATATCGAGCACAATGCCTGTGGGCATTAGGTAGCGGTGGACGTGATCGACCCACACTGCCCGGACAGATCGGCGAGCGCCGAAAGGTTCTTCGCCGCCGTCAGCCATCGCGTCTCGAAGCGTCCCATCTGGCTGGCCGATGCCGCGCTGCCTTGAGCGGCCTTTCCGCCGCCGATCCAGCGGCATCGCCGGATCATGGCGCAGACGCTCGGCGTCGTTGACGTCCTCGTATCCCGCCAATCGCCCAACACCGACTGGCGCAGCAATCCGACCAGCGCGTGCCGGCCGTTCCTGCCGCTGCGTGCATCGGCGAGCATGCCCTCTGCCATCGCGCTGAGCCCGAGCGCATCGTCGACTTCGCGGTAGGCCAGCAGGCCGGCGTTGAAGGTGATGCGAGAACCATGGAACTTGAGCTTCAGGCGGCGGTCGAACTCGAGCCAGAGAGCATTGGAATCCGATTCACCCGCTGGATGCACCATCATCGCCTCGATCCAATTAGATATGATGCTGAATCTTAAAGCTCAATTGCAATCGGCGCGATCAAGTTCCGCAGCTCATCTGGGTAATGCGGGCCTAGACGCTCCAGCCGCCGTCGATGACATTGACGGTACCGGTCGTGAAGGCCGATTCGTCGCTGGCGAGATAGACCGCGAGGGCGGCGATCTCGTCGGCCGAGCCGAAGCGGCCGGCTGGCTGGCGCTGCAGGAAGAACTGCCGGGCATCCGATCCGCCGCCCAGGCTGGAAATGCGTTCGTCGAGCGAGGGCGTCTGCACAGTGCCCGGGCAGATGGCGTTGCAGCGTACGCCCTGCTTCACATAGTCGACGGCGACGGACTTGGTGAGGCCGACAACGGCTGCCTTGGTCGTGCCGTAGACGAAGCGAAGCGCCGCACCCTTAACCGACGACGCGGCCGACGACATATTGACGATCGAACCGCCGCCCTTCTGCACCATGCCCGGGAGAAAGGCCTGGATGGTCCAGAACATGCTGCGGACATTGAGATTGAAGGCGAACTGCCACTGATCGTCGGTCGCATCGAGGATCGCGCCGTGATGGACGAAGCCCGCGCAGTTGAAGAGCGCATCGACGTCGCCGGTCTCCGCGGCCAAGATCGCGATGGCCGCCTTGTCGAGCACGTCGAGTTTGCGGGTCTTGATCCCCGAGACGGCCTCCAGAGCCTTGAGCTTCTCCGCATCGACGTCAGTCGCCCAGACCGTGGCGCCCTCGCGGGCGAAAGCCTGCGCCGTAGCCGCACCAATTCCCTGCCCGGCCGCCGTGACCACGCATGTCTTGCCCTTGAGCCTCATCGCTTCCCCCGTCACGCGTTACTTGACCGTCTTTATCAGGCCCTTGTCCTTGTAGAACTTCTCGGCGCCGGCGTGCAGTGGAATGCCGACACCGTCGAGCGCCGTCTCGAGGCGGATGGCCCGGCCCTTGCTGTGACCCGAGTCGAGAAGCTTGCGGGTATTGCCGTTCCACAGCGCCGCCGTGATGTCGTGGATGAGTGCCTCGGGTTGCCTGGCCGAGGTCAGCCACAAGGCATGGACGCTCACGGTCTTGATGCTGTCGACATTGCGATAGGCGATATCGGGAATCTCGTCGGCGCCGAAGAAAGCGTATTGCTTGAGCAGCCTTTCGATCTGCGGCCCCTCGATCGGCACCAGATCGACGCCGGTGCTGATGGCCAGTTCGGCGATCGAGGCTTGCGGCCAACCGCTGACATTGAAAAAGGCGTCGAGCGTGCCCTCCTTCAGCTTGTCGGCCGCCTGCTGGACCTTGAGATATTCCGCCTTCACATCCTTTTCGTTGATGCCATAGGCCGCGAGGATCAGACGGGCATCGACCAGGGTGCCGGAGCCGGGTTCGTCGAACGACACGCGCTTGCCCTTGAGATCGAGCACGGACTTGATGCCCGAACCCTTGCGTACGACAAGCTGGAAGCTCTCCGGGTAGAGATTCGCGATGACCCGCAGGCCGTCGAGCTTGGGCCTGCCCTCATAAATGCCGGTGCCGGTATAGGCCCAGTAGGCCACATCGGATTGCACGAAGCCCGATTGCAGCGTCCCGTTGGCGATGCCTGCCGCATTGGCGACGGAACCGTTGGTCGCCACCGATGTCGCCACCACGCCGGTAACACCGCACGACCCGCCCTCGCTGCAGGGCCGCGAGCCCGGCGGGTTGGAGATGGCATTGGAGATCAGGCCGCCGATCGGGAAGTAGGTCCCGGCGGTACCGCCGGTGCCGATGCGAAAGAACGTAATGTCCTGGGCGCGGGCTGCACTTCCGGCGAGGAGCGCTCCGGCCGACGCGCCAGCAAGGATCGACCTGCGGGTGATCATACCCTTCTCCTCACGTTCAATTGACGCCGACAGCGCGGCTGAGCGTCGGGCCGATCTCGGCATGGACGACCAGATCGGCCTCCTCATCCTGGTCGGTCGCCTCGCGATTGAGGATCACGAGCCTGGCACCCTTGCGTTTGGCGATGCGCGGGAAGCCGGCGGCCGGATAGACCACGAGCGAGCTTCCCATGACGATGAAAAGGTCGCTCGACAGGGTCGCGTCCTGGGCGCGCGCCATCGGGATCTCCGGCATCTGCTGGCCGAAGGAGATGGTCGCGGTCTTGACGATGCCGTCGCATTTCTCGCAGAGCGGCAAGGTGCCATGGCCGAGGAAGGCCTTGCGGATCGGCGCCAATTCGTGGCGATGGCCACAGTCGAGGCAGCTGGCATAGGTCGTGTTGCCGTGCAGCTCTATCACCTTGTTGTCGGGCACGCCCGAAGCCTGGTGCAGGCCGTCGATGTTCTGGGTGATGATGGCGCTCATGCGCCCCTGCTCGACCAGCTTGGCGAGTGCGCGGTGACCGGCATTGGGCTCGGCCTTGAGCATGGTCGCGTCGGTGGCGAACTTCCGCCGCCAGCTTTCGCGGCGCATTTCCTCGGAAGACATGAAATCGTCAAAGTAGATCGGCTGGTACTTGGTCCAGATGCCGCCCGGTGAGCGAAAGTCGGGAATGCCCGATTCGGTGGAGATGCCGGCGCCGGTGAAGGCCACGATCCTCTGGGACTCGCCGATCAGGCGCCGCAATTCCTCGATATCGTCCATGGCCTCGCCTCCAATCCGCCGATTATGGCATGCCTTTCATGGCGCCGGCATGGCGGGATTGTGGGCCGCGCAGCCGACATAGGAACGGCCCTCGCTTTTCACCTCGACCAGATAGGCATAGAGCGCGCCCGAGACCGAATCGATGCAGCGCTGCTCGTCGATCACGACCCGGATGTCGACGCCTTCGGCCCCGGTAAAGCTGAGGATCCCGCCGTCGCGCTGGACGCCGCCATGCGGGAAGCGGGTGATGGTCCCGCCAACCACGCTCATCAGCAGATCGCGGCCGGTGATGTCCATGCGCCAGTTGGGTTCGTTGCCGACGACGATCCATTCGCGCTGGTCGAAGCGCGCACGGCAGCCGGCCGTCTCGACCGCCGCGCGGCGCAGCTCCAGGGCGCTCAGGCCGGCTCCGGGCCCCTGCTCGCGCTGGCCGTACATCTCGACGAACAGCGGCCGCGCTTGGCCCCCCGTCAGGTCGCGGAAGGCCCGGGTCAGTTCCTGCCCCGGTGTCTTGTCCTCGAGCGCCAGAGGGGCGCCGCCGCAAGCCTCGAAGACCAGACCGACATCGGTATCCCGGACGAGGCCGCGTAAACGCAAGGCGCTGGCCGGCAAGGGCGCCCGCTCGGCGGCCATCCGGGGGGCCGGTGTCGGCGGCAGAGCCGACTGAAGGGGCGCCGGCGCGGCGGTCGGCCCGCGCCCGAAGGGCGTCGGCGTTCCGCGCTGGGCCAGCACGGGCAGCGCATAGAAGAAAAGCGGCTTTTCGGCCGAATCGAGCAGGCAGACGAACTGCGTGTCGAGCGCCGGCTTGTTGCGGTACGCCAGCCGGCCGCGCAACGTCAGCGCGGCTGCCACGGCCTGGCTGCCCGCCCGGGCCTCGAAGCGCTCGAGCGCCGCCGCCGGGTATTCCGACGGCAGGATGCGATCGATCGCGGGATCGAGTTTCTTGTACTGGGCCTCGCCGAAGGCCGCACATTGCTGGGCGAGATAGCTCTGGCCTGCCGCCGGGAGTGCTGCAAGCAGGGCAAAGACGAGGGACGATCCAATGAGGCGCATGTGGCGCCTAGGATAGCCAGCGTTTGCGCCTCTTGTAATGCTTGGTGTCACGGTAGGACTTGCGGGCGCCACCCTCGTTGAGGCCGAGGTAGAACTCCTTGATGTCGGAATTCTCGCGCAGTTTGGCGGCGTCGCCTTCCAGCACGATGCGGCCGTTCTCCATGACATAGCCGTGATCGGCCACCGCCAGCGCCATCGTGGCGTTTTGCTCGACCAGCAGTACGGAGAGCTTCTCCTGCTTCACCAGCCGGCTGACGATGGCGAAAATCTCCTCGACCAGCATCGGCGCCAGGCCCAGCGAGGGCTCGTCGAGCAGCACGACCTTGGGCCGGCTCATCAGGGCGCGGCCGATCGCCAGCATCTGCTGCTCGCCGCCCGACAGGTAGCCCGACTGCTGATGGCGGCGTTCCTTGAGCCGCGGAAAATACGAATAGACGAGGTCGATGCCTTGCTTGACGAAGGCGCCGTCACGCAGCACGTGGCCGCCGGCGATCAGGTTTTCCTCGGTCGTCAAGTGCTCGAACACGCGCCGGCCTTCGAAGACCTGGACCAGCCCGAGCTTGGCGACCTCGTGAGCCCGCATGCCGTCGATGCGCCGGTCGCCGAGCTGGATCGAGCCCTTGGTGACCTCGCCGCGTTCCGAATGCAGCACGCCCGAAATCGCCTTCAGCGTTGTCGTTTTGCCGGCGCCATTGGCGCCCAGGACCGTGGTGATCGCGCCTTCGCGGACGTCGATCGACACGCCCTTGAGGACGAGGATGACGCCATCGTAGACAACTTCGATGTTGTTGATCGACAGCATGGAAGAAACGGGCGGCGCCTCTGCTCGATGACTGGCGCCGCCCGCTCCGATACTCACGACTTGGTGGCTTCGGCCGCGAGGTGCTTCTGGATCACCGCGCGATAGCCCTGGAACCATTCGGTGGACTTCACGAGCTTGCCGCCCTTGACCGTCCACACCTGACACCAACCGCCGCCTTCATGGTCTTCGGCCGAGAGCTGCATCGGCGGCACGAGGCCGCCCAGTGTGAAGCCCTTGATCGACTCCATGCCCTTCTTGACCTCTTCCGAAGTCGGCTTGGCGCCGCCCTTGGCCTTGATGGCCTGTCGCACCGCCTCGACGTGAAGCGCCGCGATGAAGACGCCGCGGTTGTAATAGACAGTCGAGTCCATTTCCTTGGGCGCGGGCTTGCCCTGTGCCTTGTACATCGCCTCGATGTCCTTCAGGACCTGGAAGTCCTTGCCGACGCCGGCGAACTGGATGGTGTTGTAGCCTTCGGCCACCGCCATGCCGCCCGCCGCGACGATGTCGGCCTCGGAGCTGGCCCAGACGAAGCCGATCACCTTGCTCAGCGGATAGCCCTTGCCCTTGAGCTCCTTGATCGCCACCGACGGTGCGCGGCCGAACAGATGGGCGATCACGAAGTCGGGCTTGAAGCGGCCGGTGATGTCGAGCACCTGGGCGCCCATCTCGACGCCTGGCGCCGGCACCGCGAAGGTGCGCATCTCGAAGCCCTCGATCTTGGCGAGGTCCTCGAGAATCGGCAGCGGCTCCTTGCCTGCCGGATTGTCGTAGAACAGGTAGGCGATTTTCTTGCCCTTGAGGGTGCCGCCGAGCTTGTCCTTGGCGAACTGCACCGCCGCACCGGCCTGCGACCAGTAGCTGGCCGCGATCGGGAAAGTGTAGGGAAAGCGCTTGCCGTCGGCAGCGGCCGCCGTGCCGAAGCCGGGAGACGTGCCGAGAATCTTGTCCTCCTCGAGCTTCTTGGACAAAGCCGCGGTCTGCGGCGTGCCATAGAGCCCCTCGAGGATGGCACCCTCCTTCTTGAAGCGCTCATGCGCTTCCATCGCCGGCGGTACCTTGTACTCGTTGTCGACCTCGATGACCTTGATCTTGAAGCCCTCGACGCCGCCCTTGCTGTTCACCAGTCCGACATAGTCGTGGTAGCCGGGGCACAGGAAAACGCCCACGGTGGCGGTAGGCCCTGTCCGGTCGCACTGCAGACCGAACACGACTTCCTTCTGGGCGAAGGCTTCACCCGCGCCGAATGCCAGGGTGCCGGCGGCTGCCGCCACTCCCAGCCAACTCTTCACGAACCTCATCATGCGGTCCTCCCTTCGTTTCGCCATAACGCCCTCCCCTAGTAGGAGAAGGGCCAAACCCGGAAGTAGCTCCGGATATTCCGCCACAATCGGTTGAGCCCCTCGGGCTCGACGATCAGGAAAAAGATGATCAACGCCCCGAACACGCAGAGCTTCAGGCCGGAGATCACGTTGGCGACCTCCGAATCGGTGAAGAAAAGCGAGCCGATGTTTTCCATGCCGATACGCAGCACGATCGGCAGCAGCGTGACGAAAGCCGCGCCGAGGATCGAACCGAGCACCGATCCCAGCCCGCCGATGATGATGATCGCCAGATAGTCGATCGAGACGCCGAGTTGGAACTGCTCGTAATTGGCGATGCCGAAATAGTAGGTGTAGAGCACGCCGCAGACGCCGGCGTAGAAAGACGAAATGGCGAAGGCCATCAGCTTGTAGCGGTAGATGTCGATGCCGATGATTTCGGCGGCGATATCCTGGTCGCGCACGGCGATGAAGGCCCGGCCGATGCGGCTGCGCACCAGGTTGAGCGTCGCCACGATCGCCAGCACGGCAAAGAACAGCAGGAAGAAATACAGGCTGCCCTGCGTATTGAAGCTGAAACCGAACAGGCTCGGCCGGTCGACCTGGATCGAGGCCTGGGCGCCTCCCGAGATCGCCGGAACGCGATTGATCGTCCATTCGATGATGAGCTGGCCCGCCAGCGTGGCGATGGCGAGATACAGCCCCTTGATGCGCAGGCTCGGCATTCCGACCAGCACGCCGATCGCCGCCGCCATCAGGCCGCCCGCCGGCAAGGTGAGCCAGAAGGGCAAATCGAGCTTTACCGCGAGATTTGCCGCCGTGTAGGCACCGACCGACATGAAGGCGCCGTGCCCCAACGAAATCTGCCCGGTGTAGCCGACCAGGATATTGAGCCCGAGCGCGCCCACGATGGCGATAAAAATCAGATTGAGGATCGAGAGGTAGTATTCATGGACCATCGACGGAATGATCACGACGAAGATCAGCGCCAGCACTGCCACCGCCCACTTGGCGATCGGCAGCGGGTACAGCGCCATATCGGCGGCATAGGTGGTCTTGAAGACTCCGGATTCGCGGTGGAACATTTTATACGCGCTCGATCTTTCGTTTGCCGAAGATGCCGTAAGGCCTGACCATCAGGACCAGGATCATCAGGACGTAAGGCGCGAAGTCCTTGGTGCCGCCGCCGACATAGGGGTCGAGGTAGCCGGCCGCCAAATTCTCGACGATGCCGATGATAAGACCGCCGACCAGTGCGCCGCCGATCGAGTCGAGGCCGCCCAATATCACCACGGGAAACACCTTCAGGCCGACCAGCGCCAGATGCACGTCGACCCCCAGCATGCTGCCCCACACGACGCCACCCAGCGCCGAGACGATGCCGGCCATGGCCCAGGCGAGCGCGAAATAGCGCTCGACGTTGATGCCCATGGCCTGCGCCACCTGCTGGTTGTCGGCGACGGCGCGCATGGCCACGCCCATGCGGCTCTTCTTGAAGAACCAATTGGAGGCGAGAAAGAACAGGATCGCCAATACGGCGCCGGCCACCTGGATGGGCGGCAGGCTGGCCGGTCCGATCGCGATCGGATCGTCGCCGATCGGCAGCGACAGGGCGCGCGTTTCACCCCCGAAAACCACCGGCGCCAGCCCGCGGAGTATCGCTGCAAGGCCGATCGTGGCCATGATCACGGCAACGACAGGGCGGCCGAGCAAAGGCCGCAGCACGATCCGCTCAAGTCCAAAGCTGAAACCGATCATGACCGCGAGCGCCGCGAGCACCGCCGCGATCAGCGGCGCGCCTTCAATTCCGGCGACCAGCGCCGCGACAAGCCCGGCCAGCATCACGAACTCGCCCTGGGCAAAGTTGATGGCGTCCGTCGCCTTGTAGACCAGCACGAAACCCAACGCGATCAGGGCGTACATCAAGCCGATCGAGGCGCCATTCAGCAACAACGCGAAAAGAAATCCAAGGTCTTCCGCCATCGTCATTTCCTTATGCCGCCGCCCGCACCGGCGGAGCCGATGCGAGATCGTGTATGGCGATGGTCGAGGTCATGCTCGACTTGCGTCCGTCCTCGAAGGTGATCTCGACGGTGACTTCGGCACTCTTGCCGCCATTGTAGAAGGCATCGATGACCTTGGCGTATTTCTCGGCAACGAACTTGCGGCGCACTTTGCGGGTGCGCGTCATTTCGGCGTCGTCGGCTTCGAGTTCCTTGTTGAGCAGCAGGTAACGACGGGCCTGCTGAACGTCGGGCAGCGTTGCATTGGCTTTGGCGATTTCCTCGCCGATCAGCCGGGCGACCTCATCCTTGCGGCTGAGGTCCATGAAGCTGGAGTAAGCGATGCCCCTCTTCTCGGCCCAGGTGCCGACGGTCTGCATATCGATGGCGATCATGGCCACGACCATCGGCTGCTCGTGACCGAAGGCCACGGCTTCGCGGATGAAGGGACTGAACTTCAGCTTGTTCTCGATGAACTGCGGCGCGAAGGCCGAGCCATCGGTCATCTTGCCGACATCCTTGGCGCGGTCGATGATGACGAGGTGGCCCTGCTTGTCGAAGAAACCGGCATCGCCGGTTTTCAGCCAGCCGTCGGGCGTCACGGTATCGCGCGTGACGTCCTCCTGCTTGTAATAGCCGCTGAAGACGTTCGTTCCCTTCAACATGACCTCGCCACGTTCGTCGATCCTGATCTCGACGCGCGGGATCGGCCGGCCGACGGTATTGGGATTGGCTTCCGTGTCGGCCTGGCAGGAGATCATCGCCGTGGCTTCGGTGGCGCCGTAGATCTGCTTCAGGTTGATGCCAAAGGAGCGGAAGAAGCGGTAGGTGTCGGGGCCGAGCGGCGCACCCCCGGTGTAGCACCAGCGCGCATTGCGCACGCCCAGCTGGTCGCGCACCGGGCCGTAGACGAAGATCTCGCCCAGGCCCATGCCGGCGCGTTCCATCAACGACAGCGGCTGGCCGTCGGTGCGCTTCAGCTCGCAGCGCTCGGCCAGCGCTCGGAAATACTCGTAGATACGACGCTTCATCGGTGAGGCATCGCCGGACTTGACCTGCATCGTGGTCAGCATGTTTTCCCAGATGCGCGGCGGCGCCAGCACGGCGTCCGGCCCCAACTCGCGCAGATCGCGCTGCACCGTCTCGGGATTCTCGGGACAGTTCGCCGTCGCCTTGGCGACCAGCGCCATGCCGAGCGAAAAGGCCGCGTCGCCGACCCAGGCCATCGGCAGATAGGAGAGCCAGTTGTCGCCCGCCTTGATGTCGTTCACTTCGACGAAGGCCTGGGCGGTGTCGATCATGTTGCGGTGACTGAGCATCGCGCCCTTGGGCGTGCCGGTCGTACCCGAGGTATAGGCGATCATCGCCGTATCACCGGCGGCGCCCTTGGCCACTTCCGAGGCGTAGTATCCGGGATCGGCCTTGCCGAAGGCCCTGCCCGCCTCGATCACGCTCTCGAACGAGCAGAGCATCGGATCGTCGTAGCCCCACATGCCGCGCGGGTCGTCGAAGACGATGGAGCGCAGATTGGGCAGCTGATCCTTGAGCGACAAAGCCTTGTCGACCTGCTCCTGATCCTCCGCCACGATCACCGAAGTCTCGGCATGGTTCAGCACATAGACCAGCTCCGAGGCGATCGAGTCCTGGTAGACCGGCACCGAAACGCCGCCCAAGGCCTGCGCCGAAACCTGGGCGAAATAGAGCTGCGGGCGGTTGTCGCCCACGACCGAGAGCTTGTCGCCGCGCTTGAAGCCCATCGAAGCGAGGCCCAGCGCGAAGTCGCGCACCTGGTCGCGATAGTCGGTCCAGCTATAGGTCTGCCAGACGCCGCGTGTCTTCTCACGCATGCCGGCAGCCTTCGGGTCGCTGGCGGCATTGCGCTCGACCAGCTTGGGCAGCGTGTCGGTTCCGGCTGACTCTGTGAGCCTCATACCTGGCCTCTGCCTTTGGACGTGCCGAGATAGGCCTCGATCACCTTGGGATGCCTCTGCACCTCGTCGGCCGTGCCGGCAGCAATGCAGCGACCCCGGTCGAGGACGACGACCTTGTCGGAAATATCCATGACGACACCCATGTCATGCTCGATCAGCACGACCGTGATGCCACGCTCCTGGTTCACGTCCAGGATGTAGCGTGCCATGTCTTCCTTCTCGTCCTGGTTCATGCCGCCCATAGGCTCGTCGAGCAGCAACACCTTGGGTTCGAGCGCCAGCGCCCGGCCGAGCTCGACGCGTTTGCGCAGGCCATAGGCAAGGGCGGCCGTCTGCTGCTTGCGCAGGTCCTGGAGCTTGAGGAACTCGATGATCTCCTCGACCGCCTCGCGATGGGCGATGTCCTCTTTCTGCGCCATCCCCCAGTAGATGACGCTCGACAGGATGCCGGCCTTCATCCGCACGTGGCGGCCCAGCATCAGGTTGTCGAGAACCGTCAAACCGCTGAACAGCGCTATGTTCTGGAAAGTCCGGGCAATGCCGAGTGCGGCGATGTCGCTCGGTTTCTTCTGGGTGATGTCCTGGCCTTCGAGGAGCACGCGCCCGGTATCCGGTTTGTAGAAGCCGGAAATCATGTTCAGGAGCGAAGTCTTGCCCGCGCCGTTGGGGCCAATAATGGACAAAATGCCCCCGCGCGGGACGTCGACCGACACGTCCGAAACGGCGGTGACTCCGCCGAATTTCTTGGACACGCCTTCCACGACCAGCTGGTTGTCGCCCACGCGCGCCAAGGCGAGCGCCTGCGCACGTTGGGCGGACGACACCGCCATGTTTCCTCCCGAAAACGACTTAGGCTCTTATTTGTTGCCGTCATCATGAAGGCTCCGGTGGGCGAAGGCAACAAATCCCCCTAAACTGCGAGGGCCTACAGAAGGAATGCGACATGCCTCGCCACATCGTCTGCCTGACTTTCGACCATGATCACCTTTCGGGCTTCATCGCCCGGGGCATGACCTCGCCCACCGCCATCTCGCGTGGCGAGTACGACATCGTCGTGATCCCGCGTCTCGTCGCCTTGATGGAGAAATACAACATCAAGGGCACATTCTTCACGCCCGGCCATACCATCGACAGCACGCCCGAAGCCGTCATGCCCTATGTCGAGGCCGGCCACGAACTCGCCCATCACGGCTGGACGCACCGCCTGCCAGTGACGATGGAACGCGACGAGGAAGAAGAAGAAATCGTCCGCGGCAACGAATCGATCAAGCGCGTCAGCGGCAAGTTCGCCCGCGGCTACCGCTCCCCCGCCTGGGACCTATCACCCAATTCGATCGAACTGCTGCTGAAGCACGGCATCAAATACGACAGCTCGCTGATGGGCCACGACTACGACTGTTACTTCGCCCGCGACAAGGACATCGTCGAGCTGAAAAAGCCGATCGTACGCGGCCGCGAGACATCGCTGCTGGAAATGCCGATCAGCTGGTCGCTCGACGACTTCCCGCACTTCGAATACATGCGCAATCCCAACGGCTCGATTCAAGGCGGATTGATGAACGCCACGGCGGTGCTGGAGAACTTCGTCGACGACTACACCTACATGACCCGGGTGCAGCCCGACTTCGGCATCCTGACCTATACCTTCCATCCGCATGTCATCGGCCGCGGCCATCGCATGATGATGTTGGAACGGTTGATCCAGAAGCTGATGGAAGACGGCGCGGTGTTCATGACCATGGAACAGGCCATGGGCGAATGGATGGCCCGCCAGCAGGGCATGCGAAAAGCCGCAGCCGAGTAGCTAGAGTCTTTCCGACTGAAATTGACTCACCATCGAACGAACAACAAAACTGTCATCCCGAGTCGCGCGGGGTAACCCCCCTCGCTATGCTCGGGATGACATCGCTTTTTGAATGACCGTTCGTGCGTCCATTTGAGTCGAAAAGACGCTAGGGTCGGAACTCATAAATCGTAGCGCGATATCCGCTTCCGGGGCGGTTCGGGACGCTGGTGGCTTTGAATGGCATGTCCGAGTTGGGCCATATCCGGAAATCCTCGACACTGCTTTCCTTTGATACCACCTTCATTCTGGACGCCACGGCGTCATGCGCGGGATCCAGCGCGGGACGTTGGCGCGGAAAGCCTCGTACTCTCCCCCAAACGTTCGCTCAAGCGTGGGCTCTTCGTCTGCCACGACCAATAAGTGGAAGGCGAGCCACAACAGCGCGCCGTAGACGATGAGACGCCAATCACCAAACAACACCGCTTGACCCAGAACGATAGCGACGACCGCAACGTAGATCGGATTGCGCACGTAACGGTAGAGACCTGTCATTACGAGATTCCGGGGCGGCGCGATCGGCGCAGGGGTGCCGAGCCCCTGCAGCGCAAAACGCGCAAATGAATCGACAACCCCAGGCACGCCGGCGAGAATCAATATTACCCCGATGACACGCGTCAGCTCTAGACCGAAGAATGGCGACCGAAGCTCCCAGCCTGTGATCCACCACGGGATGAGTCCTGCCAACGTACAAGGCGCGACCACGAAGAAAAGAGCGGAGCCTAGAATGGCGATCGTTCTTTGCACGGCAGCTCCCCGACACTCAGGCGTGGTCAGACCATACGTCACCAACTATCGTCGCACAATTCATTCTGGCCATCGTCCGTCGTAGCACACGCAGCCGGGTTTCTGAGCTCGTTTGCGGAACTGAGGCGTTGCCAGGGTATCAAGAGTTGAGCCGCAGCGATCTCTGTTCTGGTGATCTTCCCGCACCAGCCAGGCTTTGGATCGGCCGCTTTGGGTCACTCTCTGACAAGCCGCATGCGCCACCAACGTCTGGAGTGGGGCGGGAAGCAGACCCAGAGTCTTTTCGACTCAGATGGACGCACGAACAGTCATTCAAAAAGCGATGTCATCCCGAGACGCGGGGGGGTAAACCCCCCCCGCGCCGGCAGTCCAATGGGGGGGGAGGTAAAATGATAGTAAAATAAAAAC